>DIQT01000008.1 GCA_002427365.1 Caryophanales bacterium UBA5455
TATCTAAACGCTAAATTAAATTAATTGTATTTTATTATTTTTAAGCGTATTATATCGCCATGGAAACGAAACAAAACAAAAAAGAATCTTGGCTTCAAGTTATCAAGTTCACCTTATTTTCAATTTCCGCTGGATTAATCCAAATCGGGTCATTTTCTCTTTTTAATGAGGTGTTAAAGCTCGAATATTGGACATCCTATTTAACATCACTTCTTCTTTCTATTATTTGGAATTTTACGTTTAACCGCAAATTCACCTTTAAAAGTGCGGCGAATGTACCACTGGCAATGCTAAAAATTTTAGGCTATTACGCCATATTTACGCCGTTAACAACGTGGGGCGGCAATGCTCTTGAGGCCATTGGCTGGAATGAATATCTTGTCTTAGGACTAAGCATGCTCTTAAACTTTATTACCGAATTTCTTTTTACTAAATATGTTGTTTATCGTCATCAAATTAATACCGCTTTAAAAAACAATACTGAAGAAAGCGTTAATGAAAGCGAAGAATAAGTTCTTCGTTTTTTTTATAATAATCATCAAGCTCGGAAATTTTCTTTCTATTTAATGAGTGAAGTCTTTTATTTTTCCGTTTCCAAAAAAATATGGACATTATATGAAAATTGCCTAAATTAAATTTATTGTTAAGTTTATTTACTCAATGTATAATAAAACTAGAAACAAATAAATGCGAGAACAAGAAAAGTTATTTTTTCTTGCTGCGGAGAGATTTTTATGAAAAGTGTTATTGAAGTTAAAAATTTAACAAAAGATTATGGCTTTAATCGCGGCATTTTTGATATCTCCTTTGAAATTCACGAAGGGGAAGTCTTTGGCTTTCTTGGCCCAAATGGCGCAGGAAAAACAACAACGATTCGTCAATTAATGGGCTTTTCGAAACCAGATCAAGGTGTGGCCTCGATTAATGGACGCGAATCATTTGCTAACTACTTTGAAAACTTAAAAGATGTTGGCTATATTCCTGGCGAACTAGCATTTCCGGCGGGTTTAAATGGCCATGAAGTTATTAAAATGCTACAAGAATTAACGAAAAAAGTTGATAAGGAACGCTTAGATATGCTTTGTGAATTATTTAAGCTTGATGATCAACAACTAAAAACAAATACGAAACAAATGTCGTTAGGGACGAAACGTAAACTCGCGATTGTTGTTGCTTTTATGAATGACCCGAATATTTTGATTTTAGATGAACCAACTTCTGGTCTTGACCCATTAATGCAAGATGTGTTTATTAACTTTATTAAGGAAGAGAAAAAACGCGGAAAAACAATTTTACTCTCTTCGCACATGTTTAATGAAGTTGACCAAACGTGCGACCGGATTGCAATTATTAAAGAAGGGCGAATTATTGAAATGTTTATCGCTAATGAATTTAAACATGCGAAAAACAAGTTTTATGTTTTGAAATTTAAAACGAAAGATTCATATAACCGCTTTAAAAATAACAACTTTGATATTTTAGAAATTCTTAAGGTTAATGATGAAGAAAAAGAAATCTTAATTAAAACACATGATGACAATATCGATAAGGTTGTCCATGCGTTAAATGAATTTAAAGTTGCCGAGTTTACAAATATTAAAGAATCACTCGAA
This sequence comes from Caryophanales bacterium UBA5455, assembly GCA_002427365.1. Lineage (GTDB taxonomy): Bacteria > Bacillota_I > Bacilli_A > RFN20 > CAG-826 > UBA5455. The sequence continues at coordinate 1,614 of DIQT01000008.1, forward strand.
GATTATTTCTTAAAGTTTTATGGCTCGGATAAAGGATTTGAAGGGTTAAAATAGTATGGAAAATATAATTATTAACGTTGAACATCTCACCAAAGACTTTGGCGATAACAAAGGCGTTTTTGATTTGTCCTTTCAAATTAAAAAAGGCGAAATGGTTGGGATTATTGGCACTAACGGTTCGGGTAAAAGTACAACAATTCGTTTAATTCTTGGCTTTATTAAACCAACAAACGGCCATTGCTATGTTTTAGGGTTAGAATCGTGGAAACATTCTTCCAATTTTATCCGTCAAATTGGCTATGTACCTGGTGAAATTGCCTTTCCCGATTTACTTTATGGGACCGACTTCTTAAAAAGCCAGGCCGAATTTTTAAAAGTTAAAGATTATTCAAATGCAAATAAATTAATCGAAGTTTTAAAGCTTGACCCCAGCGCAAACTTAAAACGGATGTCGAAGGGGATGAAACAAAAAACCGCGCTCGTCGCCGCCTTAATTCATGATCCTGATATTTTAATTTTAGATGAACCAACAACAGGTCTTGACCCCTTAATGCGCATTAACTTTTTAAATATTTTAAAGGAAGAACATTTAAAAGGCAAAACAATCTTTATGTCCTCGCAATCATTTGAAGAATTAGAAGATAATTGTGACCGGGTCATCTTCTTACTTGATGGTCATTTAATTGGCGGAGTGGATATTAAAGATATTAAGACACCAAAGAAACAAGAGTTCAAAATTGAATTTACGAATAATGCCGATTACGAAAAGTTTAAAAAACTTGATTATAAAATTGTCCGTGATCAACCTCAATATAACCAAGTAACAATTCTAGTTGACCGCGGAAAGGTTGACCAACTTCTTACCGATTTAACAACATATAAATTAAAATTTATTACCGAAATTAAATATACATTAGAAAAGCACTTTAAAAAAGTTGCGGGCTTCAGAGAGGAGAATAGTAATAATGTTTAATAAAGCACTCTACAAACAATCTTGGAAGGCAAATTGGATTCAGTGGCTCTCAATTGTCTTTGTCTCCGTCTTTGTGTTGTCAATTATTATGTTAGTGTCAAGTGGTGATGGGCTAGCCGGATTAACTACTTCAATTACCGAAGTTATTGTTAAAGATAATCTTGAGGCACAATACCAAAATCTTGCAATTAGTTTTCATAGTGTTAGTTACGAAAATTTAGAAACGTTTGACACGACTTTTGCTAATACTATTGTTGACCAAGTTGATGAACTTAAAATAGCGGGCGAGTTAGCAAGTCTTAATAGCCATCTTCAAGACTTTACTCAAAATTCTTATGAAGCCGCCACATATGCTTATATGCAAAAGGTCGATACTTATATCGTAGACCTTGATGAATCTTATACATCGGATAGTGATGAATATGAACAATTATTCGGCGCTGCGATGTTTTCCTTAAATCCTGGTGGCGAACTTAATGATATGTATGAATCGTTTGAAGAAGGTTCCACACCAGCGGACTACGATATTTTAACGTTAATAAGTAAAGTAATGGCGTCGTTTGTTGATTTCCAATTTAATGATGACTATCTAACTTATATTAATTCACCCGAACGCACAACATATCGGAATGAACGGGCGCAATATGGCGCGAAAATGCTCCTTGCGGGAAGTCTATCAACTTCCGAGCAACTTGAAACAATTGAAGAAACGTTACAAGATTATAAAGTTTCGATGGAAACATATTTTGGCTTTGGTTTTGATTACGAAGGATTAAAGAAATTATCAATGGATGCGATGATTACTTATCGCTATCGGCTTGATTATGAACTTTCGTTAATTAATGAAGCGGATTATGAAAGTAATGAACTATATTTAGCCGCCGTTAAAGAAAAGAAATTAGCTTTACAAAAAGATATTACTTTAACGCTCTTAGATGAATTACCTTTAACCTTAAAAAACGCCATGGAAGACATGCAAGATTATGATGTTTACACAATGGCGGTTGGGAATATTTATTTCAAAATTGTCGGACTCTTACTTGGAATTGTTTATGTAATTATTACTGGTGTTAATTTAATTGCCGGGCAAGTTGACTCCGGATCGATGGTTTATACGTTATCATCCGGAACCAAACGCAACACTGTAACATTTACACAAATGGTGTTCTTTGTTTCCTCAACGTTCTTCTTATACGTTGCCACCTCGATTGCTTCGGTTCTTCTTTTCTATTTTTCACCCCCGGTCTTTACACCGGTAACAATGGCGAAGTTGTTACTATTTAATGCCGGCGCGTTTTTATCAACAATGACGCTTGGTGGTATTATCTTCTTAGCCTCATGTATCTTCAACCGTTATAAGCACGCAGTTGCCGCTGGTGGCGGGTTTGCTGTCTTAACATTAGTCGCAACAATTCTTGGGCTATTTGGAAGTGATGCGATTCCTTCGATGATGCGGATGGAGTCTTTAAACTTCTTTAATTACTTCTCGCTGGTGACACTCTTCGATATTAATTCGATTGTTGCGGGTACGACAACGTATATATGGAAACTAGCGATTCTTGCCGCTGTTACCACTATTTGTTTTGGCGCAGGGATGGGCATCTTTGATAAGAAAGACTTACCGCTTTAAAGTAGTTTTGTCGGATTTTTCACTAAATTTAAAACGGACATCACTTTGTCCGTTTTTTTATTAAATTAAATAAGTACTAATATTTTTTCTTTTTTGTAAAGATGTTAATTAAAAGAAATACCGGTAACAAAAAATACGCGAAGATTCCATTATATAGTTCAGGAAAAAACTTAGAGTTTTTATTTCGTTTATAGCGAAGCCGATTTACGAGATTTGTTAACGCAATTCCATTTGTATTCCCAAACATAATAATTTTAATTGTCGCCATAATGCCTTTGGCCTTATCTTGCCCATAATATTCAACGATTTTCGCAAACGTTTCGGATTCATAAAAACCACCAACGTCCGCGTAATGTTCGGCAAAAAGTAAGGCGATTGTGATATCTTCACTAAATCCGCTAAATTCACCATTTACTAAGGCATCGGTTACTTTGACGTCAACCCCTTCTTTAATTAATCCTTTTGCGTGGACATGGGAGCACGCTTTACAACTATTGACCCCACTAACCGTTAGCATAATATGCTTACGAAAAGACTTATCAAGAAGACGCATTGCTTTGCGATATTTAACGATCGCGTGAGCGGCTTCAAAGGAAATCCGATTAAATTGTTTGATTGTAAAGTAACGCGGTTCTTTTTCCATGTGTTTATCCTACTAAATACATTTTACCATTAAGCTTATTAATCACGAAGTAATCTTATTTGTCGAAAGTAAAAGTTAAAACCAAAATGCATAAAAATCAAAGGGACCATATTTTTTAGGACCTTCATATGCAATTGCTACATAATAGTCGCCGGTAATTTCAACTTCAAATTCGAGTAATAGCGATTTTTCATCATTAACAAACGCATTTCCTAAAACATTAATTTCATAACTACTTACTTTTGTTCCGATGGCGACACTAAAATTACTCGTAGCGCCCGCTTTTGATGTAAGAATAAACGCACCATAAAAAGTATGTCCTTGGTAAAGAAAATATCTAAGAAAGCGTTGTTGGCCACTATAACTAACACTACTAACTTTTGTTACACCGTTATCATATGGTATCGTATAATCTATATCGTTGTTATCATCGAAATCATTAATTTCTTCATAATAATCAAAATACGTTGTTACTTTTATTTCCGCGTAATATTCTGTCTTAATGTTAAGCGCACTAATGGTCCATTATCATCAACGGTCGCGACCTTTTCATTACTACTAGACCAAATAATATCTTTCGCTAAGCCAAATGCTTCATACTCGATTTGCGCACTTTTCTTTTATTACACCGATTTTTTTTGTTTAAAATATAGGCCTGGTTCGTGTTGTTCACTTGAATGTTGTTCGTTACTAACTTCTTCACTATCTGTTATTTCACTAGGAGGAAGTTCTTGATCCGATGATTTCGGTTCCTCATTAAGACTATTAGAAGGAACTTCGCTAAGTAAAGACGATGAAACCTTACTACTATGTATATCTTCCGAACTTACGAAAGATGGTAGGCTACGCAACTAGTTAAAATGGCACCTATAAGTAAAATTAATGTGAGTTTTTTCATTTTTTTCTTTCTTTAGCAAAGCAATATAAGAATATTGCTTCTAATTTACATAGTAGAAAAAATAAGCACTAATTTGGAAAATAATACTCAATATATCTTAATAACTTTAGTTAGCTTCGTTATCTATTTTTTCATTATTTTCTAATTGGTTTTCTTCCACTTTTTTCTTTGGGGTAAAAATGTTTTTAAGATTAAACCGATATAAATAAATAATATAGGCGAAGAGAATTACAATCGTTAGTAGTTCAAGTGAAATAATTAGCCACGCATTACTTGGAATAAAAACTGGTGGAATGGCAAGAATTGGTAAAGCAAAAGCCGTAATTTGCTTTTTAGCTTGTTTGTCTAAAATCTTTTTATTAACGATTGCGACAATTTCAATAATAATTACAAAACTTAACGACATAATTAACCACCATAAACATACTGGGCCAGGATTAAGTACTTCATTAATCTTTTTAATACCAGAGATTTTTACTTTTTCAACTTTATCAGCGGTCCGAGCTCTTTCAATTTTAGCGGCATAATCTTTTTGTATTTTTAAAACTTTCGCCCATTCTTTTTGGGTATAATCTTCTTTATTAAGTCCAGCAATATATGTTGCAATTTCTTCTATCGACAGCGCTTTTGCTTCAATTAATTCATCGGCGATTTTTTCATCAAGCGCCTTAAGTGTTGCGGCGGCAATTTCGGCAATTATTTCCGGATTTGTTTCTTTGTCAATTGCGGCTTTGGCCTCTTTTACTATTGTTCGTACATCATTGCTTGGATTAATAATTCGGTCGAGATATGCATCAAGACTTCCTTTCGCCGAATCTCTAGCTGTTTTAATAATTTCTTGTTCAATTGTAAGAACTTTTTTAATGTTATTTTCCGCTAATTTGTTTGCGGCATTAACTTCACTAAGTTTTGTTGCGATATCTAATGCACGAATTAACGCATCGTTTGCATCTAAAATGCTTCGCCAATTTTTCCGACTATATTCATCCTCATCAAGCGAACCAATCAAACCATTTATTGCATTAAGGGCATCTTTTTTGGCTTCACTTACTTCAAAATTATAGCGTGTTTGAATATCCGCTTTTAGTTTTGATAAAATCGGGGTCAAGCGAACTTATCGTTTTTGCATTTTCTATTGCGGTTTGAGCTTGCGTAATAATATTCATAAGATAATCGCTAACACTATCAATTTGCGCTAAATAGGCATCTATTTCAAGCATGGCGTTATCTTTTGCGGCTTGCAGTTCTTCCGCGGCAATTTGGGCAAGTGTTTTAACGGCTTCGATGGCGGATAAACCAGCATCTTTAGCTACTCCAACATCTTCAATCGTTTTTGCGCGATTAATCGCCGCAATTGCTTTTGCTTGTTCGGCTAAAATATTCGCCCAGTTTTCTTGACTATAATCAGATTTATTTAATCCGTCAACTTTATCATTAATTGCATCAAGAGCGGCATCTTTGGCGGCTTGAAGTGCGACCGCGGCTAATTCTTCCGCAACTTTTATATCAATCGCTAATTTTACGTTAGTAAGAAGATTTGTAACTTCTTCAATAGTTAATGAACTATCAATTGCCTTTTTTGCGGTCGTAATAATTGTTTGTACATCGATACTAGGATTTTTAACATAGTTATCTAATTCAAGTTTAGCGGCGTCTTTGGCGGCTTGAAGCGCTTGTACGGCCGCTAATTCTTCCTTAACTTTAGTGTCGACATCATTGTTGGCGGTAGTTAAAAGATCTGCTACTGCTTCGAGCGTTGTTGCCTTGTTAATTGCGGTAATAGCCTTAATAATTATATTTTTAACATCATCACTTGAATCATCTTTAATTAAACTATTAAGTTCGTCGTTAGCATCAAGCTCCTCTAGCGTTAAAACATTATTAATCGCCGCTAAACCCGCTATTAAGAAAGCATTTACGTCATCAATCGTTGAAGCATTATTAATGTTTGTAATATAAGTTAGCTTAAGTTTGTTAATTTCTTGCCAATTAGCGGTACTATAATCATTTGGATTTAAGTCATTAACCGTTTCGATAATTTCATTAATTGAATTTTCTTTTACACTTGAAAGATTATTTAATGGAATTAAACCATTATTAATATTATCTAACCTTTTGCCCACTTTACTAAGCTGATTTTGTTCATCCAAAAAAACTTGACTTTCGACTTGAGCATTTGTTTTATATTTTTCTTCATTATGGGGGATAAACGTCGTTAATACCGATAACGCCGGCAACAAAAAAAGAAATAGGGTGAATAGTAGCGGTATAATTTTACGATTTGATTTCTTTTGCATTAATTTAATAGTTTGGTTTTATTTAAGTTTATTAACTGAAATTGCTAAGGAATAAGGTGAATGCGTTTTTTCGTCATTATCCTCAAACCTCTCCTTTATTTTTTAAGATTTTTTAAAATAAGCACGAATGGAATAACTAATCTTTTACTAGAGATTTAACTTATTTGATATTATTTTGCTTTTTTTGTACGAAAACAACATAACATTAACGTCTAATAAATTATATATAGTTATTATACTAAATTTTTTATAATAAGCGGTAATTTTGTTCATTTTGATAAAAGAAAAACTTAAAG
>DIQT01000018.1:0-3142 GCA_002427365.1 Caryophanales bacterium UBA5455
AAATCATTTGCTTACTGACGCTCATAAATTAATAAATATCGTTAGGAAAACTTTGTGTTTTCCTTTATAATTTAAATAACGAAGGGAAATAAACTTATGACGCCATTAGAAATTGTTCTTGTTAGTGTTGTTGGAGCGCTTGTTATTGTTGTTATTTTATATTTATTAATTTTAAAAGTTAATACGCGCAATCATTTAGAAACATTTAAGATTCTTAATGAAAACGCTAAATTGCATGCAAATGTCTTTTTTGGGGATAGTTTAACCGACTTTTTCCCCGTTCAAGATTTCTTCCCCTTAGAAACAATTTATAACCGCGGTATTGCTGGCGATACAACAAGTGATTTATTAAAACGGATTGAAAACATTGTTGAACTACAACCTTCGAAAGTATTTGTCCAAATCGGGACAAATGATTTAGGTAAATTTCGTTCGCCAAAACACGTCATTAAAAATATTGAAAAAATATATCAAGTTTTACTAAAAGAGGTGCCAAATGTTACGATTGTGGCAATTTCTTTATATCCAATTTCCCGGCGAAAAATGTGGCTGTCTCCAATTATTGTGGGGATCCGTTCCAATAAACAAATTCGCAAAACAAACGAAATGCTAAAAGAGTTGACAGCAAAGTATAATATCCCCTATTTAGATATGTATACCCCGCTTAGTGATACTAAAGGACGAATGAATAAAGCTTATACGCTTGAAGGACTTCATATTTCAGGTGTTGGTTACCAAGTTATTGCGAAAGAAATAACTAATTGCTTTGTCGATTGCTCACGGCGTTAATCTCATAATCCTTTATCTTCACGCCTAATTTCTTTATACTAATAACGCTTTATAGATGTTTTACCGCCACAAAGAAAGGGGCCGACAAATGAAAAAGACCAAAAACCTTATTACTGATTTTATTAATAGTGTCGAACCTGAATTTCAAGCCCCGCTTGAAGAATTTTTTATCAACCTTCAAGAAAGAACGGAACTAACAGAAAAGGATACGATTCAATTAATAAATGACTTTTACCATGCTTTTTTATATTATCGGCAAAATGGTGTTGATTTAAGCGTTGCACTTGAACGTCTTGATCTCGCTAATATGGGTGGGTTTTATGCCCGCGAGGCCAAACAATGGTTCCCGCTTGATCACTCGGCGAAAATCTATCCGCTCGCCTTAGGGTATAACCAAATGGCGATGTTTCGTGTATCGGCGTATTTAAAAGAACCGGTCGTTCCTGAAATCTTACAAATCGCGTTAACTTTTAGCATTAAACGGTTCCCTCAATTTGCAACAACTTTAAAAAAAGGTTTCTTTTGGCACTATTTGGATTCCCGCAAAGGGCATTATGCGATTGAAGAAGAAACCGCTAAACCGTTTGAACCAATCCGTGTATCGCTTACTAATTCTCGGACCTTTAAAGTACTTTATTATCAAAACCGGATTAGTGTCGAAATCTTCCATGCCTTAACCGATGGGACCGGGGGAATTGTGTTTTTAAAAACACTAATCCGCGAATACTTACGGCTCTTAGGCGTTCATTCTAACCCTGATGAAACAACATTAGATATTAATGTTCCAACCTTAAGTGAAGAAAATGTGAATGAATTTGAAAATATTGAAAAAACAGAAACGTCGGGTCTTATGAATAAAAAAGCCCTCCAAATGAGTGGTAAATTAACCCGCGTTAAACCATCCCAAATTATTCATTTTAAAATGGATACCCAAAAATTATTAGCAACCGCCCGTAGACGAAATACAACTATTACTGGCTATATCGGGGCCTTAAACTTAATGGCGATGAAATACGCAACCGAAAGCTTATCGGGTGAATTATCTATTCAAGTACCCGTTAATATGCGTAAGTTTTATCCTAGCCTCACTTTACGCAACTTTAGTATGTATTTTTCACTTCGTTTACCAATTGAAGATATTAAAAGCAAAACGGAAACAATTGAAATTGTTAATGGCCAATTAAAAGAAAATTCCACAAAAGAAAAAATGACCGAGATGGCGTATTCAACAAAAAATCTTGTACATAAGATTCGCTTTATCCCGCTTGCGGTTAAGCGGCCAATCGCAAAACAAATTTATGGTTTTTTAGGGGAACGAGCGTATACCTCAACGTTATCAAATTTAGGTGTTATTTCCTTTGCCCCCGAACTTACGGAGCATATTGAATCACTTGATTTTGTTCTTGGTCCAAATAATATTAACCGCACCTCGGTCACCTTAATTACATTTGAAAATGTCACAACATTATCAATTACTAAATCCACTAATGACCCGGCGTTTGAAGAAAGTCTTCTAGCGTTGCTTGAAGCTGATCAAATTCCCGTCGAAATCGAAGGAAGTGAGTTATATGAAAGTAAAAAACACTTATCCACCCGCAAGTAAAAAAGGGAAGGTTGATTTATCAACAGTAATTAAATGGGCAAAATGGCCATTTATTATTGCTGTTATTGCCACACCCGTTATTAATTTAATTTTAGGTGGCCAAGCGTGGAGTCTCGTCGCCTTATGGGGGCTTTTTATGCTTTGGTCATTTACGATTTCGCCCCAATTAGTCGAATATAACCGCTTATCAAACGTTGCTAAACTTGTGACATATTCGGCGATTTTATTAGTTATTATTAAATATACAATTGCCCCAACGATGGATATTTCGGTTATTGTCCTGGTTGGCGCTGGTGGGTTAGTGCTATTAGGAATTCTTTTCTTTTCGAACTTACGTAGACAAAAACAAAATGTATTTCCACTGTTATTATTTATTGTTATGTCGGTCATTCTTGGCGTTGTAGCGATCATTATTTGGCGCGGCAAAATGAGGTGGCCCTATATTGTTTTTGCCTCAATTGCGATTGGTTTTTTACTAACAATTGCGATTGTCTTACGCGAAGATTTACTTAATGAAATCAAAAAACGTTTCCATACCAAATAAAATAATTATCTATTATTAATCTTATATATTCTATTTTTTTAAGAAATATTTTTAATTTTTTAAGTACATTGTTTTTAGAATGTTTAATTCTTGTTACAATACAATTAATTACATACAAAATAATTAATTTAGGAGGTAACGTATGGAAAGAAAAGATCATTATGATCCGATGAGCAAAAATGGCTTAGGCCCCGCAATCGGAAGTC
>DIQT01000018.1:3283-18558 GCA_002427365.1 Caryophanales bacterium UBA5455
GGAAGTCGAAATGATGTAAAAGGTGAATCACCAAATTTAACAAGAGCCTCAGGCGCACCAGTCTATGATAATGAAGACTCAATGAGCGCTGGTGTTCGGGGTCCCTTAGTTATGGAAGATGTGTGGCTATTTGAAAAGCACGCCCACTTTAACCGGGAAGTAATTCCAGAACGAAGAATGCACGCCAAAGGGAGTGGAGCGTTTGGTCACTTTGTTGTCACCCACGACATCACCAAATATTCAAAAGCGAAAGTCTTTAGTGAAATTGGGAAAGTCACCCCAATGTTTGTCCGTTTTTCGACAGTCGCAGGGGAACGCGGGGCAGCGGATGCGGAACGCGATATCCGGGGCTTTGCGATGAAATTTTATACGGAAGATGGTAACTGGGATTTAGCGGGTAATAATACCCCGGTCTTTTTCTTCCGTGATCCGAAAAAGTTTATTGATTTAAATCACGCAGTTAAACGTGACCCGCGGACCAATATGCGCTCCGCGAATACGAACTGGGACTTTTGGACATCACTTCCGGAGGCCTTACTTCAAGTAACAATTACGATGAGTGACCGCGGCATTCCTAGCTCCTATCGCTATATGCATGGGCATGGCTCGCATACATATTCATTAATTAATGAACAAAATGAACGAGTGTGGGTTAAATTCCACTTTCGGAGTCAACAAGGTATTCAAAACCTAACTGACCAAGAAGCCGAATTTGTTGTTGGTAAAGACCGTGAATCACATCAACGTGATTTATATACGGCGATTGAACAAGGTCATTACCCGCGCTGGACAATGTATATTCAAGTAATGAGTGAAGAAGAAGCCAAAAACTATAAAACAAACCCCTTTGACTTAACAAAAATGTGGCCAAAGAAGGAGTTTCCTTTTATTGAAGTTGGTTACTTTGAATTAAATAAGAATCCTGCTAACTACTTCGCGGAAGTTGAACAAGCCGCCTTTGACCCATCACATAATGTCCCAGGCATTGGCTTTTCACCTGACCGGATGCTTCAAACCCGAATTATTACATATGGCGATGCCCAACGTTATCGCTTAGGCGTAAATAACGATTCAATCCCCGTTAACCAAGCATTAGGTGTTAAACATAAACATAGCTTCCACCGTGATGGTCAAATGCGCGTTGATGGAAATTATGGTAGTGAAAACCATTACACACCAAATAGTTATGGTAACTGGCTTGATCATCCCGCTTTTAGTGAACCGCCCTTAGAAGGTGGAGTAATTAAACATCATGATTACCGTGCGGATGACCATGATTACTATTCGCAAGCTGGTCAATTATTCCGTAATATGAATAAAGAACAACAACTTGTTTTATTTGAAAATACCGCCCGAAATATGGGTGATTCAACACTCCAAATTAAACACCGGCATATTATTCATTGCTATCAAGCCGATCCCGCCTATGGCGAAGGGGTCGCGGAAGCATTAGGGATTGACCTAAACACTGTTGATTTAACACCAATGTTAAGTGATTCGCGGGAAGTTTGGCAAAAGGATAATGCGCGCAATGCTCATTTAAATACCCCAACGACACCTGCTTGCCCCCAAAGTGCGTTAGACTTACCGCTTGAAGGTCGTGACACAAACGCTAACGACCCGGCGTCACTATTTGATTGGAAAACTGATCCACAAGTACTATAAATTTTCTAAGTAAAAGGAACTTCACGGTTCCTTTTTTTCTTGCGCAAGCATTATTAAATAATCGTGATAGTAAAAGCTCTTATATTTTGCAATAATTATAGTTAGAGAAAGCGATTACGAAGATTTTTAGGAAATAGAAAATTAATAACTTTTATAAAACAAGGGAGAACTAGCTTATGGTTAAACGCAAATGGTTTTTATATCTTACAAGTTTTTTTAGTGGTCTATCGATTATGGCAGTGGAGATTGCCGCCTCAAGGTTACTTTCGCCCTACTTTAGTAGTAGCCAAATTATTTGGACGATGATAATTGGGACAATTATGATTGCGATGGCGGTTGGTAATATTTGGGGTGGGAAGTCGGCGGATAAAAATCCAAACCCAAGTAAACTTTATCTTCGCTTAATTATCGCAGCCGCGTGGATTGCCTTAATTCCGCTTGTTGGTAAATATATCATCGCTGGTGTTTCATTAATCCTTGCGATGATTATTAGTGGTAATTATTTAATTTGGAGTTCATTAATTTGTTGCTTATTAATTTTCTTTGTGCCACTAATGTTACTAGGAACAACAACACCAAGTTTAACAAGATACTTTGTGCAAAATGTTGAAGAAAGCGGAAAAGTTGTCGGACGCCTAGGAGCGCTAAATACGATTGGAAGTATTATTGGAACATTTCTCCCAACGTTTGTCACAATTCCATATACTGGCACGAACATTACATTTATTATTTTCGCTTCCATCTTATTAGCGTTAGGCGTCACCTACTTTATTATGAAAATCGTTGATGATCATCAAGATAAAAAGAAGCCTGTAGTAAAAGAAATTGTTAGCTCATCAATTGGGACAACGCTAGCAATTATCTTTATGATTTCGAGCGCCTTTACTTCAAAGCAACTCGCCTTTTGGGACACGAATATCGAATATGAAGGTGAAAGTATTTATAACTATTTACGCGTATATAAAGAAGGAAATACAACTATTTTATCAACGAACGTTTTAATTGGGATGCAAAGTATTAAATATGAAACAATTGGCTTTTATGGAGGGTATTACGATGTTGCCGTCATTGCCCCGATGTTTGTGCCCTTAGGAGAAAGTCTTGATGTTTTAATGCTTGGGCTAGGAACGGGCACTTATAGCGAATATTTATATCACTATTATCCGGACATCAATGTAAATATCGATGGTGTAGAAATTGATCAAAAGATTGTCGATCTCGCGTATAAGTATTTTGCTTTAGATGAACGGGTTAATGTATATGTTGATGATGGGCGTTCATTTCTTGAATATGGAAAAGGAAAAGATAAAACATATGACATTATCTTTATCGATGCATATCAAGATATTTCAATTCCCTTTGCGATGTCTTCAAAAGAATTTATGGGAATTATCAAAGAACATTTAAAGGATGATGGAATGATGATGCTTAATATGAATATGCGAAGCGATTTGCCTGGTTCAATTAATGAACATTTAATTGATACAAGTGCGACCGCGTTTAATCATCTATATACAATTACTGCTGGTAGTTCAAATCGACTCCTTTTTGCTTCTAATAATGATGAAGTTGAAGAACTTGTTTCAAATCAAATCGAACTTCTCCCTAGTGGTGAACTTAAAACACAATTAAATAATATAAGTAATCGCATTGTTAAACCTTCAATCGGGAACCATGTTTTAACAGATGATAAAGCGCCGGTGGAAGTCTTAAGTATGCAAGTACTTGACGATATTATTATCGATGAACTCTCAATTGTGAAAGAAGGCATCAAAGAAAAAGGCTTCTTTGGCTTTTTAAGAGATTTTTTATAAATTAGTAATGAAATTTATTTAAATATTCGCTATAATGTAGATACACAAAGCAATGCGCTTAATTTTATAAAAAATGGAGTAAAATATGCATCCAATTGAATATACTTTTGATACCCAACTTCTTATTGAAGGAACGGGACTAAATGAAGACCAAATCCGTGATTATATTACTGATACTTTTGAAGGCGATTCCCTAGTTGTCGCGGGTGATGATGAATTAATTAAAATTCATTTTCATACATGCCGTCCGTGGGAAATTCTTGCCTATGCTGCTAGTTTAGGTGAACTTTTTGATGTTGTTGTGGAAAACATGGAACGTCAAGCGAAAGGATTACGGGGCTAATAATGAAGCGCCACGAAATTAAATCATTGCTTGGACGGGTACGTAGCCGCATCGCGGCATTAGAAAATTTTAGATTGGAATTAAACGCTAACTAGTGTTCTTTAGGAGGCGTTTTTTTTATTACAAATTTACTAAATCACTCTTAAGTGAGAGGAGGCGAACATTCAACTACTTAAGAGCAAATAAAAACCATATTAATTTAGCAAAGGAGATAAAGAAATTATGGCAAAAATAATTATTATCGCAGGCGACCTCGCGGTTGGAAAATCACGGCTCGCAAAAAACTTGTCGAAATACTATCACATTCCCTACTATAACAAAGAAAGAATTAAAGAAATTTTAGGTAATGAAGCTGAAGTTCAAACCCCCGAATTAAGCAAAACACTTTCCACTGTTTCCAAAGAAGTTTTATTACACATTTTAGACCGGCAAGTTCGCACTGGTTCAAGTGTAATTCTCGAAGCAAACTTCCATCAACCAGAACTCGAAAGAATTAAACAAGAAACGAATTTCCATAAAGTTCCTGTTTACTTATTACATTTAACTGGTGATATTGATGTTTTATATGAACGGTTACTTTACCGTGAACATTATGAAAATCGTCACCCCATTCACTTAACTCATCCGCTTCAAACAATTGAAGAATTTGAAGACTATGTTATGAAATGGCGGTCCGAACCAGAAGTTTTACCACGTCTTACTATTAATGTCTCCGGTAAAACTAGTGATGACGTCTATGCGGAAGCAGTAAGTATACTTGAAGCCGCAGATCCCGATTTTAAAACTCGAACAAATTTATAATTAATAGGAAAGGAGGCAGTCTATGCCTTTAGAAACACAAAATATTAGAAATATTCTTTTCCTTGGCCACCGTGGCAGCGGGAAAACAAGCTTAATTGAAGCACTTGCCGCAAAAGCAACGGGCAATAAAAAAGGAACCGTCGAAAACAAAAATACGATTAGTGACTACACCTTAGAAGAAAAAAATCGGCAAAGTTCAACAAACCTTGCGGTTGTCAGTTTTGATTACGCTGGTCATCGGCTTAATTTAATTGACGCTCCAGGTAATGATGACTTTGTTTATGATGTAATTGGTAGTTTAAACGTTGTTAAAGGTGCCGTCTTAGTTATCGATGCTCAAAAAGGAATCGAAATGGGGACCTTAAAAAACTATAACCAACTTAAAAAGTATGGGGTCCCCACCTTCATTGTCATTAACAAAATGGATAAAGAAGAAGTCCATTATGAAAAATTACTTGAAGATATTAAAAAACAATTTGGCGAAAACTGTGTCGCCTTCGTTGTTCCGCTTGGCCACGATGAAAAATTTGATGGCTATATTAATGTCGTCACCAAAAAAGCGCGCCGCTATGAAGCTGGCAAAGCTGTTGATGATGTCGTCTATGATGAAAAGAAAGAAAAAGTCCTTAAAGCGAATAGCGCCCTAATTGAACGGGTCGCCTTAACGGATGATGCCCTCTTAGATAAATTCTTTGGTGGTGAAGATTTAACGATGGAAGAAATTCATCGGGGCTTACACCAAACGGTTAACGATGGCGAAGTAACACCTGTGCTCGTCGCAAGTGCGATTAAAGATATCGGTATTACCATTTTATTAGAAATGATGCTTGAATATTTACCAAATCCAAATGAACTTCAACCATACGAAGTTAAACATTCCGATGGTAGTGTAAGTGTTCGTCATACTGATCCAAATGAAGCCTTCTCGGCCTTTGCTTTTAAAACATATTTCGACCAATATAAAGGCAATACAAACGTTTTTAAAATCGCTAGTGGGACACTTAATGTTGGCGATGAAGTATATTGCCCAAACATTGATGAAACATTTAGAATTAGCAATATGGCGAATTTATATGGCGAAAAACTTAATCCGATTAAAACCGCCTATGCAGGTGATATCGTCGCGATTAATAAATTAGATGGTATGGAAACCGGCTTTACGCTTTGTGATAAAAATAATCCAATTAAATATCCTAAACCAAAATATCCAACAAGCGTCTACTTCCAAGCGATGGAAACAAAAGACGCAAAAGAAGAAGCTAAATTATCCGCAACCTTACAAAAACTTCAAGCCGAAGATCCTTGCTTAGAAGTAACTAGAAACCCTGAAACAAAACAATTCTTAATTGGTGGCTTAAGTGACTCGCACATTGCTTATCAATTAGAACGGGTTAAAAATCTTGTTGGGGTTAGTGTTAACTTAGTCGCTCCAAAAGTTGCGTACCGCGAAACAATTCGTGAAACCGCCGAAGCTGATGGCCGCTATATTAAACAAAGTGGTGGTGCGGGCTTCTATGGTGTCGTTGCGATGCGCTTTGGCCCATCCGGCAGCGAAGAAAACATCTTTACCGAAGAAATTTTTGGTGGCTCCGTGCCGCGTAACTACTGGCCCGCAGTTGAAAAAGGGTTTGAAGAATCATGCCAAGAAGGTCACCTTTGTGGCTTCCCGGTCATCGGTGTAAAAGCAACGTTATTAGACGGTAAATATCATAGTGTTGATAGTAACGAAATGGCGTTTAAACAAGCCTCACGGCTCGCCTTTAAAGAAGCGTACATGAAATGTAAACCAACATTACTTGAACCAATTATGAAGATTACTGTTAACGTTTCTAATGAATTTACTGGTAACGTGATGAACTCACTTAACCAACGCCGCGCTCGCATTCAATCGATGGATGAACAACATGGTGGTTTAAGTGAAATTGTCGCGCTCGTTCCCGAAAGTGAAATACTTGATTACGCGATTCAATTGCGGCTCCTTTCCCAAAGTAGTGGTTACTTTAACCGGGAATTCGAATCTTACCAACGGGTGCCAGAATATTTAGTTGACGAAATCGTTAAACAACACCAAAAGTAGTAACTAATGACAAATAAAACGGAAGGTAATTCTTACTTTCCGTTTTTTTTATTCGTTAATACTCTGCTATTTTCTAAATTTACTTTAATGTTAATCAAGTTTTAAACAAAATTTATGATATAATGTAATTGTATTTAAAGTAGCAAACAAATAAGAAATAAGGGAGGTGCTTGATTTGTATAACGTCGATGACCACGTCTTTCACCATAGTGAGGGGTTATGTCGAGTCGTTGAAATCCGCGAAATGCACCGGCCAAACGGTGAATTGGCTACGTATTATATTTTGTCCCCCTTATATTCTGCGCTTGATACAACTGTGATGGTGCCTTTACGAAGTGCAGATGCCTTACTTCGTGATCCATTATCTAAAGCGGAAGCTGATGTAATGATTAAACAAATTGAAGATTTAGCCCCGTTAGAATTATCCCAAAAAGAAATTCGCACACTCCAAACATTATCCGAATTATCTTCGCTGGACCATAGTGAAATAATTCGCGTTATTAAAGGCTTAATCATTCGCGAAAACAAACTCGCGAAAGGACGAAAATCGTTACCAATTACGCAAAAGCGGGTCTTACGCTCCGCGGAAAAATTAATTTATGATCAACTCGCTGTCGCGTTATCGTTAACACGTGATGAAGTCGAAGAAAAAGTTTATGCGTTGATATTAGAAAAATAATCGGTATAATATACACGATTAGTTAATCAAGTTGATTTAAAATGGAGGAAGTTAACTTATGGCAGAACAAAAATATCGTTGCTTAGTTTGTGGCGCAATTATCGATGATCCTGATTACTGCGTTTACTGCGGTGCAACCACCGAAGATATTGTTCCTTATAACGAAGAAGAAGATTATTAAAAAGCTGAAGACTCCAAACTGGAGTCTTTTTTTTATGTTCGCTTTTTGTTAAAATATATAGGAGGTAACCGTATGAAATTTAGATTTATTAATGCCCGGATTCTTACAATGGAAGACCCCCTTTCAATTATTGAAGGTGAACTTCATGTAGATGGGGAAATTATTACATATGTTGGAGCAGCGTTAGAAAAAGTTGATACCCGTTTTGATCAAATAATTGATTGTAATGGTAATGTTTTAATGCCGGGGTTTAAAAACGCCCATACGCATTCCCCAATGACGTTTTTACGTTCATACGCGGATGACCTGCCCTTACAAGAATGGTTATTTGATAAAGTGTTTCCACTTGAAGCTAAATTAAGCGGTGATGATGAATATCATTTAGCAAAAGTCGCAATTTTAGAATATTTAACTTCGGGTGTTACCGCTGCCTTTGATATGTATTATAACCCCCACTTAACGGCGAAGGCCGCTCTTGATTTAGGCTTTCGGATGGTGTGCTTAGGAACGGTCACAAAGTATCGCGAATCCGTAGCGGAAATGGTTGAAGCGTATAAAAGTATTAACGGCCATCCATCAAGCTTAATCTCTTACCAACTTGGCTTCCATGCGATTTATACCGCGAATGAAGAAATTTTAAAAGAACTTAAAGTGGCGTCCGATGAACTTAACGCGCCAATTTTTACGCACCTTGCTGAAACGCAAAGTGAATTTGATACCTCGATGAAAGAACATGGCCTAACCCCTACTGCCTATGTTGATAGTCTTGGCTTATGGGATCATGGTGGAGGGGGATTCCATGGCATTTATGTGACCGAAGATGATTTTTCAATTATGAAAAAGCATCGTTTAGCGATGGTAACTAATCCCTCATCGAATACAAAATTAGCGAGCGGTATCGCGCCAATTAATGCGTATTTAGAACATAATATCCCAGTCGCTATTGGAACGGATGGACCAGCGTCGAATAACGCGCTCGATTTCTTCCGTGAAATGTGGTTAACGAGTTCACTTGCTAAATTACAAACGAGTGACGCTGCTAAAGTTGATGCGCTTGATGTTTTAAAAATGGCAACGGTTAATGGTGCACACATGATGCGCTTAAATAACGCAGATGTCCTAGCGCCCAATAAATACGCGGATATTATTATGCTTGATTTAGCGCAACCAAACATGCAACCACTAAATAACATTATGAAAAATATTGTTTATGCTGGTAATAAAACTAATGTTAAAATGACAATGATTAATGGCAAGATTTTATATTACAATAACGTCTTTTATTTAGATGAAACACCTGAAGAAATATACGCAAACGCCCAAGCGATTACCGAACGGATTAAAGCGGAGATAACGAATGGTTAGAGTTTACGAATGGGAAAAAACTAATCATAGTGACCTTGAACTAAGAATTTTAGAAGCTCGTGCCAAATCAGGTGATGCCGAAGCTAACTGTGCGATGGCGGATTTTTATATGCGTGGTCGTTATCATTTCTTAAAAAATACGCAAAAAGCGATGCGCTATTTAGATGAAGCAATGGGAAGAAGATACCCCCAATCATTTTTTCTTTATGCCGAATGGTTAATGGATCCGACGCTTAATGAAAAAATTGAATATAACAAAGCGGTTAAGTTTTATGAACGAAGTGCTGACCTCGGGTTTGGCCGGGGCATGGCGCGTGTTGGTGAAGCTTTTCTACGAGGCTGGGGCGTGGAAATAAATTACATTGCCGCGGAATCATGGTTAATTAAAAGTAATTCGTTAGAAGCCCGCCAACCCTTACTTGATCTCGCAGATTTAGTTGAAAAAGAAGAAAACCGCCATGAAGATGCGATAAGATTACGCGAAATTGCGCTATCATATGTAAAAAATCCCTAAATAAAATAACATTTAGTTAATTACAACTAATTATTAAGTATAATGAAAGTAACTAGGGAGTGAGAGCCATGAAAGTCCAATTAAATTTAGACTATGATTCTTTAGAAGTTACGCGGTTAGAATTATATAAAAAGATTAAAGTGATGCGGCTACCAGGAATTATTAGCCTCATCGCAGGCTTTATTTTAAGTATTATTGTTTCCTTTGATTTAAATATACCGTTAATTGTTATTTCGATTATTTTAATTATCTTAGGCTTTATCTTGCTCTTTATAGCGATGTTTCGAAGCAATAAAGCTAGTTCATTATTAAAAGAAAGAATCTTTCTTGATGTGCTTAAACAAATGTATGGCGATGATGTTTCTTACGCTCCAATGGAAAAACTTGACGCTAATGAAATGGTTAAAACGGGACAATATCGTAAACCCGATGCGATTATTGGCCAAGATTTAATTATTGGCTCGTATAAAGGTGTTTCCTTTAAAACAAGTGATATGACACTTCAAGAAGTTCATACGGATTCGGATGGGAATACGACAACGACAACATATTTTAAAGGCCGCTATATTATTTATTATTTAAAACGGAATTTTAACCACACCTTATCAATTATTGAACGGAAGTTTTTAAACTCATTATTTTCTAATAAAACGCCAAGTGGTCAAAAACTCGTAAAAGTTGAAACGGAATCCATCGCCTTTAATAAAAAGTTTGATGTGCGAAGCGATGATAAAATATTTGCCTTTTATATTATTAACCCGGCTTTTATGGAAGATATTATCGCAATTGAAGCAATGACAAAAGGTAATATTACGTGCTATCTTCGGGGAAATGAATTCCATTTAGGCTTAGAAACAAAAGAAGAAACAATTAAGTTTAAAGTGTCGAAACCATTAACGAAAGATTATGTTGAAAGTCTCTTTGGTGGGCTCGCCTTAATGGCGGAACTCATTGATAATATCCGGCTTGATATGCCAAAATTTAATTCACCAAACGGAGGTATTTAATTATGGAATGGTGGGAAATTGCTTTGATTATTGTGGCGATTATTGCTTTGATTGTTGTTTTGATTACGATTTGGTTTATTTCAACGCTTAATACATTAAAACGAATGGTCATTAAAGTTGAAGAAAGTGAATCCTCAATTGATGTCGCCTTAACGAAACGCTACGACGTCTTAACGAAATTACTTGATGCAACGAAGGGCTTTATTAAGCACGAAGAAAAGTTAATTACGGAAATTACTAAACTTCGCTTACCAGCTCATGGAGCCTCGATTGAAGAAAAATCAGCGTTCGCTCATGATTTAGCGGAAGGGTATGCTAAGATCAATGTGGTCGCCGAAAACTATCCAACTTTAAAATCGGATGGTGTGTTTATGAAACTTCAAGATGCCAGTAGTGAAGTGGAAGAAAACTTACAAGCCGCACGGCGGTTTTATAATTCAAACGTTTCAATTTATAACCAAAAGATTGCTGTTTGGCCAAGTTCAATTGTTGCGAACAAACAAAATTATCATAGAAAAACCTTCTTTGAAGCCGAAGAAGCCAAACGGGCGGATGTTAAAATCGACTTTGGCGAATAAACCTCTTTAATTAAATTTAGCTGAAAATAACTTTAACTTCTTTTTTCTTCGCGATTAAAAATATGAATCCAAAACGCTTTTCCTTGCAAAAGGCAAAACATGTGGTATTATATTAAAGAAATCGCGGAGTAGAGCAGTTCGGTAGCTCGTCGGGCCCATAACCCGGAGGTCGGGGGTTCAAATCCCTCCTCCGCAACCAAGATTATTAACGATCCACTTATGGGTCGTTTTTTTATTAACAAAGGTAATCAGAAATAATGTAAAAATCTTTTATAAATGCACTTTTTTTAAAAACTCTCATTGAAAAACACTTCAATTTTCGCTAAAATAAGATATACATATTTAGGAGGACTAATCAAATGGATGTAAAAGAATATGCAAGATTAAAAGGGACAAAAACCGAAGCAAACTTACTTGAAGCGTTTTCTGGTGAAGCCCAAGCCCACACAAAATATCAATATTACGCGAGTGTGGCGAAAAAAGCTGGCTATGAACAAATTGCTGATATTTTCTTAGAAACAAGCGGAAACGAAAAAGAACATGCTGAATTATGGTTTAAATATTTAAACAATGGTTCTAAAGGCACAATGCCACAAGTTCTTTATGATGCGGCCGCTGGTGAAAACTATGAACATACCGATATGTATGCCAGAATGGCCAAAGAAGCTGAAGAAGAAGGCTTCCTTGAAATCGCGGCGAAGTTCCGTGGTGTTGCCGCAATTGAAAAAGCCCACGAAGAACGTTATCTCGCTTTAGCGGAAAACATTAAAGAAGGTATCGTCTTTGTTCGTGATGACGTTGTTGTTTGGAAGTGCCGTGTTTGTGGTAACTTACACGTTGGTAAGGCTGCACCTGCTATTTGCCCAGTTTGTGCTCACGCGCAATCTTATCAAGAATTACGCGCTGTTAACTGGTAAAAAAGTTCAAAATAAGGAAAGCACACACTTGTGTGCTTTCTTCTTATTTGGCTGGTATTACTTAGATAAACTGGTAAACGAGAGAAGATAAATTTTGCTCTTGATTTTTACCCGCATTTCATTGATAATATATAAGCACTTACTTGGACCAGTAGTGTAGCGGTTAACATGCCTGCCTGTCACGCAGGAGATCGCGGGTTCAATTCCCGTCTGGTCCGCCATTGGGCCGGTAGCTCAGCTGGTAGAGCAACGGACTGAAAATCCGTGTGTCGCCGGATCATCCCCGGTCTGGCCCACCATCTATTTAAGAAACATCCATTCTGGATGTTTTTTTAATTTTCATAGCAAACTTAACAAAAATTTTACAATTGAGAGTTAAGTTAATTAAAAATGAATTTTAAGTTAAAACTTTCCAATAATTCGATAATTAAATATCGATTTTCTTTCGGACCTAATAGCACAAAATTTTAATAAAGCGGTTACAAATTCACAATAATTAAGCATTTCAACTAATTACCTGCTTAAAAAGAATTATTTATTAAATTGGGTATTTTTTTGAATTTACTTAAATATACTTAATTAATTGATTGCTTGAAAAAATGTTAAGTTGGTAAAGCAATATCGATATTTTTTTATTGATTTTTAATGGTAAAATTCAAGTATTGTAGTTGTTAAAAGGGCCCAAAACCATTACAATACCTACGGCGAAAGGAGAGATGCAATGAAGACAGTATACGTTCATTCATTTGAATCCTTTGGCACGGTTGATGGACCTGGTCTCCGCTTCGTGATTTTTCTTCAAGGTTGTCCAATGCGCTGCTTATATTGTCATAACCCTGACACATGGCAAATTAACACTGGAAAATCGTATACAAGCGATCAAATTGTTAAAGAAGTTAACAAATATCGTCGGTATCTCAAAAAAGGCGGGGTGACAGTTAGTGGGGGTGAACCACTTGTCCAAATTGATTTTGTTATTGAATTGTTCACTAAATTACAAAAGGAAGGTTATCATACCGCCCTTGATACAAGCGGAATTACCTTTAGTGAAGCACAAAAAGAAAAATTTGCTGCTTTACTCGCCGTAACTAACCTTGTCTTACTTGATTTAAAACAAATCGATAACGCAAAACACAAACTTTTAACCGGGCATGAAAATACAGCACCGTTAAAGTTTGCTCAATATGTATCCGCTTCAAAGACACCATTATGGATTCGCCATGTTCTTGTTCCAGGTTATACCGATAACGAAGAAAATTTGATTGCGCTAGCGAACTTTATTAAAACACTAGCGACAGTCGAAAAAGTTGAAGTGCTTCCTTATCATACGCTTGGCGTTAGTAAGTATAAGGAAATGGGAATAAGCTATCCGCTCGATGGTGTTAATGAACCAAGTCAGGACAGCGTTAAACGCGCGGAAGAAATCTTAATTGAGGGGAAGTATTAAATGAACAAAACATATTTAATCGAATTTAGTGGGGAAAATTGTCCAGGTTGCATTCAACTTGAAAGCGAAGCAATTAAAGCTTCCCGCCATTTCCCTGAACTCGCCTTTGTTAACTTTGGCGATGAAGAAACGGTAAGAAAATACCATCAAAAATTTAACTTCGCTAAATTGCCAGCCTTAATGTTATTAAAAGATGATGAAGTATTAGGAATTCTCTATGGTAGTCAACCGGAAGAAATCCTAATTGAATGGATAAAAGCCAAATTAGAAAAATAGGAGGAACAATAAATGAAATTCAAATATGCAGAAGCTTGGAATGGATTTGAACCAGGCATTTGGCAAGAAGATATTAATGTTCGTGACTTTATTCAAAAAAACTATAAACCATATTTAGGAGATGACCAATTTCTAGTTGGCCCAACGAAAGCGACCCTAAAACTTTGGGATCAAGTAATGGAATATAAAGCGGAAGAAGCTAAACGGGGCGGCGTATATGACGCGGAAACCAAATTAGCTTCCCGGATTACTACTTATGGTGCAGGTTATTTAAATAAAGACCTCGAAAAAATTGTCGGTGTCCAAACCGATGCACCGTTTAAACGGGGCTTAATGCCCTTTGGTGGCGTTAGAACCGCTGAACAAGCGCTTAATGCTTATGGTTATGAATTAGATGAAACAACTAAAAATGTGTTTGCCAAATACCGGAAAACGCATAATGATGCCGTATTCGCTGTTTACAATAAAGAAATACGGAAAGCACGGCATAATTCTATTATTACTGGATTACCCGATGCCTATGGCCGGGGACGAATAATTGGTGATTACCGCCGCGTTGCCTTATATGGGATTGACCGGTTAATCGAACAAAAACAATACGAAAAAGAATTATATCAATCACCCTTTACACCCGAAACAAACTTAATGCGGGAAGAAATTAGTGAACAAATTAATGCCCTCAAGGGAATGAAAAAAATGGCGGCATCCTATGGCTATGATATTTCTGAACCAGCGGTTACCGCACAAGAAGCTGTGCAATGGACCTACTTTGGTTACTTAGCCGCGATTAAAGAACAAAATGGCGCGGCGATGTCCTTAGGCCGCGTCTCAACCTTCTTAGATATTTACTTTGAACGCGACTTTGCTTTAGGTCGACTTACTGAAAGCGAAGCCCAAGAAATTATGGACCACTTTGTTATGAAATTACGGATGGTTCAATTTATTAGAACGCCAGCTTATAACGATGTCTTTAGTGGTGATCCAACGTGGGTTACCGAAAGTATCGGCGGCATGAGTATTGATGGAAGAACACTCGTTACGAAAAATAGTTACCGGGTCCTTCATACCCTTGTTAACCTTGGCCCAGCGCCAGAACCAAACTTAACGGTTTTATGGTCGACAAGACTTCCTGAAAACTTTAAAAAATTCTGCGCAAAAATTTCCATTGATACCTCATCAATTCAATATGAAAACGATGACTTAATGTTACCAAAACATGGTGATGACTATGGTATCGCTTGCTGTGTTTCCGCGATGCGAATTGGCAAAGATATGCAATTCTTCGGCGCACGGGCGAACCTTGCAAAAGCATTATTATATGCGATTAATGGGGGCGTTGACGAAGTTACCGGTGAACAAGTTTCTCCGGTCTACGCAAAAATTACGAGTGAAGTCTTAGATTATAATGAAGTAATCTCCTTATACGATCAAATGTTAGATTGGCTTGCACATGTCTACTGTGATGCTCTTAATATTATTCACTGGTCACATGATAAGTATTCGTATGAATCCGCACAAATGGCGCTTCATGATCATAAAATTACGCGCTACTTTGCCACCGGTATTGCGGGCTTAAGTGTTGTCACTGATAGTTTAAGCGCTATTAAATAC
>DIQT01000018.1:18721-28053 GCA_002427365.1 Caryophanales bacterium UBA5455
TTAAATACGCAAAAGTTTATCCAATTAGAAATGAAAAAGGTATTGCCGTTGATTTTAAAGTTGAAGGCGAATATCCAATGTATGGAAATAACGATGACCGCGTTGACTATATTGCCAAAGAACTTGTTTCAAACTTTATGAATAAAGTCCGTCGACAATATCATTATCGCGATTCCGTACCAAGTTTAAGTATTCTAACAATTACATCAAACGTCGTATATGGTAAAGCAACTGGCTCAACTCCTGATGGAAGAAAAGCTGGCCAACCATTTGCACCGGGCGCAAACCCAATGCATGGCCGTGACCATAGCGGAGCGCTTGCATCACTTGAAAGTGTTGCAAAACTCCCATATGGCGATGCCCAAGATGGAATTTCAAATACATTTTCAATCGTGCCAGGTGCTCTTGGCAAGAAAAAATAATCATAGTGAGGGAAAGATATGAACAACAACGATAATAGCAGAGTCGATAACCTAGTCGAAATGATTGATGGATACGTTTCTGGCGGCGGACACCACCTTAATGTGAACGTTTTTAACCGCGAAACATTAATTGATGCGCAAAACCACCCCGAAAAATATCCTCAACTTACTGTTCGTGTTTCTGGCTACGCTGTTAACTTCAACAAACTTACCAAAGATCAACAAGATGAAGTTATCGCGCGCACGATGCACGAAAACATGTAAACAAACAATAACGACAAAACAGCCCTCAAATCGAAGGTTGTTTTTATTTCTTTACCAAATCTTCATTAATTTAATGTATTATTAGTATAGATATTGATGGAGGAAAAAATATGCGAATTGCCTTAGTCGCCCACGATCAAAAAAAAGTAAATATGGTCTCGTTAGCACACAAATATAAAGAAACATTAGCGAAACACGAACTATATGCAACCGGAACAACCGGAAATTTAGTAATGAGTGAAACCGGCTTACATGTTAATGCTTTAAAAAGCGGACCCTTAGGCGGTGATCAACAAATTGGTTCGATGATTGCGGATAGTCAACTCGACCTAATTATTTTTCTTCGTGATCCATTAACCGCCCAACCCCACGAACCCGATGTTAGTGCGTTACTTCGTCTATGTGACGTAAAAAATATTCCGTTAGCGACGAACGTTAATAGTGCCGAAATTATGTTAAAAGCGCTTATGCGTGATGAAATTCCAATGCAAAAGATTCCTACTGAAGTTCGGGAAGCCGCTGCTAAATATGGCCGTCTTTAATAAAAATAATATCGATTAAAAGGTAATATTTATCGATTACTAATAATTTAGTTAGTTAGAGAAACTTTGAAATTTAAAAAAGTGGTTTTCACCGCTTTTTTTCTTTTTTCTTGCGCAAAAATCCGCTATTGACCAATGAACAAGTGCGTTAAAAAGATTATTATAATAAAGCATATTTTATATAAAGGAGGAATAAATATGAAAAACAAAAAAATATTACCGATGATACTATTATCAACCTTGCTACTTGTGAGCTGTGACAAAAACGAAGCACCAGTTATTAGTGGGTTAGATAATTTAACATATATTATCGGTGATGAAGCGCCGAATTATTTAGCAGGTGTCACCGCTACTGATCCAGAAGATGGGGATTTAACAAGCAAGATTTATGTTGATGTTCAAGCTGTGGATTTAAATACGGTGGGAACATACGAAATTACGTATTTAGTTTTTGACTCGTTAGGAGCAAAAGCACTTGAAACCCGCACCATTGATGTTATTAAAGTCAAAGAAAATGAAGTTGCGGAATACATTAATAATGCAAATTACCAAACATTAGTTAATAATGCAACTTCCTTAAATTTAGAAGTTGAATTTGATAATTTTGTCTTAATGACGGATGTCTTACCAATAGGCTTACAATTTATTGATGCTAAAATTGCCTTAACAAGTGAATTTGATTTACATAGCTATGAAGAAGCAAATGGGCATTTCCATTTAGATGTTTTTATTGAAAACGTTAATATTTATACTTCTAAAGAAACACAACCATGGTTTACGTTAAGTGGGTATGTCGATATGGTCATTGACGAACAAACCGTTTATATCGACAATCAAATTTTTATGTATGAAACGTCACCTGCGGAAGATGAAGACGGTAATCCACTGGAATATGTTCCAATTGAAGACCGTGAAGAAATGGGACCACTTAGTGATATTTTTGAATTATTTAAAATGTTTATGTCTACCAAGGCCGAAGAAATCACAAAAATTCAATCGTACTTTATTCCTTGTACGGAACAAGTAGAAATTGAATTTGAAGAAACGAAATTTAATATGATTTCGCTCGCTCTTCCACAACTTGCCTCGGCCTTAACCAATTTAGTTGATTATCAAGCAATTAAAAATTCATCCTTTAAATTCGTCTTAGGTGATGCGCTTACAATTTCCAAATCTGGCGTCGTCTTCGATACGAGCGAACTTAACGATTTAAATATTGTTTCCGAAACTGTTATTAAAATTATTGATATGATTAATAGTTTTGAAGCAACCATAAATAATAACGATTATACGTTTAATACGTTAGGTGTTAATGCAACTGGTGTTGCAATTATGTTGTTCCCTATTTATGAAACAGATGATGATGGTAATGATAATGAAATTGTTACAGGTTTTGATGAACAAAAGACAAATCTTGGTGTTAGCGCGCTTATTTCAACAAAAGATGTAACAGTTAACAAAGACATTAATAAAGAAGATTATGAAGTCGTTGAATCAAATCCATTAGTTGATTTGTTTTTCTAAGGAAAAGAATTGGAGGGTAATAATTGGCAATGAGTTTAACGAAAAAAACTTATACTAAATACACTTCATTTCTTTTTGCAACGATTTTATTATTAGGTGTTAGTGGCTGTAGCGAAACGAGCGAAGTTGATTCGATGCAAGAAAACTTAAGTAGTGTTGAAGAAATTCGCCTTTATGAACTTGCGGAACGGAAAATGGCCGCGGCCTCATCATTTAAAATTGAAACAACAGGCATTGTCGATCCAAATATTCCGCTTGTTCCAAAACAAAATCTTTTAGCCCATAAAATTAAAAGCGGTGAAAGTTATTATAATTACACCGCGAGTAAAGGAACAGCCTCAACATTCTTTGAAATGCATGGGAAAAATGGAACGGGTATTTTAAAAACCGGAACAAAGTTAAATAAAGACTTATTACCTGAAAGCGTTGATGAACAAAAAGAAATTACAGTTGAAGAGTACGTCGATATATATGGTAGTAAACCGTATGAATTACATTACATTATTAATGAAGATAGTGTTGTATCAATTAGTGATTCAACTAGTAATGAATTTGGTCATCGCTTCACGTTAATTCTTGATAATAACCTCGCAACACCGGCTTATAAAAAGAATATTGTTGCGACGAATACACTTCCGAGTGAATTACCAAACTTCACTTCAATTAAGTTAATCGTCGAAATTGATCAAGATGGATATTTTAAAGCGATTACGTATTTTGAAGCGTATTCGATTCGCATTAAGTTACCGCTTTTAGGTTATTCAACCCAAAGTATTAAAGCGGAAATCGTTGATACGTTTGATAGTTATAACGAACCGCTTGAAATTAACCCGTTTAAAATTTAAAAGTCATAAAAAAGATAAACAAAAAGAGCAAGTACGAAACTTGCTCTTTTATTATTCACTAATGTGCTAATTATTTCTTTAAGTTGTAAAAAGCATTAAGACCAGGATAAATTGCGGTTTCACCTAATTCGTCTTCAATCCGAATTAATTGATTGTATTTAGCAACCCGGTCGGTCCGTGTGATTGAACCAGTTTTGATTTGACCAGCGTTTAAGGCAACCGCTAAGTCAGCGATAGTTGTATCTTCGGTTTCACCACTACGGTGGGAAACAACACAAGTATAACCAGCGCGTTCAGCTTTTTCCATCGCGTCTAAGGTTTCCGTTAAAGTACCAATTTGGTTAACTTTAATTAAGATGGAGTTCGCAATGCCTTTTTCAATACCTTCCGCTAAGATTTTGGGGTTTGTGACGAATAAGTCATCACCAACGATTTGAATCTTATGACCAAGCCGGTCGGTTAATTTTTTCCAACCTGCCCAGTCGCCTTCGGCTAAGCCATCTTCGATGGAAATAATTGGATATTTTTCGACAAATTTTTCAAACATGTCGATCATTTCATCAGTTGTTTTTTCGCCTTCACCAGAACGGGTTAAGACATAAACACCTTTTTCTTTATCGTAGAATTCACTTGCGGCAACGTCCATCGCTAAGAAGACATCTTTACCAGGAACAAAACCGGCCTTTTTAATCGCTTGAACTAATAATTCTAATGGTTGTTCATTGGATTTAAGATGACGTGGCGCAAAACCACCTTCATCACCAACAGCAGTGACATCACCATCCGCTTTTAAAATTGCTTTTAAAGCGTTAAAGATTTGGCTGCCCCAGCGAAGTGCTTCGACTAAGCTTTCCGCACCAACTGGCATAATCATAAATTCTTGGAAGTCAACGTTACTATCCGCGTGTGAACCACCATTTAAGACGTTCATCATTGGGACAGGTAATTTCTTCGCATTAACGCCACCGATATAGCGATATAATGGAAGACCATAATAATCCGCAGCGGCTCTTGCACAAGCAAGGGAAACACCTAATGTCGCGTTCGCGCCTAATTTGGATTTAAAATCGGTACCGTCTAATTCAATTAATAATTGGTCAATTGCGACTTGATCATCAACATACATTCCTTCGACTTCAGGGGCGATAATTTCATTAACATTGTAAACCGCTGTTAAGACACCTTTCCCATTAAAACGTTTTTTGTCGCCATCGCGTAATTCGAGGGCTTCTCTTTCACCGGTTGAGGCACCACTTGGAACGATTGCTCTTCCAAAAGCGCCGGAAGTGGTGACAACTTCGACTTCAATAGTAGGATTTCCCCGACTATCGATTACTTCACGTGCATATACACTTTCAATAACTGGCATAATTTCCTCCTTAAGTTATTTTAACCGGTAATATTATACTATTATTTATCGTTGTTTACACCATTAAAGCGTAAAAACGCGAGCATTTAAAAAGAAAAAAACTCATTTTCATGAGCTTTTAAAGTAAATAGATATTTTTATACCGTAAACGGGTATTTTTTACTTATTTATGATAGTAATTTGTTAAATAAATTATCAACTTTTGTAACGCTTTGCCGCGGTGCGACACCTTATTTTTTTCTTCTTTTGTTCCTTCCGCAAAGCCATGGCCAAGTTCATCGCTATAAAAAATTGGGTCATAGCCAAAACCGCTTGTTCCTTTTGCTTCAAACATAATATGCCCAGGCGCTTCCCCTAAAAATAGCAGTGGTTTATCGACTAAATTTAAAACAACAATCGCGGAGTGAAATGATGCGCTTCGATCTTCATAACTTTCAAGCATTTTTAAGACGGCCGCATTTTTTTCAGCGTCGCTATATTGTTCCATAAACCGATGCGAGTTAAGCCCAGGAAAGCCATTAAGAGCGTTAATCGATAATCCCGAATCATCACTAATAACGGGTAAGGAAGTGTGTTTAGCAATGGCTTCCGCTTTAATTAACGCATTTCCTTCATATGTTAAGGCGTCTTCATTAACTCCGCTTAACGAAAGGCCTAAATCCTTTAAAGAAATTAATGTAATACCAAATGGGGCTAGAATTGCTTGGAATTCTTCAAGTTTATGTGCATTATCTGACGCTAAGACAAATTGTTTCATAGTTTACTTCCTTTAAATGAATTAGATTATCGAATTTATTATACGCTATCTGGCTCTTAATTACACATCCATCTAGCGAAGTCTAATAGCAATAAAGAACAAATAATAACGAAGCCCTAATGACTGTTATTTTGAATTTTAACCGAATTTACGTGATTAATTATATATAATTATAACCATAATCAACAATCTGTTGATATTTTCAACTTTTTGTTTATTGTTAAACTTCCATTTTCATTATATTATGTACTTATAAATGAGGTGAAATATGTCATTAGGAAATAATATTAAATCATTACGAGAACAAGTTGAGATGACCCAACAAGATTTAGCAAACTTGCTCCACGTTACACCCCAAGCTGTTTCGAGATGGGAAACAAATCAAGTCGAGCCAAGTATTGATACATTAATAGCGATGGGAAAAATTTTTGATGTGTCAGTTGATCAACTAATTAATGGTGCAAGTGCTTCTAATGCTGACGAAGATGAAGAAGAAGTAATTCAAGAAGAGATAGTTGAAGAAGAAAGAGAAGAAATTGTTAACGAATCCGCACCTACTCCAGAAGCTTCCAAACCACAAGTTATTACGCAACCAATTATTATTCCAGTCGTTTCCAATAAAACGGAAGTAAACGAAGCGGAAGTTGTCGAACAAATTCAAAAAACACCGGAAATTGAACCAACGGAAAAGAAAATTGGTAATTGCCATTCATGTGGAGAAGATATTTATTCGAGTAATTATGGTAGTACAAGAAGTATTGGTCGCCGCCATCGCCGAAAAAAGGTTTTGTATTGTAAAGGTTGTCATGAAAGAAGAGAAATTGCTCGCATTGAACATTTAAGTTCATTAAATAAAAAAGCCCGCACAAAAGGTTTTATCTGGGGTGGGGTAATTGCTCTTGCGGTATTAATTATTGGAATTATTCTTCTTGCTAATCAATATATTGTTCCGAATGCAACTTCAATTATTCTTTTGATTCTAACAACTTACGCTACTTTTGCATTCGTATTCAATTTATATGCGAAAAATAATTTTATTGAAGATGTGTTTTTAGAAGTGTTTTCCTGGGGGTTTGTTAAGATGCCAGGACTTATTTTTTCGCTTAGCCTTGGCGGGATTGCTTGGTTAATTGTTGTTAAAATCATCTTTGCAATAATCGCTTTCTTAATTGGTGCCGCCGTTGGTTTCGCTGCCTTATTAATTGGTATGGCATTATCGATGTTTGTGTTTCCATTTGCGCTTTATTGGTCAATTAAGAAACCAGAAAAATATACGTTTGGCTAATGAAATAAAAATAAAAGAAATGAAAAACCGCCATTATGGCGGTTTTATTTTTGCTTTTAAATTGTCCTAAATGCTTATTCGACAAGGTCCGCCATTTTCTTAGCAATTAAATCAGTGGACTTTTGCGGCATTAAGCGATTAAGTTTATTTAACATCTTCGCATCTTTACCAACATAAATGTGGAGTTTTTTCTTTTGCATGCCTTTAATAATCATTTTCGCTGCATCTGGAGCAGATGTCATTTTATGTTTGGAAGAACTTGCGTCCATTTCAAGGTCAACATTTGAGTTTTTCGTAATGTTCGTATTAATTGCGCCTGGAAAGACAAGTTTAACTTGAATATTTGTGCCGCGTAATTCGGTATATAGCGCTTCCGTTAATAATTTAACAGCGGCTTTACTTGCGCCATAAACTGCTTGGCCGGGAACGGGAATAAACCCACCCATACTCGAAACGTTAACTAAGTATGCTTTTTCTCTAGTTAATAATGTCGGTAAGAACGCTTGATTTAAATAAATAGTTCCATAGAAGTTAACATTCATCACTCGTTCCATCGTTGGTAAATCTAAATCAATAACTTTAATAAACGGTTGAATAATCCCTGCGACATTAAGTAGTCCATCAACATGAGTAAAATCAGCTAACACAGCATCACGAACTTCATTAACTTGTCCTTGCTTCGAAATATCACAAACATACGTCTTTAAGGCATCACCCTTATTAGCGAGCTTGGCGGTTTCTGCTAAGTGGGCTTCACTAATATCAAGCGCCGCAACTTTTGCACCCGCTTCAAGTAATTGCAAAACAACTTCCCGGCCAATGCCATTTCCGCCACCCGTAACAACAAAAATTAGATCATTTAACATTTGTTATCCTCCTATATGAAATATTAAATTTTTTATATCGATATATTCATTATACCGATAATAAAAAAAGTTTCATATTGATTGCGTTACTCAAAAGTAAAGATTACAAAGTATCTTTTAAATTTATTCTAAAAACAATTGTTTTAACATTTCTAAATCAGCAAGCGATAAAAGAAGTTTCTTAACCGCATAGTCATTAAAACTTGGATAACTTTTAATCACTTTATAGAAATGCTTAAGATTTTCTTTTTTAACACTTAACATATCTTTAATTTGGGCAACTTTTTCTTCAGGTAAATTATATGCACTAATTTTTGCTAGTTGCTCATTCATACTATCTTTTAAATAAACATTAGAAAGTAAATAGTTATCTAAAATTTCTTCATAACTCACATCTAAACTAAAGAGTATTAGCGCAGTTAAAAAACCCGTCCGGTCTTTACCCGCCGAACAATGAAATAAGACGGGTTCACCCTTTAAAGAAATAATATCTTTAATAATTTCACCAAACATGAGCGGATTAAGCGCCATTTCTTTATTAATGTTTTCCATAAAGTCCACTGTATCGTTTAAGGCAAACGCTTGCTTGGCATTTGATAAATCTAAGTTAACATCTTTTAGATGACTTTCTAAAGAACTTAAAACGGGGTAATGTTTATAGGTTACATTTTTAGGTGCCGTATACGGCGCACTTTCAACTTCGTTTTTACTTCGTAAATCATAAATGACTTTAATTTCATATGATGATAAAACATTCGCTAATTCATCATCATCAATATTTAGATTACCACTTCGAAATAAGACATTACTTTTTACTTTCTTGCCGTCTTTATTAACAATTCCACCTAGGTCCCGGAAATTTAAAATTTTATTATTCATTCATCTTCCTCACTTATAAATGATTTTAGCATATTTACCAAAAAACAAATTTTAAATGGAAAGGATTATTGTTTCTATTTTAAAACAACAATAAGTGTTTATAATTGGTAGTGACATAAAAATGTTAAATTAACATAAGGAGAATTAAAAAATGAAAAGAAAAAATCTCAGCGTACTATTAACCGCGTTATTAATTGTGACGGGCTGCGCAAAAAATGATTCGAGTGAACTTTCAAGCGCACCAAGTGAAAGTGAAACGGGATCGAGTAGTGAAGAAACACCATCGAACGAAGAAAATAGTTCAGAAATCAATAGTGCAAGTAGTGAAGAACCAAGCGAAACATCATCGAGTGAACCTGAATCAAGCGAACAACCACTTAGCTATTATCAAGTAAATGAAAAAGAGTGGGAAAACGCCTTTAGTAACGGTGCTTACAAAAATTACCGGTTAGAAGATTTATATTATTATGAAGAGATTTCTGGATATGTGGTTTATTCGATGGTCCAATCATTCAGTTATTATTTTGATAATAATAATATTAAGTATGAATATATTTTTAAAGACCAAACAATTCTAAA
>DIQT01000018.1:28212-28540 GCA_002427365.1 Caryophanales bacterium UBA5455
TTTAAAGACCAAACAATTCTAAATCCAATCGTTGTCGAAGCATATTATAATGAAAAACAAGAAGTCGAAGATTATGAAAGTTACTTTGCAAGTAAAGTTGAAAAACTTACCAACGAATATGGCACGCCCGAAATTGATGAAGACGGTATTTATTATTTTTCTGGTAATTCTTATGAAGACATAACATATTTTGAACTAATCGATAATAAAAAAATGTATAAATATAGTTTAGATTATTATGGAAACTATTCGCGTGAATTAGAAGAGTATGATGAAAAAATGTTTCTTGATCCATTTTCGCTAAACGAAAATTATTATGACTTATATA
>DIQT01000018.1:28699-29046 GCA_002427365.1 Caryophanales bacterium UBA5455
ACGAAAATTATTATGACTTATATAGTAAATTTACTTTTGATGAAGAAGTAAAACAATATAAACGCTGGGCTGAAGACTTGAATTCATATGTTTACGTCGGTTTTAAAGATAATCATTTAGTTTCGATCTATTATGAAGAACCACAAGAAGAAACCTATGTTGTGGACCTTAACAATTATAATGAAAAAATATATGATCAATATGATGAAGTAGACGTCACACTGCCATCTATTTAGAAGCCTAAATTATTCCTAAGACGAGTTAGCGGAAATAGTAAAAACCCCCTCAATTTTATCCAATTTGGTATAAATAAGGGGGTTTTATTTTTTTCTGGAGCAGGTGACGGG
>DIQT01000018.1:29252-52447 GCA_002427365.1 Caryophanales bacterium UBA5455
TGTTCTACCATTGAACTACACCTGCGTGGCGGACCAGACGGGACTTGAACCCGCGATCTCCTGCGTGACAGGCAGGCATGTTAACCGCTACACTACTGGTCCAGCGTTGTTAATTTTAGCAAAGCCAACTACGCTTTTCAACTAATAATTACGCAAGAGAAAGAAAAAGCCTCGCAAGCGAGGCTATAGTTAATTTTTCTACTCGTTATTTGGAGTTAAGTGCCCACGCAAGTAAGGGACCCTTAGCAACATAACCCATTTTTGTGCCAATGATTTTGCCGTTTTCATAAAGGATCATCGTTGGAATTGAACGGATATTAAAGCGCGCTGCTAATTCACCTTGTTCATCAACATTAACCTTGACGATTTGAAGTTCGCTACCATGGGCGGCATCCATTTCTTCTAAGACTGGTCCAAGCATCCGGCATGGTCCACACCATGGGGCCCAGAAGTCAACAAGAACTCTACCTTCGCTAACTGCTCCATCATAATCTCTAGGGTTTTCAATGTGTTTAATCATAGTTTTTTACCTCTTTCTTTTCGTTAACTACTTATTAACAAAGTAATAATAGCAAATATTAATAAATGAGCGGGATAATATGCATAGGAAAATATTTTCCACCATTTTGCGGTGTAGCCTCGCTTCCCGTTATATAGAAATATAGGAAGACCCGCTAGTAAGGCATACGACTGGATTGA
Source organism: Caryophanales bacterium UBA5455 (assembly GCA_002427365.1). Taxonomy (GTDB): domain Bacteria; phylum Bacillota_I; class Bacilli_A; order RFN20; family CAG-826; genus UBA5455. The sequence continues at coordinate 29,952 of DIQT01000018.1, forward strand.
TTGATTTAATAAGTCACTTTCCCGCCATACAAGCGATAAAACAAAATAGATAACCGTAACAATAAATAAACTTCCAACAGAGAAGATGTTTTCTAAAAATTGATATTCCCCGCTATTAACTAATGTATCAACCGTGATGCCGGATCGTTCACTAACTTGGATATTAACTTTTTTTGCTAAGAAAAGTGCTAAATAAAAGCCAAAAATAACAACTAAGCCATAAGTTCCATACATCGCCGTAAAATAACTTTGGGCAACACCGACATCAAAAATATTAAGAAGATCAATAACAATAATATAAATCGCTGGAATAAATAAATAAACATGTTTATATAACTTGCGGTCAAAATAATAAATCGCAAGCGCCCCCGCTAGAAGCGTAAAGAAGATGTTCCCTTCAAAGGTAGAAATCGAAAAACTTGATAAAATGATATCACTAATAAAAATAATGAACGCTAATCCACTTAAACGACCAAGATATTTTCCAAAATGTTTCGTATGGATAACACCATGCACTAAAAAGAAAGCGTATAAAATAAACGCTGTCCGCCCAATAATTCTTAACGCAAGATAAAAAGTCATATTCGCATAAATACCGTTGTCGTATAAAAAAATTGCGAGATGATCAAGCGTCATCGTCACTAAGGCAATGATATGTAAGGCAAATGAAGATAAGCGTAAGTTTTTGCGCATCCTAGATTCCAATTATAATAAAGATATATGATAGCAAGTTATTTAAGGAGTGACCAATAATTGGCACCATAATTCCATCTTGATCATACGCAATTGAGAAAATTAACCCGCTAATAATATATGAAGGTAAGTTAATTAATTCATTAACAAATTGTTTCGCTAATAAACTTTTACTTGGCCCATACGCCAAAAGAGCGACAAAGGCATTAGTCCCAACTTGCGTTGGTAAGTTAAAGTGAATTAACCCAAAATAAATACTAACCGCAACAAAGGCAACCGTTTTGTCCTTACTTTTAAGCGCTCCAAATAAGCCAACCCGATACGTTAATTCTTCAACAATCGGCCCTAAAAACGGAATCCAAAGAAAGGAAAGAACCGGAGTTGCCGGAATTATTAATTCAATAATCGATTGATTAACGTTACTACTTGTCGTTGGTGCAATAAAATTTGCTAATATACCGATCGCGGCCCCAGCAATAATTGTTAGTAAGCCAAAGCCAAGTCCTCTAAGCCATGTTTGCCCACTTTTTACTTGTGTCCAAATATCTTTCCGGTATTCCCAAACAAGAGCGACCATAATTAAAAAGGTCACGACATACGCAAAACCATTCGCGTAACCCGCAAATTTGATCGGGGTTAAATTATTACCAAAGATACTTAAAAATGAAGAAACAACAGGAGCAATAATATTTGATAACCCAAAAGCACCAATTAAAAATAAAATTAATCGTTTCTTATTATCAACTAATGGATGCTTTGCTAAGGCAAGTGCCGCTTCCTTTTCTTCCCATGGTGATATAGTTTTTATCTCTTCATCATTGAAGAAATCATTTTGTTGTTCCGTATTCATTTGGTTACCTTTACATTTTATAATACAATTAATGCATCCATTATAAATGATAAATTGTAATTTTTATATATATAAGATATAACAAATTTACAAATTTATTCTATTATGCATTATAATATCATTAAGGGAGAAGAAATATGAAAATACCTTTTCTAACGGAAGCCACTATTAGTGGTGTTAGTTCAATTATAAATACTGTTATGTTAGTGCTAACAATTGTTTTGTTTGTTATTATTGCGATTGGCGTTTTAATTGGGATAACCCGGCGTCTGTGGCTTAATATTACCCTTTTTGCTGTTTTTGCGGGGCTCCTCCTTATTGTTATTTTTATAAGTCGAAGCGTTGGAAACGCGGTTATGGGTATTGATTTAACGAAATTTACTGACGCGCCTGGTTTTTCGATGACGTTAGGGGAAGTTACTTATCAAATTCCGTTAACAACGCCGTTAGGTGTTAGTGAAAAACTTGTCGAAGCGTTATACGATTTTGGTGGTATTTCAAGCGCTAATTTTCCCGAAATGGGGACATATGTAATTACACTAGCAACCGGAATTATTAATTTCCTTGTTTTCTTTATTTTAGTTATTTTGATTGCTATTTTAATGCCAATTATAAGCCTGACACTTCGCTTTATTGCTTTTATTGTACGAAGGGCTAAAGTTAAAGATAAAGCTGAACGTAAATATAAAAAACCATGGCGGAAAGTTATTGGTGGAGCAATTAGTGGTGCGACGGCATTTATGATTTTTGCCTCAATTATGACCCCATTAACATCATTTATTCATACGGTTAACCAAGGGTTTAACGATGTTAATAATATTTCTCCCGAAATAGATGAAGATAATGAAATGTATAATACGGTTAATACAATTTTAGATAAATATAACGGTTCGTTCTTTGATATCTTAATGCTTGGGTGGCTTAAAGATAAAGAAGGTACCGTACTTGATTCACAATTAATTAATTATATTACTGATGGGAAGTTTGTCGCCAACGACGAAACAATTAATGTTTCCTTAAATAGCGAACTCCAAGTGCTCGCAGGTATTTTCCAAGCCTTCCTTGCTTCTGGTGCGCTTGATGAAAATAACGAACTCCAAACCGCACTGTTATTCCAAGAAGAAACAATTAAGAGTTTGTTTTATAACTTGGGTACCTCGGGCTTAATTATGAGTGCCTTACCAATTGTCATCCAAGTATTACTTAATCAACCCGTCGTTACCGATTCAATTAGTAATGAAACAATCAAAACAAACTTTAAAAATAAAATTGGTAGTCTTACCCGGAGTGAATATGAAAGCGAATTTAAAGCGATTGAAATAATTTTCTTAAAATTCGTTGAATTAGAAATTGTTTCCCCCACTGGTGGCTTTGATTTAACTAATTTATATGAAGAAGATACAATTATCGAAGTGTTTGATGTTATTAAAGAATCAAAAATTCTAAGGGAATCGTATCCGGTCATCGTTGATGTCGTCTTAGGCTTAGGTGGTTTTGCCGATGCGTTTGGTGAAGATAATGTTAATGCCCTAAGGCAAAATGCAGCGGACTTAGACGAATCAGAATACGCAAATGAATTTGATGTTCTCCGCGATATTTTCGTTGAACTCGTTGTTAGTGGCGCATTAACTCCCGATGGCACATTTGATTTCAATCAACTCTTTAATAAGCGTTCAATGATTAATGTTCTGGACGCGCTTGAAGAATCCGATTACTTCATGTCAAGCTTTGGCGTATTAATGTCGGCGGTCTTTACCGCCCAAGGATTAAGTAATTCCATCCAACCAGCGATGTTTACTTATCTTGATCAAGAAATTCGTGACTTAACAAAAACGGCTTCAATTAAAGAAGTTCAAGCAATGAAAAACATCTTAACGAACTTATTTGACAGCGGACTAGCGGATACGGTTCATAATCAACTGACCGCGGGGGGCGGGATTCAAACCGATAACGCCTTCTATGAAGAATTACTTAATGTAAATAAGGTCCGTGGCTTAATGAGCACATTACGCTCGATTGATGGTGGGGATGATGGTAGTGGTAAAGTTTATCCATCTTCCTTAATTATTTCGCGCATGTTACCTTCTGTCCTTCGTAATATTGCCGATGTTGATAATAATGAAATTATTGGGAACATTATTCCAACTAATTACGCCGACTTCCATAACTACGCATGGGGAAGCGAACTGGCAATTATATTTGAAACACTTGCGGAGTTAATGCATATTCAACCAGACATTGTTAACCTCATCAGCGGGGAACCATCCGACGAAGAATTCTCCTGGATGGATTTCTTAAAAGATGAAAATAAAGTGGCCTTTCGAAAAGCCTTAATTGGTGACTTTGTAAAAGTCGCTGATGGTGAAGTTAACCCATCGATTGATGAAAATGGTAAAGGAAAAGAAATACTCCTTAACCCATCCTTCCTTGATAGTGATCTTGTTATGGAAAACATTGATAAAATTATGAAGGTGATGTTTAATGACTTTGAACAAAGTGAAGCACCAGAACATAAAATTGCGACAATTTACTTTAAAGCTAAACTTTCAAGTCTTCATGATGATGACATCATCCAAAAACGAATTAAGTATAAAAATAACCTTGATGATTTAATTGATATTTACGTTAATGCAAATAACTTAAGCGTTATTAATCCGGATGACTATGATCCGAGTGTTATTCCTGATCTTGATGACTTACCACCTTTACCAGATATCGATTTATCTGAATGGGATGATAGCGAATTTGAATTACCACCATGGGTTCAAGCGTGGCTTGGTGGTGGACATTAGAAAACTTTGACGAATAAATACACAAGTGCGGTTAACACCGCACTTTTTTATTGCTATAATATAACCATGTATACGGTATTAACAAAACACGTCGCGACAATCGAAGTGGAACGGTCGAAGTTTATCGCCCTTCTTTTGCCGTTACTTGATCTTGAACAAGTTAAAAACGAACTCGAAATAATTAAAAAAGATTACCCGAATGCAAGACATTATGTTTACGCTGCGAAAGTAGGCGCAACCGCGAAAAGTAGTGATGATGGAGAACCTAGTGGCACAGCGGGCCGCCCGTTAATGAATTTATTAGCAAATCATGAACTTGATAACGTTTTACTTGTCGTTGTCCGCTATTTTGGTGGCATTAAACTTGGTGCTGGGCGGTTACTTAGAACTTATGTGGAAAGTGGTCAAGAAGTTATTGCTAAGAGCGAATTATATGCGCCACTTGTTGTTAATGTATATGAACTTGAAACGTCATACGCTGATTTTGAATTAATTAAACGAAATTTAGACTATTTAAATGCCGAACTCGGCGGAATCGATTATAATATAAATGTTAAGTTTGAACTTCTTTCTTTCAAACAAATTAGTGAACCATTATCATCCTTAACATTAGGAAAAGTTAACGGAACGGTTGCAAGACAAGAAGTTAAATATCAAAAAGCTAACATAGAGGTAAAAAGATGAAAAGCAGTGAATTTATTAGTCGTAGAAGTAAATTGGTTGATAAAATGGCGGATAATAGTGTCCTCATTTTATTTAGTGGATTACCAATTCGTAGTAGCGCAGATGCCGAATATGGTCCCTTTCATGCGAACCGTAATTTTTATTATTTAACGGGTATCGATCAACAAAATAGCGCACTCGTAATTGTCAAAGCCGATCAAGCCGTTTCTACATATTTATTTATTGATGAATATGATGCCCATAAAGAAAAATGGACGGGAAAAGTTTTATTGCCTATAGAAGCAAGTAACTTAAGCGGCATTCATAATGTGTTAGTCCGCTCGACACTTGATACAAAAATTAGTGAAGTGTTAAAAAAAGAAAACAATCAATACGGCCAAATTGAACGTGTATATTTAGACTTTGATCAAGATGGTCCGATTATGAAAAAAATAACGTTAAAAGAATTTCAATTTAAACTCGCCAATGAATATGGTTATAAAGCCGAAGATATTTTTAAAGAAATCGTTTTGTTACGGATGGTGAAGTCTTCAGAAGAGATTAGTGCTTTACGTCAAGCCATTCAAATTACAAACGAAGGCTTAGAATTAATGGTTAGTAAACTTGCCCCAGAAATGTATGAATATCAAGCACGCGCGTTATTTGAATTTGTCTTAGATTATGGCCATCATACCGAAGTATCCTTTGAAACAATTGCGGCAAGTGGCGAAAATGGCGTCATCCTTCATTACCCTCAACTTGACCGCTTAATGCAAAGTGGTGATTTATTAATGACCGACTTAGGCGCAAAATATGATCATTATTGTGCGGATATTTCAAGAACTTATCCAGTTAATGGTAAATTTTCACCAATTCAAGCAAAAATTTATGATATTGTTGTCGAATGCAATAAAGCCGTTATTAACTATATTAAACCAGGCCTAACAAGAAGTGACTTACAAAAGTTTACGATTGAATTTTTAACGAAGAATCTTCTTGCCGCGAAATTAATTGATAAAGCCGAAGACATTTCGGAAGTTTATTATCATAACGTTTCCCACCATTTAGGACTTGATACGCATGATGTTTCTTTATTAGATTTACCGCTTGCTCCTGGTAATGTTGTTACCGTTGAACCCGGCTTATACTTTAAAAAATATAACATCGGCATTCGCATTGAAGATGATGTTTTAGTGACCCCAACGGGAAGTGAAAACTTATCGAAAATAATTATTAAAGAACGGAAAGATATCGAAGCTTATTTTAAACACCGTTAAAACAATTCTTTCATAAAGCGAGGTACACTTATGAAATCATATATTTTAACAATTGACCAAGGAACAACTTCGTCACGCGCTATTTTGTTTGACAAAAATGGCGAACTAGTATGTCAAGCCCAACAAGAAGTCGCTTGCTACTATCGAAATCCGGGCTACGTTGAACAAGATGCTCTTGAATTATGGGCAAGTGTAGTTTCGGTCATTAATGAAGTGCTTATTAAAGCAGGTTTATCGCTTAATAATGTCGCAGCGTTTGGTGTAACAAATCAACGTGAAACAACAATCGTGTGGGATAAAAAAACTGGTCGACCAGTTCACCGTGCGATCGTTTGGCAGTCACAACAAAGTGCCTTAATTTGTGAACGGTACGCGAGTTCGAGTAAATTAATTCAAGAAAAAACCGGCTTACGCATTAACCCGTATTTTTCCGCCAGTAAAATTCGCTATATTTTAGAACATATCGAAAATGGTGAACAACGGGCGCAAAATGGGGAACTATTATTTGGTACGGTTGATAGTTGGTTAATTTATAAAATGACCAATGGCAAAGTCCATGCAACGGATGCCAGTAATGCTTCGCGAACGATGTTATACAATATTTTCGAAGAAAAATGGGATGACGAATTACTTGAATTATTTAACATTCCAAAAGCTATGCTACCAGAAGTAAAAGATAGTTCGACAGATTATGGGGCTGCAACATTCTTTTCGAAAAACGTTCATATTACTGGTGTTGCGGGTGACCAACAATCCGCTCTTTTTGGTCAAACATGCTTTAAACCAGGTGATGCAAAAAATACCTATGGCACAGGGTGCTTTATGTTAATGAATATGGGCCAAAAACCAATTATTTCGCCTAATGGTTTAATTACAACAATTGCCTGGCGGATTAATGGTATTACGACTTATGCGCTTGAAGGATCAGTCTTTATTGGTGGGGCGGCGGTTCAGTGGCTCCGCGATGAATTACGCTTTATTAAAACGGCGGCGGAAAGTGAAAAATCCGCTTTAAAAGTTAATGATAGTGATGGTGTTTATGTTGTCCCAACATTTACCGGCTTTAGTGCTCCCTATTGGGATAATGATGCGCGGGGCGCAATGTTTGGCTTAACGCGAGGCACGAACCGGCATCATATTGCCCGCGCGACCCTTGAAGCGATTGCTTATCAAAGTAAAGATGTGATTGAAATTATGCGCTCCGAAACGGGACTTGATTTTGATAGTCTTAAAGTCGATGGCGGTGCTTCTGATAATGATTATTTAATGCAGTTTCAAAGCGATATTTTAGGTTCCGTTATTAAACGGCCCTTAATTTTTGAAACAACCGCGCTTGGCGTGGCCTATCTTGCTGGCTTAGCAATTGGCTTTTATAAACATTTAGAAGACATCGTTTCGCGCCATTGTTATAAACAAGAGTTTTATCCAAAAATGGATAAGGAAGAAGTGGAAAGACGGTACGCTGGCTGGCAAAAAGCGGTCGAATGTACCCGCGGATTTAAAGTAAAATAAAAGGAGTTTGCTTAGTGGATCATTACGAAAATTTATTTAAAAACTATGACTTTTTAATTACACCGCGTGTGTATGAAAAAAGTTTTTTAGCGTTAAAAAATTTCTATCCAACAAGCAAAATCCAAATTCTTAGTCTAAACGATTTAGCAAGCGAACTAATTTATAAAATCGATCCAAAGGCTCAAATGTTTTTATGGGACCACGCTAACATTAATTTAGCGATGAGCCAAATTTATTTATCACTCTTAGGCCGGGTTCCTATTTTAAAGGGCGCTAGTCCCCAAATTAGGAAATTACAGCAAATTGAATCGATATTAAAAGACCATAACTTAATCCAATTTAACCCATATTTTGCCGCTACTTATCAAAATGCAAACGTAATTGTGTATGGATATCACGAAGATAACCTTGAGCTAAATTCATATTTACAAATGCTTAACGCTAAGGTTACTTATTTATCGTTTCCAAAATTGGATAAGTTACCTATCGTCAATGAATTTGAAAATGTGCGAAATGAAATCGACTATGCATTTAACGCGATTATTGATTTATTAAACGCGGGTGTTTCCTCTAAAGACATTAAACTAGTTGTAAAAGACGGCGCATATTCGCCCTACTTAAAGCAAGCGAGCCGCGAATTTAATTTACCTCTTAATTTAGCAAGTAATGATCCGTTAACATCGTATCCGCTTGTGCAAAACTTTTTTATTGAAGCAAATAAGGAGACATTTGTCGAACAATTTAAGCAATATTTACTTAAGTATGATCAACATCGTGATATCATCGCGTTAGCGAATTTAATTAATCAAACGCCCGCAAATTTAGCTAATCGCTATGAATATATTTATGAAAAAGCCAAGCTGACCAACGTAAAACAACCTTCCTATCACGAAGGAATTGATGTTATTAATTATTTACCATTAAGTCTAGATTGCCACGTCTTTGTTTTAGGCTTTTTAGAAGGGATTTATCCTTATAACGGGCGCGATAGTGATTATCTTAGTGACGTAATTAAAGCGGAAAATAGGCTTAATACAAGCCAAATAACAAACAATGAAGATTATGAGCTATTAAGCGATTATATCCTCTCTACGAACAAACTTTATTTAAGTTATCCGCAAATTATCGATGCCAAACAAGCATATCCATCCCCGTTAGTTAATGACTTAAAATTACCAATTAGTAAAGTTCCATTACAAAAAACTTATTACAATGAAATAAATTTTAATCTCCAATACGCGGCCTTGCGGGACCAATATTTTCGCTATCGCGAAGTAAGTGAAAATTTGCCGTTTTATAAACAAACAACAAAACTTGATTATCGAACTTATGATCATGCTTTCACAAGTTTGAATATTATGGATAAGGATAAACCACGAAGATATTCTTATTCGGGAATTAAAAGTTATTTTGAATGCCCTTATCGTTATTATTTAGAAAAAATCTTAAAGCTTGATCCATTTGAAAGTTCATTCTTTTCAAATTATGGAAGTATTGCCCATGAAGTGCTCGAAAAGCGCTATCGTGAAAACTTTGATTTTGACGTAGCCTTTAATGAAGCAGTTAATAATCCCGCTTATGAATTTACACCTGCTGAACAACTTTATTTAGGGCGACTTAAAGAAGAATTAGCGGAAGTTGTTAATCGTATCTTAATTCATGATCAAATAATTAAACCGGACGATGTTCTTTTAGAATACAATTTTTCTTTTCCGTTAACTTCGTTGGTAACAATTAATGGAAAAATTGATAAAACATACATTAAGAATGTTGGAAAAGATCAAGTTGTTTATTTAATCGATTATAAAACGGGTAATGAAGAATTTAATGCCGCACAAGTCCCGTTTGGGGCTTCGCTCCAATTACCAATTTACGCGCTAGCCGTAAATAACGATGAAAAATTAAAGGGTTATAACCTTGGTGGCTTATTTATTCAAAAAATCTTAACAAATAAGTATAAAAAACCAAGTGCGAGCGATAATAAAACATTAGCAGAATATTACAGTGATCTTTTAAAATTAAAAGGCCCAATGGTGGAATATCTTCCTTATATTGAAGCATTTGATTCAACATACACGAGTAGCGAGATGATTAAATCGATGAAGATGACGGACAAAGGCTTTGGTGCTTATACAAAATTATTAAACGCGACTGAACTTGAACAATTACTAACAACGGTTAATCAATTATTAATTGATGCGGATGAAAAAATCGTAAATAATGAATTTCCGATTTCCCCATTACGTATTGATAGTAGTGTTAATGCTTGTCAATATTGTCCGTTTAAAGATATTTGTTATATGAGTAGTCGCGATATTCGCTTTTATTCATCAAAACCAAATAAAAATTTAGATGATGTCTTGGAGGAAGAAACTAATGAAGACTAAATTTACTCCAGAACAACTTAAAGCAATTGAAGTTGATGGAACAAATGCGTTAATTAGCGCGGGTGCCGGAAGTGGTAAAACCGCTGTTTTGACGGAACGCGTTTATCAACTCATTGCCTTAAAAGGCATTAGTTTACGTAATATTTTAGTCGTTACGTTTACGAACCTAGCCGCCCATGAAATGAAAGAACGGATTAAAGAACGTTTATTAAAAGATGAACAAACAAGACAATTAGCCCGTGATGTTGATAGTGCCTTTATTATGACATTTGATGCTTTTGCATTGTACTTAGTAAAAACATATCATTATGAAATTGGTGTTAACCCAGAAATTGATATTATTGATGGTAGTTTACTTCAAGTTATTAAAAATCGCTTAATTGATGAAGTAATGATGGAAGAATACGCTAACCCATCCGAACAATTTAAACAACTAATTAGGTATACGTGTGAACGTGATGATCAAGGCCTTAAACAATTTCTTTTAAAAGTTGATGCGTTCCTCGACTTACAAATTGATCGTAAACAATATTTAGAAAATTACGCGAACAATTATTTTTCGAACGAATTTTATCAAATGGTGGAAAACGACCGCCACCAATTAGTCATCTCCTACCTTGAACAAATTAATATATTGGCACATTCCTTAAATGAACAAAGATTTAGCTTAATAATTGAAGAATTTATTACTCCCTTACTTGCTGTTCAAAACGATTTAAAAACATTAAAATTTAGCTGCCAAAATAGTTTTCCTAAAAAAATAAGAAATTTGGATGATATTGATAAACTTCTTCATGATTGGATGAAAGAATATTATAAAAACATCCAAGCGCTTTTTGAATTTACTGATGCAAAAAGTGAATTTGAAAATAGTGTTCCCCTAGTTAATGAAGTATTAAGGCTTGTTGAAAAATTTAATACGCGCTTAACCGCTTTTAAAAAGTCAAATAACTTATATGACTTTATGGACGTCGCAAAGCTCGCCTTAAATATTTTAGAAACTCCTCATTTAAATGAACAAATTAACGATCGGTTTGATTATATTATGGTTGATGAATATCAAGATACAAGTGATATTCAAGAAGCATTTATGTCGCGGTTAGCTAATGATAACTTGTATATGGTTGGTGATATTAAACAATCAATTTATCGCTTTCGAAACGCAAATAGCGATATTTTCGCAAATAAATATGCTGAATATGCAAACAATAATGGCGGAGTAAAAATTGACTTAAATACCAACTTCCGGTCAAGAAATGAAGTTCTTGATGACTTAAATAAAATTTTTAGTGAAATTATGACACTTCCATATGGTGGTGCGGATTATAAAAAAGAACACCTAATTGAATTTGGTAATAAGAAATATGATGAAGAAGGCGCAACGAAACAAAATCATCATCTTGAAGTTCTTGCTTATGATAAAGAAAACGAAACGATTAAAAATAGTAGCGAAATTGAAGCCAATTTAATTGCGCAAGATATTATTAAAAAGATTAATGCGAAGACCTTAACATACCCCAAAGGTAGTGACCATGTTCGCCCAATTGAATTTCGTGACTTTGCTATTTTAATTGATCGCGGAACGGGGTTTGAAAAGTATCGCGAAGTATTTGAAAAATATCAAATTCCATTACGAATTGAAAAAGATAAATCCACAACGAGTAGCCAGGTTGTCCAAGCTTATATTTCTTTAATTAAACTTTTAACATGGGCGATTTTTCCAAACGCGCTTGATGAAACAGCTGTAAAACACGCCTATATGTCGGTTGCAAGAAGTTTCTTATATGAATTAGATGACGGTATTTTACATGAAGAAATCGTTACCGGCGCGTATTTAAATAGTGAAATAATGAATAAAATTAAAAAAGTAAGCGTAGAAGTAGTGCATTTACCGCTTTATCACCAACTTGAAGCATTATTTACTGCATTTGAATTTAACAAAAAAATTATTCGGGTCGGTGATGTGAATGATCAACTTGAACAACTAAATTTGTTTATTAAAGGAACGGAAACCTTAGGAAAAATTGGTTTCCAACTTGATAGCCTTGTTATTTATCTTGATGATTTATTAACAAGTCAAATTGATTTATTAACCCCCAGTAGTGATGGAAGTGAAAACGTTGTTAAAATTATGACAATTCATAAATCAAAGGGATTAGAGTTTTCGTATATTTATTATCCCGGATTATATTCAAGATTTAATTGGGATGATCTTAAAGGTGATGTGCTAGCGTCTAAAAAATATGGTATTTTAATGCGCAATTATGAAAGTCAAAAAAATAAGCATCTCGGTTTTCATTTAAACAAACTTGAAGAAAAACGAGCGGGTATTAGTGAACAAATTCGCCTATTTTATGTCGCATTAACAAGAGCCCGTGAACAAATTACCCTTTTAGTGCCCGAACATAAAGCACATGATGGAACAATCATGAAGGCGAATAGTTTCCTTGCTTTTTATGATTTATTTAAACCGTTCTATCCAGCGTTACGGATTAATGAAGTAAGTATTAAAGAAAATATAAACTTATCCGTTATTCCTAAAGTTGAACAAATAGAAATGCCCTTTTACCCAAAATTAGCGACTTTTGCTTGTGATTTTAGCCAAAAAGAAGTTAGTAAACGGATTTCTAAACCTTTAGCGGAAGACTCTGATATAAGCGCACTTGCCTTTGGAGAACGGATGCACTATTTGCTTTCATTAACCGATTTTAAAACCAAACAATTACCTTCTAGTTTAAATAAAACGGAAGAAGCCTATATTCAAAAGATTATCGCTTTACCAATCTTTACCGATGTAACTAGCGATAACTTTTATCAAGAATACCGCTTTTATGACGAGAAATTAGACCAAATTGGTGTAATTGATGCTTTTATTTTATTAGATGATAAAATTATTGTGATTGATTACAAACTAAAAAATATTAACGATGACGGGTATGATGAACAAATTCGCACATACGCAAATTACTTACATAAATTGTTTAATAAACCAGTTGTAGGTTATTTAGTTTCAATTATTTTAGGCGAATATGAAGAGGTGAAATTATAACGATGGATCTCACAAAAATTAAAAACTTTGTGCGGTTATATGGTGATAACGATGATTTAGTCGTTGATGCCGCACTTGAAAAACGCGATTACATTCGCCGAGTTTTTTATGTACCTTGTGATTTAAGTTTAATTGATACGCTAAATATAAATAATCTTGATGCTGAATTAATTTTAGAAAATTGGTCAAAATTATTTTTTGTCCCAATTAGTTTAGATCATTTAAGCGGTAATTTGCCACTGCTTCATGAAAATGAACTCAGGCATTACCGGAAAGTTACGCTTTTTGAAAAAGTTAATCGTTTCTCTAATAATCCTTTTTGGCTTGAATATGATTGCCGTAATCTTAGTGTCGAACATTATCGGGGTTTAGGCTTAAATTTATTTAAAGCATTTAGTAAAGAAGAATTTGATATTCTCCCCGAAATGGATGATTCATATGTTGATGCGCTTAAACACGCTTTGCTAGGAAATGAAGATGAATGTCATTTAATTATTGATGAAGACGAATTAGATGATGATAAATTAATTTTTCCTTATTTATCTTCGATTCATATTTTAGAAAAGCAATCTGATTTAATAGTTGAAAAGTTAGTCGCTGCGGTTAACGCTATTAACAAAGCTTATAATTTATCAGTAAAGGTGGTGTTTTACTAATGCGCTTAAGTGAACCAATGAAATATGAAGCATTTGTAAATCTTGTCAGTCGGATGAATCTTTCTGATAACCTTGATTATGAATTTCTTTATCAATTATATGAAACAGCGGTTTTTTCGATTGAAGAATTTGGCAAACTACATGAACTCTTAGAAGCTAAAATCATTAATCATGTAGCGGTTATTTATTATTTAGTAAGCGAATATTTATATTCTACGCAAGGGAAAACGACCGAAGAAATTACTAAAGTAAAAGATGATGAAAAATATTTATCAATTTTAATTTCAAATATCGTTGACAAATACCTAACGAATAGTCATTTTGATTATCAAAAGGGCCAAGGATTATCCGAATATTATCCACCAATTTCTTCATTAACGTTATATTTAAATTTTGTCTTAGGCATGCTTAAACGGTTTCCGCGTAATGAACCCCAAACAACATTAATGAATGATGTAATGACCAAAGCATTTACCATTGCTAAAAGTATTATCGATTTATTAAAAGCCGGTTTTGAAACCGAAGCCTTTGCGACCTGGCGGACACTTCATGAAACGGAAGCGGTCTTAAAAGTTTTAAATGAAAATGGTGCGGATGTTCAAAAGAGTTACCTTTTGCATATGAAATACGCACTTGCATTTCGGCAAGGGTTAACAAGCAAAGAAGAAACGGATGCGGTTTTTGTTGAGATTAAAAGTGATATGGCAAAACATAATTTAAAAAGCAAAGATATGAAACGGTTCATCGAATATGGTTGGCTCTTTGCGTTACCATTCTTTAATTTAGATGATTATAAACTAAACTTTCGTAACGGACTTCAAGATGCGGCTGGGCTAAAAGATTATTCTCGCTGGTATGAAATGAGTAGTGAAGTTGCCCACTCATCTCCGGTTCTAATTTATGCGACTAAAGATTATTTTGGCCGCGTTTCTCTCCTAAATTTATTTGAATCATTTTTCCGTCTAGAAAAAATCTTTGGTGAATTTTTCATGGAACGAATTACGGAAGGTGAAAAAAACAATTATTTAATCATGCATAAAATTCACTATAATCAACTTGTACAAATGTATATAAATGAACGTGATAACTTTTTTAAAACACTTGAAGAACAACAATATAAAAAGAACTAATTAATTTAGTAAACATAAAAAAACGCACCAGCTAGAAGACGATGCGTTTTTTTTAATATGAAAAGTATTTTATTTATTTTACTTCTTCAAAACAAGAGCCACCAATGAATTCTCTAATTAAGGAGTTATTTGGAATCCATTCGTCGTCCATATCAACAAAGTATTTTAATAAACGTAGTAACCGTTCCGCAACGGTAAAGTGTTCAGATTCATAAGGAATTGCGCGTAGTAAAGGAATTACAACTTTCCGCATAACGGGTAATTCATAAGGTAAGAATGAGTTAAAGACAAAGTCCGCATCTTCTTCCGTAGCGTAAATCCATTTGAATTCGCCTTTACGAACACTTGGCCACATCGCAATTGTTTCTTCCGCTGAAGAGTTACGATAGGCGTAGTCCCGAACTAACCGGCGAAGTAACCGTAAGTCTGTTAAGGAAACAGGGTTATCATAGTCGATATTCATTTGGGCTTGGGGAGAAATAAAGATTTTAAATTTATTTTTCGCGGGAATCGAAGAAGTCATAACTTCATTTAACGCGTGAATTCCTTCAATAATAATTGGTTGATCAGAAGCAACTTTTAATGTTCTTCCAACCATCCGGCCGCGACCTTTAAAGTCGAAGCGCGGTAAGGTAACTTCTTTCCCTTCAATGAGGTCTAACATATTTTTATTGAAGAGCGCTAAGTCAAGCGCATCAACGGATTCTAAGTCGGGTTTGCCGTCTTCATCTAATGGTGTTTCATCATCATTTAAGTAATAGTCATCAATTGAAATACGAACGGGCCGTAAGCCCCGTGACATTAATTCAATCCGTAAGCGGTTAGCGAATGTTGTTTTACCAGAACTTGACGGACCCGCAATTGCGATTAAGCGAATGTCAGGGTTATCAGCGATATTTTTACCTAATTCGGCCAGCATATCGTTATGGCGGGCTTCGGACATGTTAATTAATTCAACAGCTTGGCCGTTTTCAATGTAATCATTAATCCCCGCAACACTATTGGTGTTCATTTTATGTGCCCAATCTTGTGCTTCACGTAAACTATGGCTGTAGCGCGGCATATCTTCAAAATCAGGAACCTTGCCATTACTTTCCGAGCGAGGGTAGCGAATTAAAATTCCGCCATTATATTGCATAAGTTTATATTTTTTTAAGCGTCCAGTTGTGGGAACCATGTAGCCATACATATAGTTAATATACCCATCACATTCATAGAAGTGGACAGTTTTTTCGGGCCGGTATTTTAAAATTGCAAGTTTATCTTGGAATGTTGGATTGTTTTGATAAAACTCGGCCGCTTGGTCATTACTAACAATTTTCCGTGTAAAAGGGAGATTCCGATCGATTAAACTATCGAGCTCTTTGACCAACTTTAAAACAAGCTTTTCATCAACAATGATGTTTTTATCAAGAATTTCCATATAAATGGAACGAGAAATACTATAGGAAAAATGAATTTCCACCCCAGGGTATAATCGGTCCATCGCCATCGCTACTAAGTAGCGTAATGATGTTTCGTATATTTTAACAGCGTCATAATCTTTCGTTGTTAAAAATTCAATTTCGGCATCGAAGTAAACTTCATAACTAAGTTCACGAATACGATTATTAACTTTCGCGGCAATAATAGTTTTGTCGTCTTCGTCTACTAAAGAACTTAAGGGCACACGGTCATTAAAAACCTTTTGTTCCCCATTAATGGTTAACGTAATTTTCATAATATCATTCCTTCTTTTAATTTACTCGCTCTATTATATGCTAGTCATAATATTTAAGCAAATAAAAGTTTTTAGAATTGGTAAATTGAGTGGTAAATTAATGATAAAATAGGGCATAAACATTGATTAACCCTAGCTTTTGTATTTTTTAAATAAAAATTGTTAAAAAAGCAAAAAAGCAAAACGTTAAGTAAGT
This sequence comes from Caryophanales bacterium UBA5455, assembly GCA_002427365.1. GTDB lineage: Bacteria > Bacillota_I > Bacilli_A > RFN20 > CAG-826 > UBA5455. The sequence goes on from DIQT01000018.1 coordinate 46,877, forward strand.
TAAGTAAAAATGGAGCGGAAAATAGATGAATAATATTTTACGAAAAACGAACAAATTTACTAGATATCTTTAATTTGTACATAAAATTTGGTAAAATCTTTTTTAATGCAAAATTGTTGGAGGGAAGATAAATGTTACTATTAAAAGTTTTATCCGCAATCGATGAAGACGGAACGTTTGGGGAAAAATTTACTGCTTTTTTTAAAGACCTGTGGGCAAAGTTATCTGATGGCGCAATGTGGGGCAATGCTCTATTAAGAATTGTTGGGATTGTTCTACTTATCGTTGTTGGTCACTTTGCGATTAAACTCGTTTTAAAAATTTTAGAACGGGTATTAAACATTAATAAAAAACGTCGTGATCCAAGTGTTAACCGCTTTATTTATAGTGTTGTTTCTGTCACCTTAAAAGGCTTATTAGTAATTACGGTAATATATGCGATTGGCATTCCGATTACCGGCTTATCAACAGTGCTTTCAAGCGCCATTCTAGCAATTGGGCTTTCCCTTCAAGATACGGTTGCAAACTTTGCCGCGGGTGTTCAAATTTTAAGTACACGACCTTTTGCCACCGGCGATTGGGTTGAAATTGATGGAGCCTCAGGAACAGTTGTTGATATTGATATGCTTTCAACAACATTAAAAACATCAACCGGGCAAAAAGTATTTATTCCAAATAAAATTATTGTTAACACAAAGAAAACAAACTATAACGCCTATCCAACAAGACAATCGCGGCTTGATATTGCATTTCCCGAAGAAGCGAAAATTGATAAAATTCGTGAAGGTGTCTTAGCGATTGTGACTAGTGACCCCCGGGTTTTAAGTGAACCAAAACCCCAATTTGTAATTTCTGGTTTTGAAAACAATCAAATTAATATTAGTTTCCGCTTCTGGGCGACAACAGGCGACTTTTGGTCCACGCGGTTTGAATTAAACGAAAAAATTACCAAGTTCCTTCAAGATAATCATTACGTCTTTAGTTACTATAAACATTCCGTTGTTAACTTACCCGCTAATGAATAAGAAAAGAAACACCGGCCAGCGCCGGTGTTTTTCTTTTAGTTAGTTTCAAAGCCAGGGAATCCAGCCTCGGTAATTTTATCAATTTCGTCATTACTCATAAATGCATAATTAACGACATATAATCTTTTCTTTGGTCGTGTTCGATAATGTTCTAAATACGATATTGAACTTTCGGTTGATTTAAACGAGATATCGAGCACTTGATTCGCCGGATCATTACTTTTAAAGCCAAGAAAGGCTTCATAAGAATTAATATAATAATGATTTAGTGACCGTGAGTTGTCGCGAATTAAAGCATTTAGTTGCTTGACGCTAGGTAACTTATCAAATGTAAACGTATAATTTAGGCCGCCTCCTTCAAATAAATATAGCGATGGGGTAATAACCTCCGTAAAAATAGAAGGATACGTATCATGAAGTTTACTCCAACCATCTTCATAACTCGATCCATTATATTCATACACCATTGTTTCATAGCTTAATAAATATTCATCAAAGACGGGTTTAAAATTTTGACAGGCGCTACAAAAGTCACTTGTTACATAAAGTAAGAAGTCGTGTTTCCCCTCAATTAAATAGCCAAGTTCCGTAACATTTACGTTAACGGTGTGCGCTTTATTTAAAAAAGTAATGTCGGCATTTTTCCCAATTAAGGGACCGCTACCGCCACTTTCACAGCTTACTAATAGCGCGCTTGACGCCACTAAAACACTTAATAATAATTTCTTCATACGCTTATTATATCATTCCCTTCTTTTAATGTTAAATTCATTTGCTATAATTAAGGTAATAAGTTTATTAATAGGAGCAATATAATATGAATATTTGGCATGATCTTAGCCCATCGAGAATTTCTCCCCAAGAATTTGACGCTGTTGTGGAAATTTCCAAAGGTAGTCAAAATAAATATGAACTAGATAAAGAAACCGGCTTATTAAAACTTGACCGTGTTTTATTTACTTCGACTCACTATCCGCAAAATTATGGTTTTATTCCGCTAACGTACGCGGGTGATAATGACCCCTTGGACGCCTTAATTTTATGTTCGCAACCAATTGACCCGTTAACGATTGTTCGTTGTCGGCCCATTGGCTTATTTTCCATGTTAGATAAAGGCGAAGATGACGAAAAAATTATCGCCGTCGCTGTTCATGATCCAACGTATATGGATATTTATGATTTAGACCAAATTCCTGCCCACTTATTTGATGAAATTCGCCATTTCTTTGGTGTTTATAAAGCCTTAGAAGGCAAACGAACAATCGTTCATCATATTGAAAGTAAGGAACGAGCGGAAGAAGTTATCGCTATTTCGCTGGAACGCTATAAAAAATTATTTAAACAATAGGTTATTTATTACTTAGATGATGACGCCGTGCGTTAATTCGCGCGGCTTTTTCATCGCTAATTTGCTTAAAAATCGTTTCATTTGTTAAGGCAAATAAATATCCGCCCCAGTAATACCACAATAAATCACTGGCGAAAAGATATGTTTCAACTTTATGTAAATCAAGCGGTTCCGTAAATTCTTTAACAAACGAAAAATACCGTGTCATAAAATCCATAGTATCTAAATTATTTTCACTTAAAAAGGAAATATGATCGAATAAGGGGTCATTCATCCCCGCATATTCATAGTCAATTAAAATCAAATGATTACCTTGAAATAATAAATTACCAATTACGACATCATTATGGGAAAGAACTTTTTTACTTGCATCATTGTATGTTTGATAAGCAGCTAAAATTGTTTGTTCAAATGCTTTATCATGAAACGGAACTGCCCCATGGTCTAAATAATACGTAATCATCTTACCTAAATTAAACTCATAATCGACATGCACATTCGAACTATGTAGAAGTTCTAAGGTATTAATTACTTCCTTAAGCATTTCATCACTAATGGGCCAGGTTAGCCTAGATGTATTAGCGTAATATTCATAAACGATTTCATAATCGGTACTCGAAAAATAAATAATCTTTGGCGCGTGGCCTAACGCATTCATTAAGGTGTTCGCATGAAAATCCGCATCAGCGTTATAAAAGGGTTGTCGACCAGGACTTTTCCATTTATAAACATAAAGGTTATCAATTAAATAGTTCCGATGCGTAATGCCTTCTGGAAGTAAGGTAATCGTTTCTGGTGTCCGACCTAGAATTCTTACAATCCGGTCGCTCACAAATTTTTTTTGTTGTTGCATAAATATATTATAATACATCTAGTACAAAGTTTGGGAATAGAGGTAGTTTTATGATTCATATTGTCTTATATCAACCAGAAAAGCCCGCGAATACGGGTAATATCTTACGGACCGCGGTCGCCTTAAGTGCAAAAGTCCATTTAATTGGTCCTTTAACGTTTAAAGTTGATGATCATTCCTTAAAGCGCGCGGGCATGGATTATTTAACAACCGCAGATTATGAATATTATGAAAACCTTGATGCTTTTAATGAAAAACATCCCCATGTAAATGGGTATTATATAACGCGCTACACAAATAAATCGTATGTTAATGCTGATTTTTCCCAACCAGGTGGTGAATTTTATTTATTTTTTGGTAGTGAATCCAAAGGGCTTCCCCATCAATTACTCCGGGATAATTTTGCTAGGAGTTATCGAATTCCAATGGTGCCTAACGCCCGCTCCCTTAACTTATCAAATGCGGTCGCAATTGTTTCGTATGAAGTAGCGCGCCAACAAGATTTTATGGGGCTTGCTAAAGCCGAAGCGATTAAAGGTCGCGACTTTTTAAAAAACGAATCCATCGATTAATGAATTCGTTTTGCTTCGTTAATTACTAATTCAACTTCTGACGCAAGAGCGCTAAGATGAAGTGTTTCATATTTTAATAAATGGACGCGCCCACGTTCAGGCGCGGTTTTTACATCGCGTTTATCCGCTAAATAAACTTCGCCGCTAGTTAAGCCCGATAAATATAAGGCGATCGACGCCGCCATTTCAATGGCTAATTTGCTTGGGTCTTTGGAGAAAATTACAACATGCGCCCCGGAATAATTTTTCGCGTGGAAGAAGTAATCATAAGGTTTAGCGAGCGTAAACGTTAAATAATTATTTTGTAAATTATTTTTTCCAAAGCCAATTTGATAACCATCATAACTAATAACATAGGGATAAACGGTTTTTTGTTTAATTTGCTTTTTAATTGGTCCATAGGCATTGAGGTAGGAACCGCTATTAAGCTCGGTTTTAATTTCTTTTAAATCCGTTTCATTCGCATGGAGCAGTTGAACATTTAAATTATTAAAATATGCTAATTCATTTTCACTTAGCGCTTTTTGTTCAGCAATTTTATTCACCGCTGTTTTCGCTTTATGATATTGTTTAAAATATTTATTCGCATTCCCAAACACATCAAGCGTTGGGTCAAGGGTAATTGAACGTCCTTCTAAAATAACGGAATTAGCGCGTTTAGGAATTTGATCTTGATATGTAAGTAGTAAATTTCCAAGTTCAAAATATTCAAGCTGCGTTTCCGCCTTGTTAAGATCGGCTTGTTGACGCTTAATTTTCACACTTAATTGTTTATTCTTCCGTTTAATTACTTTGTAAACATCTTCATATAAGTCATTTTTCCGTTTAGCATTAAGCGCTTCATAATGATTATAGAAAAAATCATTCACACTAATTTGGTGACTTACACCGCTATTTGTTAAAGGAACAATAGAATAAAGTTTATTATTTGTTACGTATAATTTATTAAAAGTCGTCGGAATTTCTTTCCTTTCATTAAGTTCGACTTGCTCTTCCTTTGAAAAGGGCGAACTAACACTCGCATAACTTGGTGCCGCATACGTTAAATTAACCATGAGGGGACGTGCAACATTAAAAGAACGCGATGGCTTCCATACCCCAAGAATTTTATCCGTTTCATCAAGAATTAGTAAATTTGGTTGCATCGGAATTAATTCAATAATTAACCGCCGCTTAACTTCGACATATGCGGGAGTGATATTACTTACTTGCAGTTCAACAATCCGGTCATTAGGCCATAAGAAGTAATCAGTAACATATGCATTTGTTAATTCTTTACGTAAAACTTGAAAAAAGTTTGAGGAAACACCACTACTTGTTAAATTCATGTCGGTAATGGCTAAATATGGTTCACTATGGTCAAGTGCAATAACAAAACGATTCCGCCGATCTTTTGATAAGGGAAAAGCGTAATGACCAGTTAATAGATGAAGCGGTTTTCCTAAATGATTGTTAATTACACTTGGATACGTTGCATCAACTAACGCTTGAAGAAAAGCATGCGAAAGTGCCATAAATTACCTCAAGGAAAATTATACCATAAAGTCCGTTATATTGACTTTACAAGCCTTTTATTTAATAATAAAGAAGACGAAAATGAGGTAAAAAGATGGATAAAGGATTATTAATTATAATTTCTGGTCCGAGTGGTGTCGGTAAAGGCACGATTCGGAAGGAATTAATGGAATATAAAGACATTAACTTAGTTTATAGTGTTTCAATGACGACCCGCAAACCTCGTCCGCAAGAAGTTGATGGAGTTGATTATTTTTT
>DIQT01000018.1:52608-52899 GCA_002427365.1 Caryophanales bacterium UBA5455
AGTTGATGGAGTTGATTATTTTTTTGTTAGTGAAGAACAATTTGCAAATGAATTAGAAGCCGGCAACTTTTTAGAAACTGCGCAATTTGTCGGTAATTGTTATGGAACACCGAAACGGTATGTCGAAGCGCTTCGTAAACAAGGTAAAAATGTTATTTTAGAAATTGAAATTGATGGTGCCACCCAAGTAATTAAGCAATGCACGGGCGATAAAGGGTTAGTGACAATCTTTTTAATGCCGCCTTCATTTGAATTACTCGAAGCGCGGATTCGCGGTCGCCGGACCGAAAC
>DIQT01000018.1:53072-54594 GCA_002427365.1 Caryophanales bacterium UBA5455
CCGGACCGAAAATGAAGCCACAATTCAAGAACGCTTAAGTAAAGCAAAACATGAAATGACGCTTAAAGATAATTATGTTCATGTTGTTATTAATGATGATATTAAACAGACAACTGATGAAATATATGGGATTATTAAGGAAACGATTAGGTCATTAAGTGAATAGGACCGGTTCATAAATGGTTATTGTACAAGTCTTAATTGAATATAAAGCTCGCTCACTTGATCGACCATTTTCGTATGTGTATGAGGGTGAAATTAATCTTGTCGCGGGGATGCGGGTGGTAATTAACTTTAATAACCGTGAAGTTGTTGGTTACGTAATTAAAGTTACACCGCTAACGAGTACAATTGAAGAAGCGGAACATCATCTTGGTTTTGCGCTTAAACCAATTGAAGCTGTTTTAGATTTAGAACCAATTATGCAAGAAGAACTAATGGAGTTAGCAAAACTTCTTTCATCATATTATTACGCGTCCGAAATTAGTGTGTTACAAGCGATGTTGCCCCCATCTCTACGACCAAAAAAGTCCGCCTTACGTGCACCAAAAATTAGTTATGAACAATATGTTAAAGTTACTAACACGGACGAAAGTGACTTAACCCCTAAATTAATTGAAACATTACGCTTTAATGTTCTTAATGGACCGTTATTAAAAAAAGAAGCGGGGCCAGTTTACCTCGTTAATAAACTTGTTGAATCCGGACATTTAACCTTATTCCAAAAAGAAAAAATGCGCTACGAACTTCCCCCATATGAAGTTACATCCGCCCCAAAATTAACTAATGATCAAAATAAAGTTATTAATGAATTTTTAAATAGTGATGACCAAGTTTATTTACTTGAAGGCGTAACCGGAAGCGGAAAAAGCGAAGTTTATTTAGCGCTTGTTGAAGCGACAATTAAACAAGGCAAAGGCGTTATTATGCTTGTGCCAGAAATCGCGTTAACACCGATGATGGTTAGTATGTTTTTAAGTCGCTATGAACAAGATGTCGCTGTTCTTCATAGTGAATTAACACCCGCAGAACGCTATGACGAATACCGCCGGATTGCCCGCGGTGAATGTCAAATAGTTGTTGGTGTTCGAAGCGCTATCTTTGCGCCTGTAAAAAATCTGGGCCTCATCATTCTTGATGAAGAACATGTTGAAACATATAAACAAGACCGTGAACCCTTTTATCATGCGCGTGAAGTGGCAATTATGCGCGCGCAAGTAAATAACGCTAAAGTCATACTAGGCTCAGCGACACCGAGTCTAGAAAGTCGCTCACGGGCGTTAAAAGGGGTCTATCATCATTTACGGCTTCCAAAGCGGATTAATGAATTAGAACTACCCGAAACCGAAATTGTTAATATGCTTGATGCAAGTAATTTTTCTAGTGATAGTGCAATCTTTTCGCATCAACTATTAAGTGAATTAAAAGCAACGATCGCCCGCGGTGAACAAGCCATCTTACTAATTAATCGCCGGGGTTATGCTACATATGTTAATTGCCGCAAATGTAATCATGTTTTTAC
>DIQT01000006.1:0-29724 GCA_002427365.1 Caryophanales bacterium UBA5455
TATCTGAATATAAACTTAAACAACTAATACATATTAGTATTTATTAACTAAGTTTGAGAGTGATGTTATCTGAGCAAAATTTTAGAACTGTTTTAGTTTTTCTTTTAATAAATTTATAGCAAATTAGCAACTTGTTATTTATGAAAGTTTTTTATTGACTTTTGCGCTTGTTTTTCTTATGATAGATAAGCGTTAATAAGAACATTTTTGGGGCTGTAGCTCACCTGGGAGAGCGCCTCCATGGCATGGAGGAGGTAGCGAGTTCGATCCTCGTCAGCTCCACCAAAAAACAATGAATTAGCTTCCAAATCTTGGAGAAGGTACAATTAAACCACCTACCAAGAGAAGGGAGTTTTTTTTATGAAAATAATGAGAAACGAAAGAAGGAAAACTTATGTATGTAATTATTCGAGCAAAGAAAATTAAAAAGGCCATAAAGATGAAATTATTGAAAAATTTAATGAACCAAGTCCAATTGAAGAAGTTCCGGGTTTTATTAAAAAAGAGTTGCTTTATAATGATAAATTTAATGACTACGATTTAGCGGACACCTACATTTATTTTAAAGATGAAGCGAGTTATCTTCTTTGGCACACCTCAGATGAACATCGGCAAGGTCATATGCATAGGCATGGTCAAGGCCGCTTAGAATATGTTATCGAAATGACAAAAAAAGAATTTGAAATAATTAGCAGCAAATAATTATTAAAAATTATTAGTTGGAATTTTTAATGTTTAAACGATAAATAGGTTTATTTTTGCCGATAAAAAGAGTAAGTGTGCAATCTGGCAAAAAATGAAAATAAAAAATATGTTTTTTTCGTAAAAACTATAAAAAAACACTGTTTTAATAAAACATAAACTCTTTACCTCTTTAATTGTTTTAATATTTACATTATAATAAAAATAGTAATTCATAGACGTTTTTATTAATCTAAGTAAGAAAGTGGGGATTTTTTGATGACAAAGCTGCAACGAGAAATTTTATCGGTTGTTAAAGATTCCAATGACCATTTAACAGCGGACGAAGTTTATCAAAAAGTTAAAAAGACAATGCCAACAGTTGCGTTAGGAAGTGTTTATCGGAATTTAAATCAATTTGCACGCGATTCCCTTATTCGGCGCGTTGTGCGGCCACAGGGTCCAGATATTTATGAATCGAATATGGCCCCACATAATCACCTTGTTTGTGTGCATTGTTTACGGATGAAAGATTTTGAAATTAATGGTTTGGAAGATTATATCCGCGATCATTCATCTTCACCAATAATTTCAGTTAATTTAACTGTTAATTCAATTTGCCCGAAATGTGAAGCGGCATTAAATAAAAAAAATAATAAACATTAAGATAATCGCAAAAACTTCTTTATATTTGAACTTCTTTTTGTTGTATAACTTTTAAAAACCCTCTACACTTAAGAAGAAGAAAAATGTAGAGGTTTTTAAGTATGGAAAAACTGTTAGATCCAGAGTTTTGGTCGCTTACCGGCGTAGCTTGGTATTTTCTTTTAATTATTTTTGTTGCGAAAGCATTAGAAGTTACGTTATCGACATTAAGAATTATTTTAGTTAATCGTGGTTTTCGAACACTAGGGACTGCTTTAGCGTTCGTTGAAATTACGTTATGGGTTTTTGTCGCAGGTAATGTTATTAGCGATTTAAATGCGATTAAAGGCGCGATGTATGCGTTTGGGTTTGCGACAGGCGTTTATACTGGTTCCTTACTTGAATCAAAACTTGCTTTTGGTAAAGTCTTAGTCCAAATCATTACCCGTGAAGAAGAAAGCCAAGATGTTATTGATTATGTTAGAAGCAAACAAATTGGTGTCACAACAATGGAAGGCGAAGGCTACGAAAGCAAAAAGAAAGTCTTGTTAGTGTACGTAGAACGTAACCAAACAACTGAATTATTACATAACATTCGGCTTCTTGATTCAAAAGCTGTCATTGGTATTAGTGATGTTCATACACTTACTGGTGGTTATTTACCAAAACGGAATAAGAAAGTTTTAAAATAAGTTAATGAAAAAAGCGGCCGAATGAAAGTGCCGCTTTTTTGATGCCTAAAGATGTAATTTTAATAATGCAAATCTTTAAAAAGTGCTTGAATTTGATCAACCGGTAGCTTATTAATATGCCGGTCATATGTCATTAGGCCATTGGTTTCTTCTTCAACATCACTAAGCTGCGTATAAATAACGCCGCCTAATCCTTCATAAAATAACGGATAGACTTCTTCTAAATAAAGATTTTTAAACGCGGTTAGTAATTCACTAATCGTTTTAAATTTCTTATAACCATATTCTTTTTCTTCATTCCAGCGATGAAATTCTAGTGGTAAGGAATAGCCACCAAACTCACTAATGAAGGCAATTCGCCCATCCGCTTTTGGTTGTTTTAACCGACCAAAATACGTATGCACACTATTAAAGTCACCCACTCCTTGATCAAACCAGCCGGAAGTTGAATCGATTAACCGGGTTTTATCTAATTCACGAATGCGCTTTGTAACTAACTGCGCGTCAAATTGGCCCCACCCTTCATTAAATGGACACCAAATGACAATAGAAGGATGTTTCCGTAGGCGTTTAATTGTTGCTTCTAAGAGTTCATAATATTCATTTCGGTTTTCACTATCCGAACGACCAAACTTTTTGTATTTAGTGTCATTTGCTTTTTTTAGTCCAATAGTTGGATAAACAGACATTGTTCGAAAACTATAACTTCCCCCATTAGGAATATCTTGAATAACAAGCATCCCTAACGTATCGCATAAATGATAGAAGAGGTTACTTTCGACTTTAATATGTTTCCGTAACGTATTAAAGCCATATGATTTCGCGGTTAAAATATCATGCCGTAAGGCCGCTTCACTTGGGGGAGTTAAGCCAGACTCTGGCCAATATCCTTGATCAAGTAAACCATTAATAAAGTAAGGAACTTCGTTTAAATACATCACGGGTTGTTCGTTATAGCCTAGGCCAATCGAAACACTTCGGAAGCCGAAATAGCCATGAACGGTTTCTTCTTTATTTTTAAGTGTGAATGTATATAGAAACGGTGCTTCTGGTGACCATAAGATGGGATTTTCCATTGGAAGCGATGTAACTGGTTCGACGATATCGCGGACTAGAATGGGTTCTTTTCCTTTATAAATTGTTAGGACGTATTTGAATGACGCTTCAGAAACTTGGACATTAAAGCGAATCGTATTATTTTGAATATCGCTATCAACATAGTAATTTTCTAGATGGGTAAGTGGGACACTTTCAAGCCACACCGAACCATAAATTCCTGATGTTGCCGTATACCACATGCCATGGGGGGTGAGGGTTTGTTTACCCCGTTCTTGTAGTCCTTCATCCGTTGGGTCTTTAACGAGCACCTTTAAAAAGTTTTTACCTTTTTTATTTAAGTGTTTAGAAATTTCATAACTAAACGAAGTGTAGCCACCTTTATGAGTCCCTAGTAGCGTATTATTAAGATAAACTTCACATTCATAATCAACCGCCTCAAAATGAAGGAGGGTTAGTGGACCAGCTTTATTAATCCGGTCATTTGTTAAAAAGGTTAATTCATAGACGAGCGTTTCACTCGGGAGGAGAGGTTTTTCAACTTTAGAAAGTCGCGATTCAATCGCAAAGGGAACAAGAATAATTCCTGAACGTTTCTTATCGCCCACTTTATTAAGAACAGTATACGACCATTCTCCATTAAGACTTTGGTACGAATCCCTTTTTAATGCCGGGCGCGGATATGTCGATAGCTCATTTTCACTTAAAGTCATCCCTGTTTTGGTTTTTAATTTATTCATTAGTTCACCTCCAAAAAGAAATATTCGTTATAATTAATTGTAGCACATCAAAGGAGTTATAAATCATGACGAAAATCGAAAAATACAAACTTGTTAACGCTAAATTAGCAGCGTTAATTAGTAAAGACAATCACCTCATTAGTAACTTTGCTAACTTTGTCGCCTTATTTAAAGAAGCGTTTCCAACATTCTCCTGGATTGGATTTTATTTTAAAGAAGAGGACGAATTAATTCTTGGACCCTTTCAAGGCAAAGTTGCGTGTACAAAAATTAAAATTGGGGACGGCGTTTGTGGAACAGCTTTTCAAAAAACGGAAGCGATGATTGTTCCTAATGTTCATAATTTTCCTGGCCATATTGCGTGCGATAGTGGAAGTAATAGTGAAATTGTCATTCCCTTTTACATTAATAAACAATATAGCGGTGTGCTTGATGCCGATTCCTATGACTATAACAATTTTGATGTTGATGACTTTAAAGGGTTAAGCGAAGCATTACGAATCTTTAAAGCATCTGTTATTTAAACATTTCGAAGAGGTGCTACAATATGAATATGGAGGAACAACAAATGAGTATTTATGATTTTAGTGTTAAAGATAAAAATGGTGAAGAAGTAAGCTTAAGTAAATATAAAGGCCAAGTAGTATTAATTGTTAATAGCGCAACGCGCTGTGGCTATACAAAACAATATCCCGCTTTAGAAGAACTATATAAAAAGTATCAAGATCAAGGGTTTGTTATTTTAGATTTTCCCTGCAATCAATTTGGTGGCCAAGCACCCGAAGATATTGATGACTATGTTGAAATTTGTATGCTTAATTATGGCGTAACTTATCCAATTTTCGATAAGATAAAAGTTAATGGACGGAACGCTGATCCTTTATATAAATATTTAGTGAACACCCCCGTTGGCGAAGGAGTTAAAATCCGCTGGAATTTTACAAAGTTTTTAATTGACCGGAATGGTGAAGTTGTTAGTCGCTATGATTCAAAAATTAAACCCGCTGAAATTGATCCAGATGTTGCCAAACTTCTTTAATTATTAATAATAAAAGCGACGATCCCCACAAATCTTATTTAAAAACCGCTCTTTTTGGTGTATATTATGGAAGCACGCAGCCCTGGCGGAATTGGTAGACGCGCTAGATTCAGGTTCTAGTATTGCAAGATGTGAGAGTTCGAGTCTCTTGGGCTGCACCAAAAAGAATATTTAAACTACCCGCGTGGTAGTTTTTTATTTAAAAATTCTAACCTAAATTGTGGAAGGCTTTTATTTTATCGCTATTAAAGGTAAAATATGAAGTATGCAAATTGTTTTGAAGGTAAATATTTAATGGAAAAAAGAAATAAGAGCAGCGTCTACGAACCACCAAATAAAAAGATTGTCGTAATTTTCATTATTGTTTTATGGCTCATTATCTTTTTAATTGTTGGAATTGGGGTTTATCGCCTCCAAACAACATATGAATATGAACCAAAAAACATCGTGACAATTAGTGCCCAAGAAGTTTATTACCCAAGTGCTGCACTAAGCCAAGTTGAAGTAAAATTTAGTGTTAGTGGCCATAAGCCTGATAAACTTGAAGCAAACATTGAAATTGTGGATGCAGCGCGAAATGATTTAGGAATAAATGGAACTTACCAAACAACCGACATTAAAAACGGTGATGAGAATACATATATCGCTTACTTTTCAATTAAAGAACTCATCACGCAAGACGAAACGTATCTTGTGTTAATTAATGGTGATGTTAAAGCATATCGGACACATTTACATACGTGGCTTAATAAATAAGGAGAAAGAATTATGGAAAATACTTATCAATTAGATTATGGCTTTATTAATGAATTTAATGAGCTTGATATTGATGGGCAACTCACTAAATTAATGGAACTATCAACGTTACCAATAATGAGCGAAGAACCAAATTTTAAACGGATCAGCGTTTCTCATTTTTTTGATTTAAATGACTTAGCCCCAAAAGACCCACGAATTGCTAGTAAAGTCGCTGAAGTTTTTAACAATGATTTAAAATTTAATTTCTATTTAGAAGCAAGCGATTTCATCGATATCGTTGGGCAAACACGCGAAAGCCATGTTCCCGGTTTTGCTATTAAAAATGAACCATTAATTTATCATTTATATCATTTAATTACTGGCCGTTCCTTAAAACTTGATTTAAATGTTCAACGAAGAATTAAAAATGGTGAAAAGGTCCTCATCGCCCCGGTCGTTATCGCTTTTGATGAAATTATTGGCACAATTGATTTAGGTTATGATTTACGCTTTGAAATTGAAGAAGAAAAACTAGAAATTATTAAAGCGTTTTTAGAAAACGACCCAACAATCTTAGCGAGTAAAGTCTATTTATCCCTTGCATTACGCGGCTATTTTGGCGATATCGATTTGAAAAAATTATTTAATACGTATTTTAATCGCTACGCTCAATTAGTTGATGAAACGTTATTAATGGAATTTGCCCAACCAAATGAAGAAGGAAGTCCTATTTGGGATATTGTGGAAAATGATGATCGAGATGCTTTAGAACTTTCATGGATGCTTATTTATCTTGCTAAACATTTAGGCATTAACCACTATGATGAGCTTGTTGAAACGCTTATAAGTAAATTAGAAGTGTATGATCTTGATTCGTATAATGAATCATATCGCTATTTAGCTAATTTAAAAGATCGATTTGCCTATATAACTGACATCGAAGAATAATTACATCGTAATTAATGAGGATAACAAATGATTAAACTAGAACATTTATCGAAATATTATCATGAAGAAAATCTTGTTTCGCGCGGAATTGTCGATGTTTCGCTTGAATTTAAGCTTGGTGAATTTGTCGCGATTACGGGAGAATCTGGCTCAGGAAAATCAACGTTATTAAATGTTATCGCGGGTATTGATTCATATGAAGAAGGCGAACTATATATAAATGGGGAACCAACAAGTGCGTATGATGATGAAGACTGGAATAATTATCGGAAAAGTAAGATTGGTTTTATCTTTCAAAACTATCATCTAATTGACTCGTACACTGTTTATGAAAATATCGATGCCGCCTTAGTGCTAAATAATGTACCGCTTCATGAGCGGCGGCAAAAAGTTAACGATATTATTGCTCGAGTTGGCTTAAGTGAATTTAAACATACGCGGTCCGCAAAACTTTCTGGTGGCCAAAAACAACGAGTAGCGATTGCCCGCGCCTTAGCAAAGGATACACAAATTATCGTCGCTGATGAACCAACGGGCAACCTTGATGTGGCAAGTGGGAAAGCAATTGTTGAACTTTTAGGTGAGATTAGCAAGGATAAATTAGTAATTGTTGTTTCGCATAACTACCCGCAAATTGAACCATTTGCGACAAGAAAGATTCGGCTTGCGAATGGAAAATTAGTGGAAGACCGTGTTTTAAAAAAGGTGCCACCCGTGGAAGTTAGCGAAGTGCCAACCGTAAACAAGAAACAATCCCACGCGTTATATTTTGCGTGGAAGAACTTTCTTAAACAACCAAAACGGACAACGATTATGTTATTAGTAACATTATTTGCGGTTATTTTTACCTCAATTGGGACCGCTAATTTATTTACATCAATTCAAAATTTCCAGTCATCCATGGGACTATCATATGGAAGTAAGTTTCCTAACTCCTCACAAACACGGCTTGTCGCGAAGCGTGATGATGGCGGAGTTTGGCAAGAAGAAGATACAAAAAGAATTAAAGCTTTTTCCAATGTTAGTAGTGTCATGCTTTTAGATGAACTTAGTGATAAAACTTTCCCATTAATGGGGTTATTTCCCGCTGCAATTCCTAATGGTCAATATGAATATATTTATGATGAAGACATGAGTGAATATTATTATCCAAGATCGCCTTTTTACCGGGAATATTATTCAGAACTAAAAATCTATAAAGGTCGTGCCCCGAAAGCCCCGGGTGAATTTGTTTTAACGTATGATTATGCTAAATATTTTACGAATAATGTTGATTGGAAAATCGGTAAAACGAATTATTATCAAACTTACTCCGGTGTTGATTATGGCGAACTTAAACTTGTTGGCTTTGTTGTTAAAAGCGGTGTTGATGCGAGTAGTGCATTTTTTAGCCATGATGATCTTCAAAAAATTTATTCAAATTCACGAGTTTCACTCATCAAAAATGTTTGGCAATATTTTACGCTTAACGATAAAATCGAAGGAAATTTATCCGATGCATTTTATATGGATAGTTATGATTTCTATGTTGATCCTTCATTAACGTTAGGCCATGTTCGCCTTGAAGCTCCAACGCTTGAATATTTGTCTAATTATGATATTAAAATCGCGCGTTATCCGGGTAATGGTGAGATTGAAGTTATTCCTGATATTGAAGTTAGCCTAAAAGAAAATGCAACATTAAATACATTTGTCATTTATGTTTCCCAAGCTGATGTTGATAAATATGTCCCCGTTCCTCAAAACAACCAAGTTTCAATTTATGTTAGTGACCCAATGTTTAAGAAGATAACAAAAAAACAAATTAGTAACCGGGGCTACCGTGTGATTGATATCTCGGGCACCGTTGATCCATTAACAAAATTGCTCCTTGGCTTCTTAAGTATGTTTACAATTATTTCCTTTTTAATCGGTCAAGCATTTAGTGCGTTAATCGTTTACTTTATTTTACGAACAATCTTAGTAAATAAAATGAAAGATTACGCAATTCTCACAACGATTGGCCTTGACCGGAAAGATATTAAAAAAGTTAGTTTTCTTGAACTCGTAATTCCTTTTTCAATATCATTCCTCTTATCGCTGCTTATTTTCATTATTTTACGGGCGAGTGTTATTTCATCATTTATTACCCCAATTTTACTTAATATAAATATTATCGTACTTTTAGCAATTTTATTAATAACGATTGGTTTGTCATTAATTATTGCCCAACTATTCTTTAAATACGTCAAAAAGAAATCACTCCTTAGTGAAATTAAAGGAGGTTCATACTTATGATTAGTATTAATAACGGACATAAATATTTTAATAAAGGCAAACAAAATGAAATTCATGTCATTAATGATATTAATTTAACATTCCCCGAAACGGGAATGGTAACGCTATTTGGGCCTTCGGGATGTGGCAAAACGACATTATTAAATGTGTTAGCAGGTTTAGACTTCTTAAATAGCGGAGAAGTTACTTATGATGAAGAAGTATATTCTAAAAAAAGTCTTGATGAATATCGCCTAAAAAACATTGGTTTTGTTGCCCAAAACTATTTGTTATTACCAAATATGACAGTTTACGATAACTTAGCGTTAGTGCTTCGTCCTTTTCATTTAAATGAAGAAGAAATTAGTAAACGAATCGATAATGCGCTTGTTAGTTTAGGTATCTTTAAATATAAAAAACGACTTGCTAGTCAACTTTCTGGCGGCGAAATGCAGCGGGTTGCAATCGCTCGCGCATTAATTAAAGCACCAAAAATTATTGTCGCTGATGAACCAACGGGTAACCTAGATGAAGCAAATACCTTAATAATTATGAATATTCTTCGGGCACTATCCGAACATAGTTTAGTTATTTTAGTAACGCATGAAGAGCGGATTGCTTTAACGTATAGCGATACAATTATTCGTTTAGAAGATGGCAAAGTTATAAGCACTGAAGCAAATAAAGCAAACCGTAATTATGTAAAGCGTGATCAAAATGAAATTAAGCTTTATGAATTAGACGAAGAAAACATTTCACTTAATGGGCTTGATCTTGAATATTTTTATAGCGAAAAAGCACCAAAACTTAAACTTCGGGTCGCTTATCATCAAGAACAATTTTATTTTGAAGCGCTTGATGAAAATAATGAAGTTGTTGAATTAATTTCAAGTAAAAACCATCCTTTCCTCTATGAAGAGCTACCAAGCGAAGCGGAAGAGGAAGTTCCGTTAATTCCGGAACTCCATTTAGATTTAGGCCCAATTAATAAAGGCGGTAAGATTGGCACCGCACTTCCCTTTAAAGATATCTTAAAAACGGGCAATGCAAGTTATTACAAACGGAAAACAAGAAATCGTCTGCTTAATTTTGTTTTCTTATTTCCGACCGTATTATTTGTTCTTAGTGGTGCCTTACTCGGAAAATACATATTTCCTGATACGATTAACTATTTACAAACCGCACCAAGTACGACAATGTTAACAATTAACGAACGAGAAGAAAATTTATCCGGCAGTGCATTACTTAATCGAAAAAACGAATTAATTAGTGTTCTTAGTCATTATGGTTCGCAAAGTGGCTCATTAATTTATCCTAAAAATGCGATTGGTTTATCATCAATTGAATTACCATTTATTAATCAATATGAAGGTGTAAATATTAATAATCCAAATGTTAGCATTAGTGCGGCAACATTAGCGACACTTCACCCAAGTGACCTAATTGAAAAGAAAGACCACCTTGTTGTCGGGGGAGAAATTAAACTTGGTGCGAATGAGGTCATTGTTGAAAAGAACTTCTTTAATCAACTTTTAAGTAATTATGAAGCAGTTTTAGCGGGGTTAAAATATCCACGTGATTTAATTAATGTCAAAATGAAGACACAATTAGCCTTAGGTGATAGCGCGTATCTTTATGGCCGGATGGAAACATGGACCATCGTGGGGATTACAAATAAAAATACAAATGTTATTTATTTAAATGATAGCCATTTTGAAAATATTGTCTTATCCCAAGCAAGTTTGTTCCATAAAGAAATTAATAACAATACATTTTTAACATTAGAAGATGTCGTAGAAAACCAAGTTGAACTTTATGTAAAAACAGCTAAAACAGGGGCATATACATTATTTAATAACGAACTCCCCGAAAATAAATTCATCCTTCCTAGTAGCGCAACAAATATTAGTAGTGATGTTTTAAAGCAAGCACGAATTGAGGTATATGGCTATTACGATGAATCACGCTTTGAAGGCTCTTATACAATTGGTTCCAAAGCCTCGTTAGTGAATAAATATTATGAATATCTTATCGATGCCTTTTATCCAACCGCTAGTTATTTAATTACAACTTTGAATTTTAATAATTTTAAAGCACTTGCTAAAGAAGGACCATTTAAGAGTGTAAATCCCGTTAAATTAGCGAAAACTTTATGGCAGAAAAATCATCTTCAAACCACCCTTGCGCCGTTACTTGCTTCGACCGCGATTACATTTATTGCCGCATTAATTTTCTTATTCTTTGCGGTCCGCGTTTCTACAACGGAAAAATCATATACGATTGGTGTATATCGGAGCCTAGGTATTTCTAAACGCGATGTGTGGCGTATTTTTGATATTGAAACAGTAATGCTTACGATTCGTGGGGGAATGATCGGGTACTTATTATCAAGCATTACCCTATGGGTTTTAATTGGAACCGGTGTCCTTAAAACTTATTTATATTATCCGTTATGGCTTGCTTTAGTTGTAGGGGTTATAATTATAGGTGTTAGTGTATTAATTGGCCGCTTAGCAACATTAGGAATTTTAAGCAAAGCACCCGCGGAAATTATTAAACAATATGATGTATAAAGGAGTCTAGTCTAATGGAATGGTATTATATCTTACTTATTGTCTTTGCAAGTTTACTTGTTTTATATGCCTTACTTTTACTTGCCATTTATTTATGGGCGAATAGCTTATTTAACAAGCGACAAGATAAACAACATGGAATTAAATATTTTGCCGCAAGTGACTTTGATGATATTGTAGCGACCCCAATTGAATTTAGAAATAATAAAAACAAAGTGTTACGTGGGTTTATTTATCAAGTAAAAGATATAGAACTAATAAGTGAAGAAGTAATTATTTTCTTTCAAGGAATTGGGATGGGTCACTTATCATACACGAAAGAAATTGTTAAATTAGCGCGCGAAACGGGCCGACCAGTTATCGGCTTTGATTATCAAGGATGCGACGCGAGTGATGGTAAAAAAACGCAAGGATTTTATAAAACGTTATATGACGCTGAAGCCGCGATTAAATATGTTGAAACAACTTTTCCGAATCATTTAATTCATTTAGTTGGTCATTCGTGGGGTGGTTTTTTAAGCGCGAACGTTTTAAGTGTTTATCCAAGTAAGCAAGTTGTTAGTGTTACTTCCTTAAGCGCGCCCAACTCGATGCCCGATTTAATCACATCGTTTTTAAAAGATAAAGCATATGGAAAATGGGTTATCTGGCTTTTTACCTATCTAAACGAAGGAAAACTTGCTAAAATAACAACAGTGAAAAGTATTGTGCATAATGAGGTAAAGACATTAATTGTGCACGGAAGAAGCGACAATGTTGTCTTATATTATCGTAGCGGCCGGCTCTATTTAAATGCGGCGAAGGATGTTAATCATATTGAACCAATTATATTTGAAAGCAAACGCCATCTTGTTTATTTAACAAATGAAGCGGAAGCCAAACAAGAAGAAATGAATCGAAACTTAGCGACGTACGCTAAAGATGAAACAAAGCGTCAAGCCTATATTAAGACAATTGATTGGGATGCCGTAACTGACGATGATGAAACCGTCTTCGCGGCAATTAAAGATGTAATAAGGATGAGTGGTCATGGAAAACATTAAGGAAGCTGTTGAACAATTTATTAAAAACGCAACGTTAAAAGAAAAAGTTCAACTTTTAACCGGCGCGGATGCCTGGCAAACACGGGGCTTTTTAAGTAAAAACATTCCCGCGGTTGTTTTAGCTGATGGGCCTTATGGTATTCGTAAAGTTGTTAGTAATGAGTTGAGTCTTGGTGAGTCAATTCCCGCGACGGCCTTTCCGGTGTCCGCTTTGTTAGCGTCAACTTGGAATGTTAATTTAGCGATGCGAATGGGGGCGGCCTTAGGCTTAGAAGCCCGTGATCATGGTGTTGATGTTATTTTAGGCCCGGGGTTAAATATTAAAAGAACACCCTTATGCGGGCGAAATTTTGAATATTTTAGTGAAGATCCGTATGTTAGTGGTAAAATTGCGGTCGCATTAATTCGCGGGATGCAAAACGTGGGCGTGGGGGCAACGGTAAAACACTATGCCGCTAACTCGCAAGAAACGGAACGGATTATTTCAAATTCAATCGTTGATGAACGGGCGCTCCATGAATTATATTTACGTGGTTTTGAAATTGCGGTCAAGGAAGGGAACCCAGCGTTATTAATGTCTTCCTATAATATGATTAATGGCGTTTATAGTTCAGAAAATAAATATTTACTTGATATCTTACGTCATAATTGGGGATATGATGGGGTAGTTATTAGTGACTGGGGCGGCATGAATGATCCCGTTGCTGCCTTAAAAGCTGGCCACGATTTAGAAATGCCCGGCAATAAAAGCTTATATCAAAAAGTTGAAGATGCTTATTTAGCGGGGGAATTAGATTTAATTGATATTGATAATGCGGTTCGCCGGATTGTCACCCAAGCCTTACGAGTTGGTGAAAGCCGAAAAGTTCCCCTTGATGAAGTTGAGTATGAAAACCATTTTCTTTTAGCGCGAGAAATTGCTGCGGATGGAATGGTCTTACTAGAAAACGATGGGATTTTACCATTTAGTAAAGAAAAAAGTCTTGGTGTAATTGGGGCGTTTGCGAAAGATCCCCGCTTCC
Source organism: Caryophanales bacterium UBA5455 (assembly GCA_002427365.1). Taxonomy (GTDB): domain Bacteria; phylum Bacillota_I; class Bacilli_A; order RFN20; family CAG-826; genus UBA5455. The sequence goes on from DIQT01000006.1 coordinate 13,434, forward strand.
AAGGCGCTGGTTCTTCTCAAGTTAATCCAAAACAACTTGATAATTTACTTGAAGCGCTTGATGAAGCAAAAATTTATTATGAATACACACCCGGCTTTGAAATTGATGAAAATAAATCGGTAGAAGAACAAGAATATTTAATCGATGAAGCCGTTGAACTAGCGAAACAATATGAACAAGTCGTCGTTATGGTTGGCTTACCTCCTTCTTATGAAAGTGAAGGAACCGACCGGAAACATTTAGAGTTACCGCGAATTCAACAATTACTGTTAGGCCGTCTCCGCGCTGTTCATCCACGCATTGTTGTCGTTGTTAGTGCGGGTAGTGTGATTGAAATGCCTTGGGCGGGTCAAGTTGGGGCAACCTTAATGGGGTATTTAGGTGGTGAAGCAAGTGGTCACGCGACATTTGATATCCTTTTTGGTGATGTTAACCCAAGTGGACACTTAACGGAAACATTCCCAAAATACTTAAAAGACACACCGTCATATCCCTTTATTGCTAAAGGTGGTAAACGAAACATCGAATACCGTGAATCAATTTTTGTTGGTTACCGCTATTATGAAGCCGCCGGTGTAAAAGTCGCCTTTCCCTTTGGGCATGGCTTATCATATTCAACTTTTAAACTTAGTAATTTGATGTTATCAAAAGAAGTAATTAGTTCTCGCCGCGATGTCGTTGATGTAACGATAGATATTGAAAATACAAGTAATGTTGCGGGGCAAGAAGTAGTCCAATTATATATTGGGCAAATAGATGCGGTAAGTTATAAACCACGGAAAGAATTAAAAGCATTTCGAAAGATTGCGCTTAAACCCGGTCAAAAACGAACCGTTCGCTTTGAATTAAACCGGGAAGCATTTACGTATTGGAATATTAATGAAAAGGATTACGCGGTCGAAGAAGGAACATATCAAATTTATGTTGGAACTTCGAGTGAAAATATTCATGCTGAAGCCGCGTTACATATTGTTGCGCAAAACGAAGTACAACCAATTGATCTTCGGGAAGTTACACCATATTACTATCACGTTCGTCCATTTGGTAATCGCTTCTATTTACCAAAAGCGCAATTTGAAATTATTTATCGCAATGACTTACCGTATGTTGATAAACAATTAAAACGGCCCTTTACTCTTAATTCACCAATTATTGATGCCAAAAACTATTTTACAGGCCGGTTGTTAATTAAGAAGGTGACCAAAATCGCAAAGAAGGCGTTTAACGTTAGTAGTAATGATGCGGGTATGTATTTAAGTGGTGCCCTTGAAACACCTTTACGTTCACTTCCAAGTCTTAGTGGCGGCATGTTAAACACGCAACAAGTTGAGGGGGTGCTTGATATTATGAATGGCAAACTAATCCCAGGTATATATAAACTTATAACGAAACGGCAACTAAATAAAAAATCATAAACAAAAAGGGTTAGTAATTACTAGCCCTTTTAATTTGCTAACGATAATTAGATGTTATCTTTAACTTGCTTATCAAATAAGTCAATCTGGGTATCAATATGGAGGTCTTTAAATTGATTCATATATAAGCGATAGTATTTACCTTTTTTCTTCATGAGTTCACTATGGGAACCGTCTTCTTTAATAACTCCGTCTTCCATAAATAAGATGCGGTCACTATCGACAATCGTTGATAAGCGGTGGGCGATAACAATTGATGTCCTCTCTTTTAAAACTTCATTAATCGCTTTTTGAATAATCGCTTCTGTTTCCGTATCAATACTTGAGGTTGCTTCATCTAAAATCATAATATGCGGGTCGCGAATTAAGGCACGCGCTAAACTAATTAATTGTTTTTGGCCAACGGATAAGTCTGCGCCATTATCATGGATCACACTTTGATAGCCATCAGGTAACGTGGACACATATTCATCGAGATTAACTTTTTTCGCAACTGCAATAATTTCTTCATCGGTCGCGTCAAGTTTCCCATAACGGATATTTTCCGCAATTGTGCCACCAAAGATAAATGGTGTTTGTTGGACATAACCAATATTACTCCGTAACCAGCCAACACTCTTCGAACGATATTCATTTCCATCGATTAATATTTCGCCCTTTGTTGGTTCATAGAAGCGGCAAAGTAAGTTAACCGTTGTAGATTTTCCTGAGCCCGTTTCCCCAACAATCGCAATATTTTGACCTTTAGGAATTATTAGACTTAAGTTATGAATGACTTCTGTGTCTTCTTCATAAGAGAAGGAAACGTCTTTAAATTCAATGGTACCTTCCATTGGTTCATAGGCACGAGTATTCGGCGCTAATAAGGTGCCATATTTTTCAATAACTTCCGGTGAATCTTGAATCGCTGGGATTTCTTCAATAAGATGAAGAACTTTTTCGACGTTCGCTTGGGTCGCCATAACATCGGCGAATAATTCGGCCCCTTCCGTAATTGGATCATAAATCTTCATGACAAAGTTAATGAATAAAATAATTAAGCCCATACTGGCGACATCATTTAAATCTAAGCCAAGTGGTTCAGCGACAACAATAATGATTCCGGTTGTTAATGCCGAAATCATCATAATCGTTGGCATGAAAAATGATTGTTTCCGTTGCCGTTCATATGTCTTTGTCCGAATATCTTCAATAATTACGTCGGATTCTTGATAAACGGTATTTTCAATTGAGAGTGTTTTAATCGTCTTTGTTCCATTAATCGACTCACTAAGCCAGCCAACATATTTTGAATAGGCCGCCCGGGCAGTACGACTTAGGCGTAAAATCATCTTTTCAAATAGTGGTGAAATAATAATTATTAGCGGTAATGTTGATAATATTACAAGTGATAACTTCCAATCTTGGAAAAACATTGTAATTAATGTAACAACTAAGTCAAACGTCATCCAAATCATCCGCACAATGCCCCAAGAAATCATATCGCTAATTTTACTTGTATCGCTTTGCATCCGCGCAATAAGCCAGCCAGAAGATGTTTTATCAAAATACGAGAAGCTTAGCTTTTGGACTTGTTCAAAGGAATCGCGCCGCAAATCAAGCATAATTTTTGCGTTAATATAGTCGGTCATAAAGAAGACCCCAAAAATCATTAAACTCCGAATTAGAAGTGCGGCAATTAACACAATAAAGTATTGCGAGAATGTAATTGTAAACCCAAGTGTTTTTGTAAAGTTAATCGTTAATGGTAAATCCCATATCGAAGTAACACTGGAGGAATTTTTAATACTTGTTAACGCGGCATTATTCATTAAGGGCGTAAACGAAGAATCGTAAAATGAAACGAATAATAAACCAACGAGCATAAGAAGAAGTAAGTACCAATATTTAAATGAGTACTTGAGAACTTTTAGCCACGGCGCTAACGTTATTTTTGTTGGATATGCTTCTTCTTCAAAAGCAAAATTTTGTGCTGCCATATCGTCCTCCTTTACTCAATTCGGGTTTGAATTTCAAAAACCCGTTTGTATAATCCTTCTTCAGTAATTAGTTGTTCGTGCGTACCATTTTGTTTAATGACGCCATCTTCAAAAACAATAATCCGATCAGCGTCTTTCGCAGTTGCAATCCGGTGCGTAACAATAAATGTTGTAGTTTCCGCTTGGCGAACTTTTAAAGCACTCCGAATATTAATATCTGTTTCCGTATCCACTGCGGATAAGGAGTCATCAAAAATTAAAATGGGGGCGTTATTAATTAAGGTTCTTGCAATCGTTAACCGTTGTTTTTGGCCGCCAGAAAGTGTTACCCCTTGTTCACCAACGGGTGTGTCATAGCCTTTATTAAAGGAAACGATTGTATTATGAATATCCGCGGTTTTTGTTGCCCGTAAAACTTCTTCATCGGTCGCATTTTTATTTGCCATCCGTAAGTTAGAAATAATTGTTTTTGAGAATAAAAATGGTTCTTGTAACACACTCGCGACATTTTGCCGTAAATGCGCCTTTTGAATTTCTTTTAATTCCACACCATCGAGATAAATATGCCCTTCATCATAATCATAAAGTCTTGTTAACATATTAACAAACGTCGATTTACCCGAGCCGGTTTTACCAATAATCGCGATTGTTTCACCAGGGAGAACTTCTAAGTTAATATTTTTTAATACTTCGACATCACCATCTTCATATTGGAAGGAAACGTTATCAAAAACAATATGACCATGGATTTCTGGTGTAAGGCCGGTTTCGATATCTTCAATTGGTTCATTAAAAATTAAGTTAATCCGATCGATGGACGCTAATGCTTGAGCAAGGTTACTTAAAATATTTGCGACTTGCCGGACGGGCCAAACGATCATATTTGCTAAGCTTGTGGATAAATAAAGTGTCCCAACCGAAATTTCTCCTTGGAAAGCTAAAATGATGCCAGCGATTAACGAAATAGCGATTTGTCCAAACACAAAAATGTCGGTGCTTGAAAAATAAAACGAAGCAAGTTTCCGCCAGCGAATGAAGTGGTCTTCATAGTCATCGATATATGTTTCAAAGTTTTTAATTTCATAAACTTCATTGTTATAAGCTTTGACAAGCCGAACAGCGGATAAGTTTTCTTCAATTTTTGAAGTCATCCGCGCTTCACTATCATCCGTTTTCCGATATAACACCCGAACTTTTTTAATTAAGAAAAACGAATAAACACCTAAGACGGGTAATAATACAATTGTCGCTAAGGCAATTTTCCAACTTAACGCCACTAACATTCCAAAGGAAAGAGTGACAACAAAAAATGTATACACAAGCATATTAACTTGGCGAATTAAGAAGTTCCGTAACACTTCTTCATCGCGCGTTGCGGTTTGTAATAATTCACCACTAGGAATCGCTTTAACCTTCATATATGGTAAGCGAATAATATGATCAAAGAGTTTTAGTTGTGTTTCTTTCATAATTGTCGTTTCAACAGCCGCCCGCATAATGTTCCGCGAAATAAGAACGAGTGAACGAACAACGGCTAAAAAGAAAATAATTAAACTAAAAATATATAAATTACTAATTAAAAATTCACGGCCACCGAACGTATTAATTAACGCGATGTCCATATCAGCGAGTGTCGCGGGGTCACTTAGGACATCAATGAGGACTTTGGTAACAATCCGACTTGAAAGCATTAAAAAAACGCTGGCAAATGTTAAGGCAAATGAACCAAAATATTTACCGCGGTGCCCCTTTGTCATCTTAAACATTGCCTTCCAGTATTCCATAACCACCTCAACAATCAGCCTTTTAATTATACAAGATTTAATACAAAAATAAATTAAATTGTGGAGGCTAATAGTATTATTCAAAAACTTTTTTATATTATCCCCCAAAAAGCCAAAAAACCCTCCTCAAATATTTTCGACTTCCTTTTTATTATTTGATTTGCGTGGTGTGATATAATTTAAACCATGAAAGAAACATGTGAAAAACGAACCTTTGAACACGAAAAACAAAAGAAACGCTGGCAATATTTATTTAACACATTATTTATTTTAATTGCGGCGATTGTTGTTGGATTTTTATTTTTACGTGACACTAACGATCGTAATTTAATTTTTAGTTCGCTTAAAGGAGCGGACTGGCGGTATTTAGTTATTATTGTTACGGTTATGTTTCTTTTTTATGCAATTGATGGATTAATCGTTTATATTTTTGCCCGGTTATATACAACGAATTATCGTTGGCACCGCGGCTTAGCGGTAAGTTTTATTGGGGGCTTTTATGAAGATATCACCCCAACAAAAAACGGAATTTTTCCTAAAGTTAAAACATTACGAAAACAAAAATTAAAAATTTCCAGTGCCGCTTCAATTATTATCATGTATACGATTCTTGCTAAAATTGTTTTAATTGGCTTTGGCTTCTTTGTGATGGTGTTTAACTTTGATATGTTAGTGGCGCAAGCGAAACCAATTTCAATTTTTGGTTTAGCAATTCCAGTGTGGGTCTTTTCCTTAATTGGATTTATATATAACGCAGTTGTTATTTTTGTTTTGTTTTTAATGACCTCATGGAAAACCTTACATAACTTTATTATTGATATTATTATTAAGGTTGGGTACAAGCTAAAACTTATTAAGTATCCAGAAGAGAAAAAAGCCAAACTAAAAGTTAATACCGAAAACTTTCGCGTTGAATTAAAGCGGCTCCGCTCAAATATTCCCGTGACTGTACTTATTATTATTTTATTTATTGTGAAATATTTCTTAATATATTCCATTCCATATTTTGCTGGCAGTGCGATTTTAGGCGCACCGATGGTGTATGCTGATGGCAAAACGACTTTTATGGACGCTTTATCGATGAATGCTTTCTTAGAAATGATTACGAACTTAATTCCTATTCCAGGTAATGCGGGGATTGCGGAATATATGTTTACGCGTGTTTATAAACAAATTTATATTATTCCTGGTGGCACGGATATTGAAAATACCGCCTTCTTAAATAGTGGTAACTTGTTATGGCGGTTTTCAACGTTTTACTTTGAACTAATCGTTGGGGCATTCGTTGCCGCCTTTTATAAGTCGCGGCTTGAAATTGAAACAGAATATGAATTACGCGCGTATCATGAATTACAAAGTCAAACCCTAATGGATCAAGAAGAAAATGAACAATCCTTACGGGCAAATAAGCAATTATCAAGACGCGAAATTAATGAACGGCTCCGCGATCGGCGAAAAAATAAACGCCAACAAGATCTGAAAAAAAAAGGTAAGAAAAAATAGTATTTATATATAAAGGAGGGCAGCTAGATGTATGAAATAACTTCGTTATCAATTGGACGCACGTATGTCACAATTACTTTTGCGAATGATGTAAAAATCAAACTATTGCCGCGTGTTTATAGTGAATACTATTTATATGTTGGTAAAACGATAAGTGAAGAAGAATTTAACAATCTTCAAATTGCTAACGAAGACGCAAAAATAAAAGACTATGCGTTTGGTTTATTTGTTAATTTTAGTTATAGCGAAAGTGAATTAGTTAAAAAGTTAAAAGCGAAAAAAGCATCACCAAAAATAATTGAAGAAACCGTCCTAGCGTTAACGAATGCAAACCTTTTAAATGATGCGCGTTACGCAAAAGAAAAAGCGCGGACACTTCAAGAAAGCTTTTATGGCCCATATTACATTAAAAACTATTTAAAAGATAAAGGAATTAGCGAAGATATTATTAAAGATGTATTATCATCGCCTTATGACTACGCGACAAGTTTAGCGACATACTTAAAGAAACCCGCTTCGCAAGTAAGCGCAAAAAATAAAAAGGACCGCGATGAAAAACTCACAAATAAGTTGCTTCGCCGCGGCTTTCCCTTTGAGGTAGTGACGCACGCTATTAGTGAACTACCTGGGTTAACGGATGAACAAGTTCTTAAAAACTTACAAAAGGATTATGAAAAAATACGCTATCGGTATGCTCGAACTTACGAAGGTGACGAACTTAAGCAACGGATACTACGCTATTTGAGCCAAAAAGGGTATAATTATAATGAAATCATTAAGATGCTGGAGGAAGAGTAATTATGAGTTTAATTAAAGATTTACAAGATGGTCAACGGGTAAACGCCCTCTATTTAGTAAATAATGTTTCTAAAGGTGTAACGAATACGGGATCACCGTATTTATCTGTAACCTTACAAGATAAAAGTGGCACAATTGAAGCAAAAATTTGGGCCGCTACACCTGAAGATGAAGAGTTATATGTGGTCGGTAATATTGTTAATATTGTTGGTGATGTTAATAATTATCGTGATGCCTTACAGTTAAAAATTCAAAGTGGCGAATTAATGTATCTTGAACCAGAACAAGTTAGTCAATTTGTTCCTAGTAGCCCCCACACGATGGAAGAATTAAAAGTACGCCTTGATACGTATTTAGCTTCCTTTAAAGAAGGCGACTTAAAAGAACTCGTTAATACATTAATTAACAAACATTATTCAGAATTTTTAATTTATCCGGCAGCGGTAAAAAATCACCATGAATTTGCGGGTGGTTTAGCCCATCATACACTTGATATGGCGGATTTAGGTGAAGCAATCGCCAAACTTTACCCACAACTTGACCGCGACTTATTAATTGCTGGTATTCTTGTGCACGATTTAGGTAAAGTTATTGAATTAAGTGGACCGGTCTTACCTAAATACACGGATGTTGGAAAATTAATTGGGCATATTTCCTTATGCGCTGCAGAAATCTTAGCAACGGCGAAAGAACTTAATACAAATGAAGAAATTGCTACCTTATTAACGCATATGGTTTTAGCCCATCATGGCAAAATGGAATATGGCTCACCCATCACCCCAAAGACGCAAGAAGCATTAACCTTATCAATGATTGATGATTATGATTCTAAAATGATGATGTTATCAAAAGCGTATGATGAAATTGAACCAGGCGAATTCACCGCACGGCAATGGGCGCTTGATAACGGAACGTTTTATAAAGCAAAAAACGACGAAGAATAAATGAAAGAAAAAAGACGATGGAATGATCATCGCCTTTTTTTATGTTTAGTTATTTAAGTTCGTCACTAATCTTGCCCGCAAGGACTGGTAAGTTGAAGTTAATTGCATCATCAGGATTAAACTCAGTAATCCTAAAGCCATCACCAACTTCATAGCGAGGAATCACGTGAATATGGAAATGCATAATTGCTTGACCAGCGATTGTGCCCGCGTTAGAAATAATATTAACGCCACGCGCTAACAGCCCGCGAATTTGGGCTTGGCCAATTTTTTGAACAACATCCATGACATTATGGAGTTTTTCTTGAGGAACGGACATAAAGTTTTCATAATGGTCTTTAGTAATAACTAATGTATGACCTGCGGTTAAAGGACTTGCATCAAGGAAAGCATAAACATCCTTATCTTCATAAACCTTATGTGAGGGAATTTCACCGCTTACAATTTTACAAAAGATACAATTTTCGTCGTGCATACATTTACCTCCAGTATCGTAAGAAAAAAGGGAATCAATTTGACTCCCTTTATTATATCATATTCTTTAAATGATTTTATTTATCGAAGATGTCTGGATAAAGTCCGACGAAGTAATCATATACTTGTTGATCGGAGAATTTAATATCAGCAGCTTCAATGTAGAATTCCGTCGCCCGTGTTTTAATTGTGTCTTTGGTCGCGATATTTTTAGCAATTTCGCGAGAGACAAGCGCGAGTTTTTCTTCACCATAATAATCTTTATTATCTTCAGTGAACTTATTACGGGAAACGGCTTCGTGCACTTGGATAATGTAGTAAGTGGAAGAAGAGGAATCATAATGTAAGATGTCGCGTGGGTTTGTTTCTTCAACAGCACCTTTTGTTAAGTAGTAAACACCATTAATATTTCTAATATATGTGTTAAAACTATTGCCGCTTTCATCTAAGAAACCAGCTTTGCTCCGGTCACCTTTATCATCAAGAACGCTATCAACACCATTTTCGGTATTACGATCGAAGAGCCGATCACGAATGGCTGTTGGTAAGTTTGTTAAGCCACCGTCTTTAATGAACCAACCATCAACCGTGTAGTCAATTGCTTTTGTCGAATTGGTTTTGAGTTCAAGACCATGTTCTTTCGTATAAGCATAGCTATTTGTAAATTCGGATTCAGCGGAAGAGTCAGTTAAGGTTTTGTCATCTTTAATTAATGCATAGCGTGATAAGACATCGCCCCAAATTGTGTTATTGAAGTCATCGCCTTTAACGTCGGCTGCAACAAGTAGTTCGGCTTCGTTAGAAACGAATTGATCTTCCACACCACGCCAAGCATTCGCAAGAATTTCAAGGTTTGCGCTTTCTTTAGTTGCATCTTCGCCAACAATGTTTGTATCGATGAATGTATCGATTAAGTATTTTGCGGCTTCAGGGTGTTTTTCATTTGTGGAGATCGCGATGTATTCAACTTTCCGTCCTTTTGATAAATATAAGGAACGGGCGTCTTCACTCATAACATAGTCTTCAATGAGTAATTCTTGTAAGACGGTCGGTTGAAGTTCTTTACTAATATATTCTTTATAATAATCAAGATGAAGAACTTTTTCACCAAGGTTGTCTTTGTTAATATCAGGAGTGAAGATTACATCTTCGTGCCATTCGGTAACAGCGTCATAATCACTAACAGCTAATTGCATGTTTTTAACAAGTGATTGCGCAAATTTCTTTTCACTGAATAAGCCATCAACAGCGTAAGAACTACTTTTTACTTTTGATAATAATTTTTCGTTAATCCGACTAGCGACTAAGGCTTTAAAGTCATCTTTCCATGACGCTTCTTCACCGTATTTGTCAAGCGCGACAATTTTCATTAATTCTTCATGGACATCGCCATTAAATGAAGAACTATCACGGATTAAGTCGATAACGACTTGCATTGCGTTATTGTAAACATCAGTTTCCCCAACAAGTTTGTCGTTGTAATCGTTAGGTAAGCCTTTAATTTCGCTACCACAACTCGTAAGAACTAATAAACTAGCAGCGGCAAGAACTATATTGCGTTTCTTATTTGACATAGCAAGCTCCTCCTTCTTCGAATGGTTTTTTATCGTTATCGTAATTAAGGAAAGCGGACGCACATTCAAGTTTAACTAAGCGAGTAGCGCGTTGATATGCTTGAACTTCTAAGATATCAAGCCATTCTTTCCATGTTTTAACAAATGCTTCTTCATCGTCCCATTGGGCGGTTAAGAATTTAGTATTAACATAACTATCTAAGAACGTTGCTAATTGTTCATCGAGAATTTTAATTTGATTGGAAGCAAGTAATTGATTGAAAATCCGGTAATCGAGTAAGGAATCAAACCCTTGGATTTTACTTTCAACTTCATTAGCGCGTGTTTGGTATGTTGTCCGTTCCGTCGCCATGTAGTTAACGTAGGTTGGTTTATTTTTTCCTTCGGCAACTGGATAATCGTTATCGCCAGGAATTGATGTTGTGTAGTAGTCACTTAAAGAAACACCATTAACATCTTGAACTAATGCCGAACGTTCAATTGCGATGAAGTGAACGCCTTCGTAAGATCCGCCTAACGCAGTGCCACCAGCTTTAACAACTAAGATAACATTGCCTTTTTCGTCGGTTAAAACTTTTTTGCCACCTAATTCTTCAACGGCTTTGAAACCTGCTAAGGCTTCATAAGTAGCATTTGCGTTACCATCCATATTAGTTGGGGTAATAACGGAAACGTTATGTTTATTGAAGAAGTGGTTGAAGTAAATATTCCGTGGGTAATAAATTGCATTACCATCATTAATTGAAGCACCATCAGTGGATAAAACTTTATTTGCTTGTTTTTCGATATCAAGCGCGGCGCCATAAGGAATTTCGCCTAAGCCAAAGTTTTCATCACTAACGTCTGCTAATTTTGCTTCAGCGTCTTCACTAACGAGTAATGCTTTTGTTTTATCGCTTAGAACGCTTGTTTGGTTATAAATCGCGTCATAAGCATAAACACCAAGTTTGAATTCGTTAACGTAGCTAGTATCTTTATCCATAATGCCAAGGTTACCAGAAGCTTCTTTAGATCCGGTATCATCACTTTGTTCAAGTGCGATATCACTAAATGTTTCACCATTCTTTTGGGTCGCTAACCGTTTGACAACACCACTTAACTTAATCGCTTCCGAAGAAGAAATTGTTGCGGTTTCGATTGAAGATGAAGTACTTGCAAGTTTCACGAGAATGTGTTTAACGTGATAAGGAAGTTTTTCTTCAAGATAACGATTTTTTAAATCGGTCCATGTGTTCGAATCGTTCGCTGTTTTTGTCCATGCGGCTTCCGCATCGAAGTACATTTCCCGAACTTCTTTTTTCATTAATTCATAAATGAAATGTTCTTTAAGTCCGGTTTCGTCTTCTACACCGTAGCTTTCATAGATTTTTTTCATTTCTTTGTCAAAAGTTGAATTGTTGTCTGCTTTATTACTTTTCGCATTTTCAATTTCACCTTTAACTTTAATGTCAGCATCGCGTTTGATTTCACTTAGTTTGACTTCCAAGCCTGAGGCTTTGTCAGCAAATAAACTCCGAACATAGACTTCATAAATTGCATCGTAATATGTGCTTATTTTATCAGTACTAGTTTTGTATTCGCTAAATAAATCATCCGCTTTGATTTCTTTCACGCCACTTTCGGTCGTGACGGTAAGAATTACACCCTCATTCTTTTTAACAGGTTCTCCGCAGCCAGCTAGCACTGCTAATGAGGTTAACACTGTCACCGTGAGGGCTAAGCGTCTTTTCTTCATATTAATTTTTTCCTCCTATACAAATATAGCCTTTATATTCTATCTAAAATGATTGAGGAATTCAACAAGAAAATACACCCGAAAATCATTATTAAATAGGCGTTTTGAAACGCTGAGATAATTGTACCATAATTAAATCTAATTACATAAGATAGAAACTTGTTTTTTTGTAATATTACGCAAATGCGATTTGTCATATTCTTTGCCAATGAATAGTATTTGATATAAAATTAGACCGCAAAAAACAATAGGGAGTTAATTATGGAAAAATTAGTCATTAAAAATTTACATGTTGCAGTCGAGGGCAATGTAATTTTAAATGGTGTGAATTTAACACTAAACGCAGGCGAAACAATTGCGTTAGTTGGTCCGAATGGACACGGTAAATCAACTTTATTACAAGTAATTATGGGTCACCCACGCTATCGCGTGTTAGAAGGAAGTATTACACTTGATGGAAAAGATGTCCTCGCAATGAGCGTTGATGAACGTTCACGTGCGGGGCTATTTTTAGGAATGCAATATCCTAGCGAAGTCCCCGGCGTTATTAATGCGGACTTCTTTAAAGCGGCAATTAATGCAAAACGGAAAGAAAAAGGCGAAAAGCTTTTAAGTGCAATGGAACTCTTCCATATTTTGCATAACGCAACAAAAGAATTAAACGTTAGTGTTGATTTAGCCAACCGCTCGCTTAATGAAGGCTTTAGTGGCGGTGAAAAAAAGCGGAATGAAATTCTTCAAATGATGTTATTAGAAGAAGACGTTAATATGCTTGATGAAATTGATTCAGGTCTAGACGTTGATGCTTTACAAGATGTCGCTAAACAAATCGTCGCGCTTCATGAAAAAGGTAAAGCGTTTATTATTATTTCTCACTACCCACGGTTATTTGAATTAGTTCATCCGAGCCGCGTTGTTGTTATGATGAATGGCGTTGTCGCGATTGAAGGTGGCAAAGAAATTATCGATAAAATCGATGAAAAAGGTTATGAAGTTCTCGCACTTGAATATGGCGTTAAATTAGAAAAACGTGATGAAGCGATGAAAAATGTTTCAATTGAATTTTGCCCAGGGAATGGAAGTTTTTAAGAATGGAACGTGTCAACTTACTAAGTTTACCGAGTTTTGAAAATTCATATGGGCAAACGATATATTTAATAAAGGATGCTAGTGTTAAATACGAACTCGATTGGTCAAAAGTTTCTTCCCAAGTCGATCTAATCTTCGGCTTTTTTGGTAATGGCTTAACATTTGATTTATTAGAAATTAATTCAAAAAGTGATGCTCGTGTATCATATATGGTTGGTGCGGATGTAACACTAAAATACGCACTTGCCGAATTAGATATATCTAATCATTCAGAACGCCATTTCGAAGTTGATACAAATGGAATCGTTAATGCCGGCATGGCAAACTTCGCCAGTGGAATATCGTTTATGACTGTCGTTTTTAATTTAAATGGAACAGGTGCCAAAGCCTTGTGGCGGTTAGCGACAGTCGCTAAAGAAGGCGATAATAAGTTATACAATATTTCCTTTAATCACGAAGCGAAAAACACACATTCCCGCATGGAAAACTATGGTGTTGTTCTTGATAAAAGCGAACTCGAATTCGCTGGTATTTCGCATATTAAAAATGGCGCAACAAATAGTGTTGCTGAACAAATTGCCAAAATTACGTTGTTTGATGAAAATAGTATTGGCAAAGCTAACCCCATTTTAAAAATTGATGAAAATGAAGTCAGTGCCTCACATGGGGCAACGGTGGGAAAAGTTAACGAAGAACATTTATTTTATTTAACAAGTCGTGGCATTGATGAACGCGCGGCAACCAAGATTTTAACGCTTGGGTATTTAAATCCAATTTTAAGCATTTTTGAAGGTGAAGAAGTTGGCGAATACTTAAAAGAAGCAATTGATGGGGGGCTAAGTCGTCATGTTTGATGTAAATAAAATTCGAAAAGATTTTCCCGTTCTTAAGCAAACAATGCAAGGTCATCCATTAATTTATTTAGATAGTGCGGCAACCTCACTTAAACCTAGAGTTGTTATTAACGCTGTTGAACAATATTATGAAAATTATTCTGTAAATGCGGGCCGTGGTGAGTATGATTTAACACACGCTGTTGATCAAAAAGTTATTGAAACACGGAAAGCAGTTGCTAAGTTAATTAATGCCCATCCTGAAGAAATCGTTTTTACAAGTGGCGCGTCGATGTCCATTAATTTAGTGGCGTTTGGCTATGGAATGAAATATCTAAAAAAAGGTGATGAAATTCTATTAACCCAAGCAGAACATGCCTCAAATGTTTTGCCATGGTTTAAAGTTGCGGAAAATACCGGCGCTATTATTAACTATATTCCGTTAGATAAAAAAGGCCGGTTAACAGCGGAAAACTTAGAAAAAGTTATTTCTAAAAAAACTAAAGTTGTTTCTGTCGCCCATGTGACAAATGTTTTAGGTTATATTGTTGATATTAAGGAAATTGCAAAAATCACGCACAAATATGGTGCCGTTTTAGTTTGTGATGGTGCGCAAAGCGTTCCCCATTTACCAACTGATGTGCAAGATTTAGATGTTGATTTCCTTGCTTTTAGCGGTCATAAACTTTTAGGGCCAACGGGGATTGGTGTTTTATATGGTAAATATGATCTTTTAAAAATAACTGATCCATTAATGACAGGTGGTGGTCAAACTTCAAAATTTGATATGTGTGGCGATGTTGCTTTTTTAGTCCCACCGATGAAATTTGAAGCGGGAACACAAAATATCGCTGGCATTTTTGGGCTTAAAACTGCAGTTGATTATTTAATGGAAATTGGTTTAGATACGATTGATGAATATGAACGTGAACTTAAAAAATATGCGATTAAGAAATTATCTGCTTTACCAAATATTAAAATTTATAACGCTGATAGTGAAACCGGAATTATTACGTTTAATATTAAAGGCGTTCCTTCGCAAGATGCCGCTAGTTTCTTTAATTCATATGGAATTGCGATTAGAAGCGGTCAACATTGTGCGAACGTTTTAATTGATTATCTTGGTGAAGTTGCAACTTGTCGGGCTTCGTTATATTTTTATAACACATATGAAGAAATCGATAAGTTTGTCGAAGTCGCTAGTCATGGGGAGGACTATTTAGATGCCTACTTTAAGTAATAATCCGCAATTAATGCGTGCGGTGATTATGGATCACTATGAAAATCCTCGAAATAAAAAAACACCAGCAAATTTAGAAAACTATGACAAAATTCATATGGATTCTTCATCTTGTGTTGATGATATTTGGGTTTATTTACGGATGGAAAATAATTTAGTCGCTGAAATGCTTTGGGATGGTGTCGCTTGTGCGATTTCCACCGCCTCAACATCAATTTTAAGCGAATTAGTCGTTGGTAAAACAATTGAAGAAGCTAAACATATTATTAATGAATATCAAAAGATGATTCATGAAGAAAGTTATGATGATTCTTTACTTGGTGAAGCGGTTGTCTTTTTAAACACCGCTAAGCAACCTGCTCGGATAAAGTGCGCAACACTCGGGTGGGATGGGCTTCTTGCCTTACTTAAGGAGGAAGAAAATGGACGATAATTTTATCCCAGATACCGAATATAAATACGGTTTTGTAGACGAAGATGTCACAATTTTAAATACGGGCAAAGGAATTAACGAAGATGTAATTCGTCAAATTTCTGCGCTAAAAGAAGAACCCTTATGGATGCTTGATTTTCGGCTAAGAAGTTACCGAAAATTTGTTGAACTACCACTGCCCGATTTTGGCCCAAGTCTTGATTTTCTTGATTTTCCTTCGTATACATATTTTACGCGCCCAAGCGAAAAAGAAGAAACGAGTTGGGATGAAGTTCCCGAAACGATTAAACGGACGTTTGAAAAACTTGGAATTCCCGAAGCTGAACAAAAATGGTTAAGTGGTGTCGCAACGCAATACGAATCCGAAATGGTTTATCATAACATGCTTCAAGAAGTAGAAGAAAAAGGCGTTATTTTCTTATCAACCGATGCTGCCTTAAAAGCATTTCCAGAATTGTTTAAACAATACTTTAATACAGTTGTTTCGTAG
>DIQT01000006.1:29886-50460 GCA_002427365.1 Caryophanales bacterium UBA5455
CAGTTGTTTCGTATGCCGAAAATAAATTTAGCGCTCTTAATGGTGCTACTTGGAGTGGCGGATCCTTTATTTATGTTCCAAAGGGTGTCAAATTAGAAAAACCGCTTCAATCATATTTTAGAATTAATAATGAAAAGACTGGTCAATTTGAACGGACGTTAATTATCGTTGATGAAGGTGCATCAGTTCACTATGTTGAAGGATGTACGGCACCAATTTATTCAAAAGAATCATTACACGCAGCCGTTGTTGAAATTATTGTTAAAAAAGATGCCAAATGTCGCTATTCAACCGTTCAAAACTGGTCAAATAACATTGTTAACCTCGTAACGAAACGGGCTTATGTCGAAGAAAATGGTCAAATGGAATGGATTGATGGCAATATTGGTAGCCAAGTAAACATGAAATATCCTGGTTGTATTTTAGCGGGCCGTGGTGCAAAAGGCACAACGATTTCCGTTGCGGCCGCAGGTGCGGGTCAACTTCAAGACGCTGGAGCAAGAATGATTCACTTAGCACCTGATACAAGTTCAACGATTATTTCTAAATCAGTTGTTCATGATGGTGGGGAAGCTAATTACCGCGGAACGGTCCGTATTTTACCAAATGCAATTAATTCTAAGTCACATATTGAATGTGATACGTTAATTTTAGATAACAAATCGCGCTCCGATACGATTCCAAAAAATGATGCGCGGAATAATCAATCATTTATTGAACACGAAGCAACGGTTTCCAAAATTAGTGAAGATCAATTATTTTATTTAATGAGTCGGGGAATTAATGAAACCGATGCGACAAATATGATTATTATGGGCTTTATTGAACCATTTAGCCGTGAACTTCCAATGGAATATGCGGTTGAATTAAATCGCTTATTAGCGCTTGATATGGAAGGTAGTGTTGGTTAAATGAATTACGACTATGAAGTAATTGTGGTCGGCGGAGGTCACGCTGGACTTGAAGCAGCGATGGCGGCGGCCCATTTGGGCAAGCCTACTTTACTCGTGACCTTAAATATTAAAAAGATGGGTAATATGCCTTGTAACCCTTCAATTGGTGGATCTGCAAAAGGAATTGTGGTCCGTGAAATTGATGCGCTTGGTGGTGTAATGGGGATAGCGGCGGACCATGAATATTTACAAATTAAATTTCTTAATACGAGTAAAGGTCCGGGTGTTCAATCATTACGGACACAAGAAGATAAGATTACTTATCCCGCCCATATTCAATCAATTGCCCTAAATACACCAAACCTCACCGTTATTGAAGAACATGTTATTGCACTTATCCACGATGATAACCATGTTTTTGGTGTAAAAACTGAAGAGGGAAATACTTTTTTATCAAAGGCTGTTATTTTAACAACCGGCACATATATGGAAGCAGAAATTCTTGTTGGACATACGAAAGTATCAAGTGGTCCTGAAGGTGATACGCCCTCACGCGGATTATCTCCATACTTAGAATCGATGGGATTTAAGATGCTCCGTCTTAAAACGGGAACACCGCCACGAATTAAACGCGATTCCATCGACTTTTCCAAAACCACACCACAAAAAGGAATGGAAGGCGAATTAGCATTTTCCTACGAAACAACAAAATTTATTCCGCTTGATGAACAAATTGATTGTCATTTAACATACACGACCGCTGAAACACATCGAATCATTAATGAAAACCTTGATAAGTCTTCGATGTATAGCGGACTTGTTAAAGGTGTTGGACCAATTTATTGCCCATCAATCGAGGATAAAATTGTTCGCTTTAGTGATAAACCTCGGCACCAATTATTTCTTGAACCCGAAAGTCGTGAATCTGATTCAATTTATTTACAAGGCTTTTCGACCTCAATGCCCCATGATGTTCAAGAAAAAATGGTTCATTCCTTGCCAGGGCTTGAACACGCCGAGTTTTTAAAATACGCATACGCGATTGAATATGATTCACTTAATCCACTTGATTTAAAACCAACGCTTGAAACAAAAGCGTGGCCTGGATTATACATAGCTGGGCAAATATGTGGGACATCAGGATACGAAGAAGCTGCGGCCTTAGGTTTAATGGCAGGAATTAACGCGGTCTTAAAAATCGAAGACAAAAACCCCCTAATTTTACGGCGTGACCAAGCTTATATTGGTGTTATGATTGATGATTTAGTTACGAAAGGGATTATTGATCCATATCGGCTTTTATCAAGTCGAGCGGAATATCGCCTACTTTTACGTCATGATAACGCTGATTTACGCTTAAGTGATATTGGCCATGATGTCGGTTTAATTAGCGAAGAACGTTATGAACGGTTTGTTAATAAACGTAAAGAAATATTAAAAGCAATCGATATTCTTAAAGCATCATCACCAAGTACCAATAGCGGGATTAAGGAATATTTAGCTAGCATCGAGTATCCAAATTTTGTTGGCGGATTAACGGGCGAAGAACTACTTCGGCGGCCGCGGGTTAGTTTTAATGAATTACGGAAATTTATTCCTGCTTTAGAAGAAATTAACTTAAATAATTCCGGTATTGAACAACTAGAAATTATTGTTAAATATGAAGGATATATTGAAAAACAACGGCAAGCCGCCGCTCGATTCCAAAAAAATGAACAAGTATTAATTCCAAAAGATACAAATTATCATGATCTGGAAGGTCTACGTCTTGAAGCAAGAAAAAAACTTGCGCGTGTTGCACCCCATACTTTAGGGCAAGCATCGCGGGTAAGCGGAGTTTCCCCAGCCGACATTGCGGTCCTTTTAATGCACATTAAAAAAGGAACAACAAAATAATGACGTGGAATGAATTTGTTAGCGCGGTTGAAAGCCTAGGCTATTCAATAACTGATGCCCAACTTGGAGCGTTTAAGCAATATTTAACACTTTTACAAAGCGAAAATGAAAAAATAAACTTAACCGCGATTATTGATGAAGCAGGCATTATTGAAAAACATTTTTATGATTCTTTATTGTTAGCGCCATATTTAAAAGAAAACCAAAACTTATTAGATATTGGAAGTGGAGCAGGTTTCCCCGGTTTTCCAATTGCGATTATGCGCCCTGATTTAACTGTCACTTTACTAGAACCAACATGGAAACGCGCGCGTTTTTTAGAATTAGTAAAAGAAGAATTAGGCATAAATAACGTATTAATTGCTAATGAACGAGCGGAAGATTACGTAAAAGTTGCCCGCGAAAGCTTTACATACGCGACAGCCCGTGCGGTCGCTAACTTAGCTATTTTAAGCGAACTCTCGCTTCCGTTAGTTAAAGTAAACGGAGTAATGTTTGCTTTAAAAGCTAAAGAAAGCGAAAGTGAAATTGAATTAGCGGAAAACGCGATTAAAACACTTGGTGGAACAATTACTAGTGTGAATAAATTTACTTTAAGTGGGGGCGAAGTCCGCACGATTATTGAAATTAAAAAAGTAAAGCCAACACCAAGTAAATACCCACGCCACTATGGACAAATAAAGAAAAAACCATTATAAATAGTTTTTTAAAATATTTACTATTCTAAATTCGCTTCTTCGCTTTCGTAGAAGCGCTTTTTATTTTTGAAGTCGCTAACAAAAACAAATTATTCTTACATACCAAAATGTAAGGTTAATTGATATAATAAAAATACAAGAATTGAGGCGAAGATATGTGTAAAATTATTGCGATAGCAAATCAAAAAGGTGGAGTTGCTAAAACAACAACGGCGATTAATTTATCAGCTTCTCTAGCGCACTTAGGGCGGAGCGTTTTATTAATTGATATGGATCCTCAAGGCAATGCCGCACGGGGCTTTGGAATTGATATTTCTTTATTAAAAAATACGATTCATCAAGTTCTCTTAGGTGAAATTGATATTAATCGAGCAATCAAGAAAACAGCGGTATTAAATCTTGAAGTAATTCCCGCGAATTTAAAACTTTCAAGTATTGACATCGAAATTATTCATAAAGATATAAATCCGTTTTTTATGCTTAAAACGGCACTTGTTGATTTAAAAAAACAATATGATTACATTATTATTGATTGTCCTCCTTCACTAGGGTTATTAAACTTAAACGCTCTTGTTGCTGCGGACCGCGTGATAATTCCTGTTCAGTGTGAATACTTTGCGATGGAAGCGGTCGCTGCAATTTTAGGCTCAATTAGTAATGTCCAACGCGAATATAATCCTAATTTAGAAATCGGCGGCTTTTTGCTAACGATGTTTGACGCTAAAACGCGGCTTAGTGAAGAAATCTCCGCACAAATTCGTGGACTTTTTAAAGAAAAAACTTTTTATACAGTTATTCCCCGTAACGTTTCAATTCCTGAATCGAGTGCACTTGGCTTACCGACAATTTTATATCGGCCAACAAGTGCAGGCGCGACGGCTTATCTAAATCTCGCTAAAGAGGTAATCGACAATGAGGAACGAGAAGAAGAAACTTATTCAAGATAACTTATCGACTTTACTCAAGAAGTACGCCAAAACCGACGTCATTCAATCGATTGAACGCGAGTATAAGGCACATCCAACCCAAAATATTAATACGGAACTGATTGATGATAATCGATATTTATCGAAAGTGAAACTTTCCCCAAAGAAAGTTGATATTTTTGCTAAGCAATTAGAAATCGATCCGTTTATTGAGCCGTTAATTGTTCGTCAAAAACAAGATCACTATGAAGTTATTATTGGTAGAAAGCGGCTCTTTGCGGCACGCCAAGCGGGCATTGAACAAGTTCCAACATTAATTCGAAATTATAATGATGAAGAAACGTTATTAATTTTATTAGCGGTCGCTCGTGATGAACATAAAGTTAACGTATTAGAAATTGCTTATGTTTGTCATCACTTAGCAAAAGATTTTGGTTATACGCAAGCCGATTTAGCGGCCCTAACCCACCAAAGCCGACCGCAAATTACAAATATTACGCGGTTACTAAATTTACCAGATAACGTTTTATTAGATTTAAACGATCAAAAGATTTCGTATGGTCATGCTCGCGCTTTATGTGCGTTACCCGAAACATCAATTCAAAAAATGCTTAAACAAATTTATGAAAAAAACTTAACTGTTCGTGAAACAGAACGGCAAGTTGCGATTATGAAAGGGAAGAAAGTTGATAAACGATTTAAAGAAATTACTAAGATTCATAAAGGCAAAGTTTATGTTGAAGCCAACAAAGTAATTGTTGAATTTAAAAGTGAAGCCGATAAAGAAAAATTTCTCGATTTAATCAGTAAAAAATAACGATTCCATCTTTAAAAAATTGTGCTAATATATAGTTGGTCTTCAGGGCGGGGCGCAATTCCCCACCGGCGGTATACCCCGCGAGCTTCGGCACGAATTGGTGAAATTCCAATGGCGATAGTTAAAGTCTAGATGAAAGAAGACAAGAAATAGTTTGTATACAAATGAATTTCTTTTTAATTGCCCTGCTAGACAGTGGCATTTTTTTATTGAAAGGAGATTTAAAATGTTTACTGATAGCGAAAAAAATGATGTCTTGAATGAAGAAGATATCGTCGTCGAAGAAGAAGGTAGATGCGAAGAAGAAGTAATTACTGAAAAAAAAGGTAAAAAAGGCAAAAAGTATAGAGGCGACTCGACAGAAAAGCAATGCAAAAAGCATAGTAAATTTAATACAACAATGATTGCTAGCGTAGCAATTTTCTCCGCTGTTTCGGTTGCGTTATATTTATTAACAATCTTTGTTCCCTTTAATATTTTTGCTGGGCTAGGAATTGCGCATTTAAGTTTACATATTGACGTTGTACCAATGTTAATCGCGGGCTTTGCGTATGGCCCACTTGCTGGCTTCCTCGTTATTTTTATTAAAACGTTAATTAGTTTAATCTTTACAAGTTTTAATGTTGGTTCATGGGTTGGAATTGTTGCCGACTTTGTTATTTCCGGTGCAATGGTCGTTAGTGCCGCTTGGATTTATAAAAATGACAGGACGTTACGGGGTGCGATTACGGCGTTAGTCATTTCCAGTTTTGTTCAAATTGGTATCGCTGTTGCGGCTAACTTATATTTCCTTGTTCCAATGTATGCTTTTACGTTTGGCATAAGCGTTGAAGATTTCTTTGCAGGCGCGGGATATTTAGAAAGCTTTTACTATAAGCTGTTAATACCCTTTAACGTTATTCAAAACGTTTTAGTAAGCGTCTTAACATTCTTTACATATAAAGCAACCCATCGCCTAATTAATCGCGTTGGCTCAAAAAAATAGTCGATTTAAATAAAAAAGATAAAATAAAAAAGGTCAGTTTTCGTAAACTGGCCTTTATTTATTGTTTGCTAAAGTTAATTATTTTAAGGAAATTGCTTGAGCTGGGCAGGATTCAACTGCTTCTTCAACTAATTCTTCATCTTCAGCGGCAACTTCACTTTGGATTTCAACCATTAATCCATCATCGTCCCAATCAAAATAATCAGGTGCGATTGCGTTACAAACGCCACATGCAGTGCAACGAGTTTTGTCGATATGAGTTTTCTTGGCCATAAAATATTCCTCCTATTTTCTACGCTTACATTATACGACCACCACCATAAATAAACAAGGTGGATTTAAGAAAAGACCAACAAGCATAATTAGTAAAAGGAAAAAAATGGTCTTGCTATGAATTTAGCCACTAATTTATTATAATAAATAACGGAGAACGGATGGAAAATGGCGAAATTAACTCGGACACGGAAATACGGCAAATATCGCTCGCACATTAAAAAAATGAAAGAGCCGGTTTTATCGACGAAGGAAAGCAAACCTGTTTCCAATAACGTTACGCCGACAAAAAAAGTTAATGAAGTTCGGCCTAACACGAATGATGCTAAAACACTAATCGCTGAATACGATAAATATATTAACAAAGATAAAAAAGAACCAGTCGTTATTTCCAAAAGTGAAAAGTTAGCGAAAAATATTAGTATATTTGTGTTAATATTTATCGGAGTGATTTTAATTACTGTTTCAATCATTTTTCTAATTAAAAAATACGGATGAGGGTGCGAAAATGACAAATTACCATATTACAGTTGCCGTTGATGGACCTGCCGCTGCGGGAAAATCGACAATTGCAAAGCGGATTGCGGAAACACTAGGCTTTACTTATATCGATACTGGTGCGATGTATCGGGCTTTTACGTATTACGTAATAAGTAAAGGTATTGATCCAGAAGATGAAGCCGCGAGTGTTAAAGTAATCGATGAAGTTGTGATTGATTTACTTCCGGATGGAACCGTTTTACTTAATGATCAAGATGTTACGAAAGTAATTCGTGAACATTTAGTTAGTCAAAATGTTTCATATATTGCTTCCTATAAAGATATTCGGCTCGCCCTCGTCGAACAACAACGCCGGCTTGCGAATAATAAATCAGTTGTCATGGATGGCCGTGATATTGGAACATACGTTTTACCAAATGCGGATGTTAAAATCTTCCTAGTGGCAAATGTTCATGAACGGGCAATTCGCCGGCATGAAGAAAATATGGAAAAAGGAATTCCTTCCGTTTTAGAAGAAATTGAAAAAGATTTAATTCGCCGCGATCAAATCGATTCGGGAAGAAATTTTGCTCCGTTAAAACAAGCAGACGATGCGTATTATTTAGATTCATCGGATTTAACAATTGAAGAAGTTGTTAAAGTTGCATTAGAAGTTATTGCTCATAAGACCGGGATAAAGGCGCACAAATAATGATTAATGGTGTTGTAGCGATTGTTGGATCACCAAACGTTGGGAAATCAACGCTTTTTAATCGTATCATTGGTGAACGACAAGCAATTGTTCATGATGAAGCCGGAATTACTCGGGACCGGTTATACGCAAAAGCATCATGGTTAACGAAAGAGTTTCGCATTATTGATACGGGTGGAATCGAATTAACCGATTCACCATTTCAAACGCAAATTCGCGCGCAAGTAGAAATTGCCGTTGAAGAAGCTGATGTTATTATTTTTATGGCGGACGCCCAACTTGGGGTTACAAAAGAAGACCGCCAAATTGCCAAAATGCTTCATCAAACAAATAAGCCCGTCGTTCTAGCTGTTAATAAAGCAGATAACGAAGCCTTCCGATTAAGCGCGATGGAATTTTATGAATTAGGCTTTGAACACGTCATTCCAATTGCCGTTACCCATGGTGTAGGAACAGGTGACGTTTTAGATTTTGTTGTTCAAAATTTACCCGGTGATGCGAGAAAACAACATAATGAAGAAGCCATTTGCTTTTCCGTCATTGGTCGACCAAACGTTGGTAAGTCCTCACTTGTAAACGCAATTTTAAATGAAGACCGCGTCATTGTTTCCCCAATTAGTGGCACAACCCGTGATGCAATCGATACCCCGTTTCGGAAAAACGAACAAGATTATGTTGTTATTGATACCGCCGGCTTAGTAAAACGCGGCCGGATTTATGAATCAGTTGATAAATACGCCGCCTTACGTGCGTTATCCGCGATTGATCGTAGTGATATCGTTTTATTAATGCTTGATGCCTCGGAAGGGATAATCGCCCAAGACAAGCACGTTGTTGGTTATGCGATGGACGCTAATAAACCAATTATTATCGTTGTTAATAAATGGGACTTAGTTAAAAAAGAAACAAATACGATGAGTGACTTTAGCAAACTCATTCGAAAAGAATTTAAGTTTTTAGATTACGCGCCAATTGTTTATGTTTCCGCATTAGAAAATAAACGGATTCAAACAATCTTTGATGAATTACTCGTTGTTAATGATGCGTATAATTTACGCATTGGCACATCGGTGTTAAATGAAATTATTCATGATGCGCAAATTATTAATCCGCCACCGCACTTTAACAAAGGGCGCATAAGAATATATTACGCTAATCAAGTAAGTGCAAAACCACCGACATTTGTTTTATTTTGTAACAACCCCCAATTCATGCACTTTTCCTATCAACGGTTTTTAGAAAATCGTTTACGGGAATCATTCCCGCTTGATGGGACCCCAATTAAAATAATTTTACGAATGAGAACATAAGATGAACTGTTTAATTATTGGTAGTGGTAGTTGGGGAACGGCGTTAGGCCAAGTACTTGCTGATAATTTTCACCAAGTAATTGTTTATGGAATTAATCAAAACCAAGTTGATGATATAAATCTCAATCACCAAAACAAAGCTTTTTTTGGCGATGATGTTTTTTTAAATCCTAAAATTCGCGCAACCTCGGATTTAAAAGCCGCGGTTAAAGCTGCGGAAGTTATTGTTATTAGTGTCCCTTCAAGCGCGATGCGAAGTGTTTTAAATGACCTTTTACCTTTACTTACAGAACGAAAATATTTTGTTAATACGGCGAAAGGGCTTGAACGTGGAACGGATTTACGGATGTCCGATGTTATTCGTGATGTTGTTAGCGAAGATCTTCGCTACCCGATTGTTTCATTAATTGGACCAAGTCACGCTGAAGAAGTTATTTTACGACAAGTAACATTATTAACCGCAACGAGCTTATATTTACCAACTGCTGAAGTAATTCAAACGTTATTCGCTAATGAATATTTCCGCGTTTATACAAATACGGATGAAATTGGTGCGGAGCTTGGGGTCGCAATGAAAAACGCAATTGCGATTGCTAGTGGCGCCCTCGCTGGCTTAGGATATGGCGATAATGCACGCGCCGCCTTAATTACTCGCGGCTTACATGAAATGAGTAAATTTGGTGTTTATTTTGGCGCTAAACCAGAAACATTTTTAGGGCTAAGCGGACTTGGTGACTTAGTTGTTACTTGCAATTCTTTTCATTCGCGAAATTTTAAAGCTGGCTATGAGATTGGCCGAGCTAATTCCGCCACAGCGTTTTTAGAAAATAATAAAGTAACCGTCGAAGGTATTTATGCGACACAAGTTATTTATGAAATTGCCCGTAAAAATAATCTTGAATTACCAATTGTTAATGCAATTTATGATGTGCTATTTAATCAGGCGGAACCGCGGCTTGTTGTTAGTGAGTTAATGCTACGGCCGCTAAAAGATGAAAAGCAAAAATAGTTGTGGGTAAATCGTAAAAAATGTGTTCCTGTGTTGTATTTTTATTATTTGTGTGGTAATTTAATTATAGATTAAAATAAATTCATAATGGAGGAACTAATATGAATAAAGTCGATTTAGTAGATTTAATTGCTGAAAGAACAGGTTTAACAAAAAAAGAAGCCGAAGCCGCTCTTAACGCGCTTATCGATGGCACAATCGAAGCTCTTGAAGCCGGCAAATCCGTTAAAGTTTCTGGTTTTGGTAGTTTTAATGTTCGTGAACGTCAAGAACGTCGTGGTGTTAACCCAAAAACGCAAGAACCAATCGTTATTCCTGCCAGCAGAGCTGTTGTTTTTAAATCATCCAAAGTTTTAAAAGACACCGTTCAATAATTAATTAACTTTAAGACAATTAAAAGAGAGCGATTCCGTTCTCTTTTTTTTATTTAAATTTGCTATGATTAAAGTATGGAAATATTAAAACTACTCAAACAACTTAATTCACTCTTCCTTAGTGAGGGTGAAAGCATTTATGCGGTCGGGGGAAGTGTTCGTGATTATTTACGAAATGTAGCGACGACCGATTTTGATTTTGCGACAAGTGCGACACCTGACGTAATGAAAAAACTTCTGCCTGACGCTAATTTTACATTCGCGCGCTTTGGGACGGTTTCTTATAAGTTTGATGAAAACCATATTGAAATAACAACGTTCCGCCATGAGGATTCTTATCGTGATGCCCGTCATCCAAGCCAAATTACATTTGTAAAAGAAATGACTATTGATGCTTTTCGCCGCGACTTTACGATTAACGCTTTATATTTAGATGCAAATGGGGTCATATATGACTTTTTTAATGGCCAAGATGATTTAAATAACAAAATTATTCGAATGATTGGTGATCCTTATGTGCGCTTAAAAGAAGACCCCTTACGTATTTTACGCGCTTTACGGTTTAAACTTATTTTAGGCTTTACCTTTGAAGAAACCTTAGACCAAGCACTTCACGTCAGTGCGCCCTTAGTTAAATTATTAACACCCGCGAAAGTTGAAGTCGAAATTAAAAAAATGCGCGCGTACGATAATTTGGCAACAAATTTACTTTTAGAGCAATATCAAATACTAACAACATAGTAAACATGCTAGACTATAAACATATTCAAGAAAGGAGTTAAATCATGATCCCTGATGCCTTAGATTTCCGTTATTTACTTGCCGAATATTATAAAAGAATTGGCTTAGATGAAACTGAGCTCGCGGTTATTATTATGATTGAACATTTAATTCAACAAGGTAATGAATTAATTACTCCTGATTTACTTGGACTTAAAATGTCGTTATCAACCGAAACAATTGATAAAACAATGGCGGGGTTATTAAATAAAGGCTTACTTGATTATACATATAATAGCGCCACGAGTGGTTCGATGGCGACATCATTAAAACCATTAAAACAACGCTTATACCGTGAATTTCAACTTGATTTAGCGAATGAACAAAATGGTAAAAGTGTTGATATTACTTCGCAACTGGAAAATATTTTTGCGGTTTATCAAAAAGAACTCGGTCGTTTCCTTTCTCCCGCGGAAACGCAACGGATCCGTGAATGGTTTGATTATGGCTATAGTGAACAAATGATTATTGATGCGTTACATGAAGCATTAAGTAAAAAACGCCGGTCGATTCGTTCAATTGATAAAATCCTTCTCCAATGGGCGACAAGTGATGATGTCGCTAAAGAAGGCTTCTCAACGAAAAAAGAAAGTTGGGACCAAGACGTTAGCCAAACAATTGAAATCGCAAAGAAACAATGGTTTAAATTTGATGACGAAGAATAAGAAAATAGAAGTAATTACCGCATATTTTAATGAGCTCCTTCCTAATGTTGGCACGGAACTTATTTACCATAAAGATTATGAACTTTTAATCGCTGTTATGTTAAGTGCGCAAACAACGGATGTCGCTGTTAATAAAGTGACACCGGTGTTATTTTCGCATTTTCCTTCCTTAAACGATCTAGCGAAAGCAGAAGTAGAAGCAATCGCTAATGACATTAAAACGATTGGCCTATATAAAACAAAAGCTAAAAACGTTAAAGCAATTGCGATGATGCTACTAGAAAACTTTCAGGGGGTCGTCCCTCGTGAAAAAGAACAATTATTAACGCTACCAGGAGTTGGCAATAAGACCGCGAACGTTGTCCGTGCGGAACTATTTAAGATTCCTGAAATCGCTGTTGATACACATGTAAGCCGCGTTTCCAAGCGGTTAGGGTTAGCAAGTCCAACGGATAACCCTGATCAAATTGAAGCAAAACTTCGAAAATTATTAAAAAAGGAACAATACATTTCCTTTCACCATCAAGCAATTCATTTTGGCCGCTATCACTGTTTAGCTCGTTCCCCAAAATGCTATGAATGTAAACTAGTTGATTTATGTTTAGAAAAAAATAAACGGCTTACTCCGTGAAGTAAAGCGTATTAACAATTGGTAAATAATCTAAGCGTGGCGATAAAAGACGGGGCACTAAGAAGCCCTTTTCTTTTATTTCTTCATACGTTAAAGATTTTTTCTTTTCGTAATAAGCATCTAGAAGTATTTTCGCATCAAGTAAATAAACTTCGTCATGACCGCGAAATTCAATAATGAAAAAGGCAATTCCCCCATGAGCGATAACTTCTTCTAAATGTTTAAATTGATAAGACGTAATATTAGCAAGGGGAAACCTTGTCTTTCCAGCAACACTTTTTGCTTCAAAATCGATATAGCGACCTTTATAGACGCCGTTATAGTCCGTTGTTGATTGCTTTTCAAAAAACGCTTCAATAATTTTTGGCCCATTTGTGTAATCAACTTTAACAACTTTAATTGGCGTTGGTCGTTTTGTAATAATTGCGAGGTTCGCGTCGCGATAATATTCATTACTTAAATTTAAATCGTTTTCCAGCGCCATCCCCCGATTAGCCGCATTAAAATTTTTCCGAGTTGAAATTTTTTCTTCCGGAACAACTTTCTTTGCTTTTTTGCCGTTAGGGTAATTAATCATTTTTTTGGTTCAGCTTCGATATATTCCTTTACAATATTTGAAAAGTCGGTTGCGCTAACATTTTCGCCTTCAATTAGTTTTTGTGTCGCCACAAGAACTGGCTCCGGCAACTTTGAATGATGGACTAACACTTTTAAATATTCTTTATAAAGCGTTTCGGGTGATTTCATCATCGCATCATATAAGCGACCTAAATTAATCGCATCATCAAGGGGATCGTGTTGGGTCCCGTTAAAGTCTAAATTAAACATCTTACAATAATTAAGTAGGGAGTAAGGGTTCCCATTTTCATCTTTAATAAATTCGGATAAAATATCGCTTAAATCAATAAAGTTTTTTCCAATATATTTAACGATATCTTTATCAGCGTCTGTTGAATGAAGTAAACTTTGATTAAATATCCGAATATCGTGATTACCAAAGGTAACAAATTTCGCTTTGTCCCATTTCTTTCCAACATATTCTTTAAATTCTTCTAACGCTAATTTATAAGGAATTCCCTTTGCTTTAAGATGGGATTCATTAATTCCTGTTAGTTTTGTGACATAAAAGCCAATCCGCTTTTTCGCTAAGACATAGCGCTTAAATCCTTTACTTTGTTTTCTTAATGTTTTGTCTTTTTTAAGCGTAACAACAACCGCTCCAATGGCAATCATTTCGTGCGATTCTTGGGTGCCTTCTAAATCAAGAAAAACCAAATATTTGCTATCGCCGATTTGCCGCAATAATTTCTTCATGTTTCAACCTCATTTGCTATTATATCACAAGATTTATTCATATTTTATTTCACTCGTGTTTCATTGAATAATTTAGGAGATTTCTTTATAATTAAGTGTAATCGAGGGTAAGAAAATGGAATTAAAATTAAAATTAACAGCAAAAGATATTTTAGAAAAGAAGTTTGCGCCAAACTTTAAAGGTTATGACCCTCGTGAAGTCGATCTTTTTCTTGATCAAGTCTTAGAAGATTATCGATTACTAGAAGGATTAATTGCAAAAGATATTAAAGCCTTAGAACTAAAAGTTAAAGAATTAGAAAAATCTCTCCGTCAATTAGAAGATGTCAAAGCGAAAAACGCTCTCATCGAAGAAAAACTGAAAGTTCTTAATAAAAGCAAACATGTCGCGCTTGAACGCGTCGACTTATTAGTGCGGATTGATAAACTTGAACGGGCATTATATAAAGAAGGCGTAAATCCAAATAAAATAGTATAATAGAATAATCGGTCTGGATAACTGCTGGCGAAAGTTAGAGGAAAGTCCATGCTCGCCTTTGCTGCGATGCAAAGAGTGATTGTGCTAGCGGAAAAAATAACGCTAGGAAGGGAGGAGTCCCTTACGGCGTGCGAACACCTAAGTCGAAAGATATGGTGAACGCCTGAAAGTGCCACAGAGACGCAGTTTAGAGGAAACTCTAAAGTGGAACGCGGTAAACCCCACAAGCGAGAAACCCAAATTTGGTAGGGGAAATTCAATGCGCGAACTGAAGCGCGGCGAGTAGGTTACGACCTAGATAAATAGTTATCTTCAACAGAACATGGCTTATAGGACCGATACTCACATTTTTAAAAAAGAGGGCTAAGATGAATTTACCAAACAAAATAACGACGTTTAGAATGGTCATGGTTATTGCACTTGTAATAATTATGCTTTTTCCTTATCAAGATGTTGGCGCAAACATTCCAATGGTTTTCGGCGAAGTTAACGCGATTTATTTTACGGCCTTAATCTTGTTTGTCGTTGCCGCTCTTTCGGATGCTTTTGATGGATATTTTGCAAGAAAACTAAACCTTGTAACAAACCTAGGAAAGTTTCTTGATCCTATTGCCGATAAATTACTTGTCAACTCATTATTAATTATTTTATTAGTGCCCCAAGTAATTTTAGGAGAAGACACGACGCAAATGCAAATTCATATTTTAGCGGTTGTTCTTATGATTGGCCGCGACTTAATTGTTGATGCGTTACGTCTTGTCGCGGCGAATCAAAATAAAGTCTTAGCCGCAAACATCGGTGGCAAAATTAAAACGGTGTTACAAATGGTAGCGATTCCCGCTGTGCTATTAAATAACTGGCCATTTTCCTACATAACAACAACGATTAATATTGCTGAAATTTTAGTATGGCTTGCGACGGCCGCAAGCGTTATTAGCGGCATTATTTATTTAGTCCAAAATCGTTATGTGTTAAAAGAGGCGCACACGGATGAATAACGAAATTACAAAGTTATTTTCTTTATTAGCGAAGCACGGTTATACGTTAGCAAGTGCGGAAAGTTTAACTGGTGGATTATTTGGGGCATCACTATGTAATGTTCCCGGCGCTTCAAGTGTTTATCAAGGGGGCATTATTGTTTATACAAGGGACGCCAAAGAACAACTCTTAGGTATTGATCCCCGATTACTAGATAAATATGGAATGGTATCGCCCGAATGCGCTACCGCAATAGCGGAAAACCTTTATCATAAAATGAAGGTAAATATCGCAATTAGTTTTACTGGTAACGCCGGCCCAAGCGCCTTAGAAGATAAACCTGTTGGCTTAGTTTATGTCGGCTTAAAAATTAATGATGAAAAAGTTATTACAAAAGAATTAAATTTAGCGGGTGGTCGTAATGCGATTAGAACGCAAGTTGTGCATGAAGGTATTAAATTAATTACGAATCATCTAAAATAAATTAGACAAAGAAGAAGTTGTTGAACTACTTATATAATAGGAGAAATAATGATGGCAAAAAAAGAAACTGTTAAAAACAAAGAAAAAGATGCAGCCTTAGAAGCAACGCTTAAAACGATTGAAAAAACGTATGGTAAAGGTGCGGTCATGCGGTTAGGCGATCGTCCCGCAACAAATGTTGAAGTAATTCCAAGCGGTTCCTTACTCTTAGACCAAGCGTTAGGAGTTGGTGGATATCCGCGGGGACGGATTATTGAAATTTATGGCCCGGAAAGTAGTGGGAAAACAACACTTGCTTTACACGCGGTCGCGGAAGCTCAAGCTCAAGGTGGTAAAGCAGCGTTTGTCGATGCCGAACATGCGATTGACCCTGAATATGCCGCGCGGCTAGGTGTTGATATTGATGAACTTATTTTATCGCAACCTGATAATGGCGAACAAGCACTTGAAATTGCGGAAATGCTCGCTAAAAGTGAAGCGATTGATTTAATCGTTGTCGATAGTGTTGCCGCCCTTGTCCCTCAAGCCGAACTTGATGGGGAAATGGGTGACCTCCAAGTTGGCCTTCAAGCCCGCTTAATGTCAAAAGCGATGCGGAAAATGTCAGGTATTTTATCAAAATCAAATACAACGATTATCTTTATTAACCAAATTAGAGAAAAAGTTGGCGTGATTTATGGTAACCCGGAAACGACATCAGGTGGTCGTGCGTTAAAATTCTACTCAACAATTCGAATTGATATTCGCCGCGCTGAACCGATTAAAGAAGGACCAAACGTTATTGGTAATGCTGTTAATATTAAAATAGTTAAAAACAAAGTTGCCCCACCGTTTAAGAAAGTTAAAGTTGATTTAATTTTTGGTGAAGGTATTTCACAACTTAGTGAACTTCTTGATCTTGCAACCGATTTAGATATCGTTAATAAAGCCGGCTCCTGGTACGATTATAATGGTGACCGGATGGGTCAAGGTCGCGAAGCCGCAAAAGCATTCTTATTAAATAACCCCGATGTCTTTAGTGAAATCAAAACCAAAGTGAAAGCTGAACTTAAACCAACAGCGTTAGCCACCGGTGATGATGACGAAGAAGACTACGTTGGTGATGAAGAATAACCGTTATTAAAGTAAAGATTAAACCGACATTAATTGTCGGTTTTTTATTTTATTGCTTAAAAAATAAACCTAGTTTTAAATAATCTATAGCAAAACTCGGCTATAATATTCCATTATAAAAAAAGTCCAAAAATTCTTTTCTTTATCGTGTAATTTTAATAATATTTAGGTATAATATAAACGTGCGTTAAGCATAGTTGACTCGTTACAATGAATTTAAAGCTCATCTGAGCTTGGATATAATGAATTGGAATATATCTTTTTTTAGAAGGAACGAGTGCGGCTTATAGCTCGCTTTTTTGAGTTATATCAATAAATTAAACCGAGGCCATCGGATAAACAAAATTGGCAGAATTAAAAGGAGATAATACAATATGGACACTACTGCATGGGTCCTGCTTGTCATTTTCGCCTTCATTGTTGGGATTTTATTAGGCTTATTACTATTTTATCTTGTCCCTGTTTTTAAAGCGAAAGAAGCGTTAAAAAGAGCGGATAAAATCAAATTAGATGCTGAAATAAAAGCAGACCACATTATTAAAAATGCGGAACTCGATGCGAAACAAGCAATGATTGAAGCAAACAATGAAGCCGATCGGCAAATTAAGGAAAAGAAGCAAGAAATCGTTATTGCTCAAAACTCACTTACCCAACGTGAGCAAAACATGGATCGCCGTGATTCGATTTTATTAAGTAAAGAACAATCACTTGAAGACCGGACGGAAAATTTACGAAAAAAATTAGTCGACGTTGAAGCTAAAGAAGTTGAATATAACGAAAAGATTAATCAAATTCTTGTTGAATTAGAAAAAGTCGCGCAACTATCAATGAACGATGCGCGTGATGAAATCTTTAGACGGGTCGAATCACAAGTTAGTCGGGAAATTGCGGCGTTTACGAAAAACAAATTAGAAGAAGCTGAAGAAAAAGTTAATGAAATCGCTCGGGAAAAACTCGTCCTTGCGATGAACAAATATTCCCAAGAAGTCACAACCGAACGCGCTGTTTCGACGGTTGATTTACCAAGTGATGAAATGAAAGGCCGGATTATTGGCCGTGAAGGTCGAAACATCCGCGCCCTTGAACAACAATTAGGTGTTGATTTAATTATTGATGATACACCTGAAGTTATTACCGTTAGTTGCTTTGATCCAATTCGCAGGCAAGTAGCAAAAAGAACACTCGATTATTTAGTTAAAGACGGCCGGATTCAACCTGCCCGGATTGAAGAAGTTGTCGAACGTGTTAAAGCAGAAATGGATGAAGAAATTATGAAAGCTGGTCAAGAAGCCGCCTTCGAACTTGGCTTACCACGCATTCATAAAGAATTACTTAAACAAGTTGGCCGGTTACAATATCGGACATCATATGGCCAAAACGCGTATAAACATAGTATGGAAGTTGCAGCCCTCTGTGGTATTATGGCTGCAGAATTAGGCTTAGATGAACTACTTGCTAAACGCGCGGGACTTCTCCATGACGTTGGCAAAGCAAGTGACTTTGAACTTGAAGGCTCTCACATCGAAATCGGTATTCGCTTAGCGAAGAAATACGGTGAACCTGAAGAAGTAATTGATGCGATTGCTAATCACCATAGTGATAACGACGCTAAATACATTTATACACATTTAGTTGTTGCCGCTGATACATTAAGCGCTGCTCGCCCGGGGGCTCGAAGCGAAAACATGGAAAACTATATTAAACGGATTGAACAACTCGAAACTATTTGTAACTCATATGAAGGAGTTTCTCATTCCTTCGCGATGCAAAGTGGCCGCGAAGTTCGTGTCATGGTTGTTCCAGAAAAAGTTGATGACATTGGGGCATTTAAACTTGCTCGTGATATCCGCGAACAAATTGAAAATGAAATGACCTATCCCGGACAAATCAAAGTCTCAGTTATTCGTGAATATCGCGCGACTGATACCGCAAAATAAAACGTTGGAAGGCTCCATTTCTTTGGAGCCTTTTCTAACTTAGAAAGATTATTAAAAATGAAAGTTATGTTTATTGGTGACATCACCGCGAAAATCGGCCGGCGGGTCGTTAAAAAGCTGGTACCGTATTTACGGAAAAAGTATCAGCTTGATTTTGTTATTGCTAACGCCGAAAATGCCACGCATGGCAAAGGGTTAATTTATAATCACTATGAATTTTTACTTGATGCGGGGGTTGATGCGTTAACGCTAGGTAACCATTACGATGATAAAAATGAAATTCGCGAATATATTGATGGAGCAAGTGAAGTAATTCGCCCATATAATTTATTAAATGATTTCCCCGGTGTTGGAACCGCGGTTTTTGAAAGTGATGATGGTATTAAAATTCGGGTAAGTAGTTTAATTTTACCCGCCTTTATGAATATTGAAGTGGAAAATCCTTTTCATGCATTTGATCGGCTTTTAGACGAAGCGGAACCAACGGATTTTCATATCGTTGATATTCATGGTGAAACAACCGCCGAAAAACTTGCCTTTGCTTTTAACTTTAGTGGCCGTGTTTCCGCGATTGTTGGCACGCATACACATGTACAAACAAATGATTATCGAATTTTACCAGGGGGAACCGCCTATATTACTGATGTCGGGATGAGCGGACCATATAATGGAATTCTTGGGGTGGACCGGGAAGGTGTTATTGCGAAAATGAAAGGCGAAAAAGGTCATTTCGGTTACGACAATAAAGACGACGCAATTTTTAGTGCGGTTATTATTGATCTTGATGAAATGACGGGCTTAGCGAAAGACATATTTCCAATATATGAAATTGTTAGTTGGAAGGATTTATAAACGATGAAACGAAAAAATGTAAATATAGTTCATGAACCAAATGAACGCGAAGCCCGGAAGCGTGCGGCCGAAGCCGCGAATCTTCGTTATGTGGATGTTAATGTTTCTTCAAGATTACGTGAATACGCAAAAGGGAAGAAATATTATGTCCGAACATATGGCTGCCAAGCTAATGTTCGTGATGGTGAAACAATGATGGGCTTATTAGAAGAAGCCGGTTTTACTTATACTAATCAAACAAGTGACGCGGATTTAATTATTTTAAATACGTGTGCGATTCGGGAAAATGCTGAAGATAAAGTTTATGGTGAAGTTGGGTCTTTAAAAGCGTTAAAAATAAAAAACCCCAAACTAATTATTGCTCTTGGTGGCTGTATGAGCCAACAAGAAGTTGTCGTTAGTGAAATAGTTGATAAATATCCGCAAGTTGATTTAATTTTTGGCACGCATAATATTGAAAATATTTTAGATTATTTAACGCAAGTTATTGAAAAACGTGAACGTTATGTCGATGTTCTTTCAATTCCTGGTGAAGTTATTGAAAATTTGCCCGTTGTAAGAAGTGACCGGTATAAAGCGTTTGTTAATATAATTTACGGCTGCAATAAGTTTTGTAGTTATTGTATTGTTCCATATACCCGCGGTCGTGAACGGTCGCGCTTAATGGAAGATGTCTTAGCGGAATGTAAACAATTAGTCGATGCGGGCTATCAAGAAATTACGCTACTAGGTCAAAACGTTAATGCGTATGGTAAAGACTTTAATGATGGCACGAATTTTGCAACCTTATTAGCGAAAGTCGCCGAACTTGGAATTCCGCGTCTTCGCTTTATGACGTCACACCCCTGGGATTTCACCGATGATATGCTCCATGTTATTGCTAAATATCCAAATATTATGAAAGCCATTCATTTACCAGTTCAAAGTGGAAGTAGTGAAGTCTTACAACGGATGGGGCGTAGATATAACT
>DIQT01000006.1:50612-50773 GCA_002427365.1 Caryophanales bacterium UBA5455
GATGGGGCGTAGATATAACGCGGAACAATATTTAACGTTAGTTAAAAAGATTCGCGCAATTATTCCTGGGGTTATGATATCCACCGATATTATTGTTGGTTTTCCTAATGAAAGTGAAGAACAATTTTTAGAAACACTAAAAGTCGTTAATGAAGTTCAAT
>DIQT01000006.1:51002-51347 GCA_002427365.1 Caryophanales bacterium UBA5455
TGATAGTGCTTTTACATTTATTTATTCGCCGCGGCCAGGTACACCAGCAGCGAAAATGGATGATAACGTAAGTGATGAAGAAAAGCATGACCGTTATAATCGACTAAGCGCCGCTATTGATGCTTCCGTAAGTGCAAGTGCCCAAAGAATGGTCGGAAATATTTATCCTGTTTTAGTTGATTCCTTATCAAAACGAAACGATCAAATGTTATCCGGATATACCGAAGGGTCCAAACTTGTTAATTTCCCTGGCTCAAGCGACTTAATTGGGAAAATTATTAATGTAAAAATTGTTGAATCAAAAACATATTCATTACGGGGAGAAATCGTTAATGACTGATTTTG
>DIQT01000006.1:51549-52036 GCA_002427365.1 Caryophanales bacterium UBA5455
TAAAGCATTAAACGAATTAAAAGAAACACTTTTTGCTGATCCGTTGGTTGAACAATATTTAGCGCTTTCCCATGAAGTCGAAACCGCAAGCGATTTAATCGCGCTTGAAGCAAACATAAAAGCCAAACAACAAGAACTTTCGTTAGCGTTTAGTGATGACGAAAACTATTTTCGGCTTAAAGATGAATACCTTGCCCTTGTTAATCAATTCAATAATGATCCGCGGATTATTAATTTAGAATTTTTAAAAAATGAAATTCATGGACTTTTAAGTGAAATCCGCACCGCATTAGATGAATAACGAAGTGATAATACTTTGATAATTAAAGTGTGATAAAATATTAAAGTGGAGGTCTAGCTAATGGCAAAAAAACCAGAACAAGCATATACCCCGATGATGATGCAGTATTTGGAAATTAAAGCAAAATATCCGGATACGCTTATTTTTTATCGTCTTGGCGACTTTTATGAAATGTTTTTTGATGAT
>DIQT01000006.1:52179-74906 GCA_002427365.1 Caryophanales bacterium UBA5455
TTTTATGAAATGTTTTTTGATGATGCAAAAATTGCCGCAAAAGAACTCCAATTAGTTTTAACGGGAAGAAATGCCGGTGTGGAAGAACGGGTTCCAATGGCGGGAGTTCCGCATCACGCCGTCAAAAGTTATGTTCAAAAGTTAATTGATAAAGGTTATAAAGTCGCGATTGTTGAACAATTAGAAGACCCTGCGGAAGCAGAAGGAATTGTTGAACGAGGTGTTATTCAAGTAATTACACCAGGCGCGAGTATGGACTTAGCGGCGGAAGAAAATAACTACATTGCCGCGATTGACACTTTAGCGTATAAATATGTCATTTCCTATGCGGATTTATCAACAGGCGAAATTAAAGTAATTGATGTGGAACCAAGTTTTACTACACTTGTAAGCACACTTGATCGAATTAATCCGCGGGAAATTGTTGTCGATAATGAAATTAGCACGGTTATCATTGAACGATTACGGGAATATAGACCATATTTAATTTCATATGAAAATAATAGCGCCGTCACACTTGAACATGAACCGTTACTAGAAAATATTAAAGACTTATTCCAAATGAAATGTATTGTGCGCCTTGTTAATTATTTAACATCGACACAGCACCGTAAACTAACATATTTAAAAGCTGCGGAAATTGTTGAAACCGAAAAGACTCTTCAAATCGATAGCTTTTCGCAACTCAATTTAGAATTAGTCCGCACAATTCGTAGTGAAGATAAGCAAGGTTCCTTATGGTGGTTACTTGATCAAAGTAAAACCGCGATGGGTGGACGGTTATTAAAACAGTGGCTTCAAGCCCCGTCCGCTGATTTAACTGAAATATTACGGCGGCAAAATATCATTTCAACATTTATTGTTAATTATTTAACGCGTGATGATTTAGCAAAATTGCTTAATGAAGTGTATGACTTAGAACGGTTAATCGCGCGGATTGCGTATGGAAATGCAAATGGCCGTGATTTACTTCAACTAAAAAAATCACTCGCGGTGTTACCAAAGATTAAAGAAAAACTCACAAAACTTGGGACAAGAGAACTCGATGAATTAAACGCTAGAATTGATAGCCTAGTAACACTTACCACCGAATTAGAACAAGCGATTGATGAAGACACACCGATTACGATTAAAGATGGAAACATTTTTAAACGTGGTTATAACTTAGAACTCGATGAACTCCTTGATTTAACAAAAGACTCGAAACACTATTTAGCGGGTCTTGAACAAAAGGAACGGGAAAAGACGGGGATTAAGAATTTAAAAATTGGTTTTAATAAAGTGTTTGGTTACTATATTGAAATTACGAATTCGTATAAAGATCAAATTATTCCTGAATTTGGTTATGAACGAAAACAAACACTCGTAGGTAGTGAACGCTATATTACAAGTGAACTAAAAGAAAAAGAAGCAATTATTTTAACCGCAGATGAATCACGGAAAAAACTTGAATATAAATTATTTCTTGATTTACGGAAACGAATTGCTGGTGTCACGCAAGTCATTCAAAAAACCGCGGATGCGTTAGCGGAAATTGATGTTTTTATTGCGTTAGCGCTAATTGGCGCTAAAACCGGTTATGTTAAACCAACGTTTAACGATAAAAACGAAATCACGATCAAAAAAGGTAAACACCCCGTGGTGGAAAAAGTTGTAAAGAAAACCCGCTTTGTCGCTAACGATGTATTAATGGATGAAAATACCGATGTATTATTAATTACCGGACCAAATATGGGCGGTAAATCCACATACATGCGCGAACTAGCCTTAATTGTTATTATGGCGCAACTTGGCTCATATGTCCCAGCGGAAAGCTGTGATATCCCAGTGTTTGATAAAATCTTTACGCGGATTGGGGCAAGTGACGATTTAACAAGTGGCCAATCGACATTTATGGTTGAAATGAAAGAAACAAACTACGCTCTAAGTCACGCGACAAAAAACTCGTTACTTATTTTTGATGAAATTGGTCGTGGCACATCGACATTTGATGGTATGGCTTTGGCCCAAGCCATCTTAGAATATATCGTTACCAACATTAAAGCGAAGACACTTTTTTCAACGCACTATCACGAATTAACGCGGCTTGAAGAAGAATTACCAACAATTAAAAACGTTCATGTCGCCGTTAAAGAAGAAGATGAAGAAGTAACGTTCTTATATCAAGTTAAACTAGGCGCAATGAATAAGAGTTATGGGATTAATGTTGCGCGGCTCGCTGAAATGCCAAGTAGTTTAATTTTACGTGCGCGCGAAATTCTTGAACATTTAGAACAAAAGGAAATTCCTTTTGAAAATAATGTCATGGAAAATAAAGTTGAAAAAGAACATTGGGCAATTGCGGAAATTAAAAAACTTTCCCCATATTCGATGACCCCGCTTGAAGGGCTTGATTATTTATACAATCTTCAATTAAGGATTAAACGCGATGAACAAGATTAAAGAACTCGATGTTTCCTTAGCTAACCAAATTGCCGCGGGTGAAGTTGTCGAGCGGCCAAGTAGTGTTATTAAGGAACTCGTTGAAAATAGTATTGACGCTAACGCGAAAACAATTACGGTCCGTCTTTTTGATGCGGGTCGTACTTTTATTAGTGTCGAAGATGATGGCGATGGCATGGAGCGCCAAGATGCCGAACTTGCTTTTAAACGTCATGCTACGAGTAAAATCGCAACAACATTTGATTTATTTCGGATTAAAACACTTGGGTTTCGGGGTGAAGCGCTCCCGTCAATTGCCGCAGTTGCGGATGTTGAATTAATTACGTCACCAGGAGAACTCATTGGAACAAAAATTAATATTAATGGAACGGATATGGAAATTTCTAACGCTCCTTTACGAAAGGGGACCGCAATTACCGTCCAAAATCTTTTTTATAATACACCAGCGCGGTTAAAGCATTTAAAAAACGATTATATTGAAAACGCTAATTCGTTAGAAGTCTTACAGCGGATTGCCCTTGCGCACCCCGAAGTTAGTATTACTTATATTAACGAAGATAAAGAAATCTTTATGACAACTGGTCGTGGTGACCTTTTAGAAGTTATTTATAGTTTATTTGGCGCATTTACCGCGCGAAACATGGTTAGTATTAATTATAAAAACCCGGACTTTAAAATTAGTGGCTATTTAGGTGAAGCGGAAATCGCAAAAAGTAATCGTTATCAAATGATTACACTATTAAATGGTCGTTCTGTTTATATGCCGAAAGTTAATAAGGCGATTATTGATGCGTATCATGACTTTTTACCACCAACAAGATTCCCGTTTGTCGTGTTAAATTTTCAAATTGACCCCGCTTTAGTTGATGTTAATGTCCACCCAAGTAAAAAAGAAGTCCGCTTTTCTAAAGAAGATGATTTGCGCTTTGTTTTATTAGACTTAATTCCTAGTACATTACGTCATGTTAATCAAAGTTTTACCGCGTCACGACCAAAAGTTCAACCAGCGGTAGCGGAAGAACAAATCAAAGAACAATTATCGTTTGAATTTAATAATCCTCCTGTTAGTGAATATGTTACTACAGCTGAAGTTCCACTTCCAAAACTTGTAATTGAAGATGAAATAGTTCCTTATGGCGAAGAAAAAGAAATTATATGTAAACCTTCCTCGATGAAAAAACTTTATGCGGTCGCGCAACTTCAATTAACATATATTATTGCAGAAGATGAAGATGGTGGCTTTTACATCGTTGATCAACACGCGGCGAATGAACGAATTAATTATGAATTATTCCAACGTGAATTAAATAAAGGTTTAACATTACGTGAGCCATTAATTCCCCAACTAATTGAATTAACCCCCGCAGATGTTATGCGAATTGATGAAAAGGTTATTAATCAATTAACGAGTTTAGGAATTAGTTTAGAAGCGTTTGGTTTAACAACCTTTAAAATTACCGCAGTTCCAGTTTTTAAGGAAAGTTATGATGAAAAAATTTATGTTGAAGATGTGCTTGAACAAATTCTTCATAGTGATAATCGCGACTTTACGTTATTACGGCATCACGCAATTTCCACAATGGCGTGTAAAGCGAGTGTTCGCGCAAATGACCGGCTTGATTTATCATCAATGCAGTATTTATTAGATACCTTATTAACATGTGATAACCCATACGCTTGTCCCCATGGTCGACCAACAATCGTTCACTTTTCGAAATACGAACTTGAAAAGATGTTTAAAAGGACGGGCATATGATTTATGTTGTAACGGGTCCAACGGGAACCGGAAAATCTTCCTTTGCGATTAAACTAGCGCTTAAGGTAAATGGCGAAATTATTAATGGCGATGCGTTTCAAGTGTACCGTAAACTTAATATTGGGACGGCTAAACCAAGTAAAGAACAATTAGCGATCGTTCCCCATCATCTTTATGATATTGCTAATATCGATGAAGATTATACGGTTAAAGAATATCAACGAGATGCAAGGAAGAAGATTGAAGAAATCTTAAGCCGCGACAAAACACCAATAATTTGTGGCGGAACGGGCTTATATATTCGGGCCACACTTTATGATTATGAATTTAGTGATCTTCCACGTGTTGATATGAAAGAATATGAAGCACTAAGTAATGAAGAACTTCATGCTTTATTAGAAAAAGTTGATAGCGAAAGCGCAAAGAAGTTTCATCCAAATAATCGCCGCCGGGTCCTACGCGCTTTAGAAATATATTTAGCAAGTGGAGAAGCAAAAAGCGACCTTGAAGCAAAACAAAATCATCATTTGTTATATGAAGTTACGATGATCGGTTTAAAAAATGACCGCGAAATTTTATATAAACAGTTAGATAACCGGGTTGATATCATGGTAAAAGATGGCTTATTTGAAGAAATTGACTCGTTATTAACGGAATATGATCCTTCATCCCGGGCTTTTCAAGCAATTGGCTATCAACAAATTATTAGTGGACATAAGAATAACAAAACAAATGAAGAAATTATTATAGATATAAAAAAAGTCACACGTAATTACGCAAAACGGCAACTCACTTTCTTTAATCATCAATTACCGGTTAAGTGGTTCCCTTCGTGGAAGGAAGCATTAAACTTTGTGGAGGAAAATAATGAAAATTGTCAAAATTGAATTATATGATCTCGTGGAAATGAAAAAACCTCATCCATGTGTGCATCGTTCCAAAGTGTTTCAAATTGTTCGCGTTGGTGCAGATGTTAAAATCCAGTGCCAAGGGTGTGGCAATATTATTATGCTTGACCGCGCTAGTTTTAATCAGCGATTTAAAAAGCTGATTAGTCACGAAGAAAAACAATTATTTAAAAGTTAATCAAAAAAAGTTTGTAAAACTCTCTATTTAATTAGTAGGGAGTTTTTTTATGTTTGAAGTTAAAAATGTTTCGATGAAATTTAACGAAGATTTAATTTTTTCAAATATAACGTTTACGTTGCCAGCGACTGGCTTAGTCCTTATTAGCGGTCCTTCAGGCGCGGGTAAATCAACAATCTTAAATTTATTAGGCGGCTTATTAACACCAACTTCCGGTTCGATCGCGTATTTAGGAAAAAACATGAAGAAAATGTCGAAACGGAAGAAGAGTAAATATTATCAAAATGAAATCGCCTTTTTATTTCAAGCGGGTCATTTACTTGGTGATTTATCAGTCGCCCAAAATATCGGTCTTCCGTTAGAGTTAATGGGCCGCTCGAAAAAAGAAATTAAAACAAAAGTTAACGACTTATTAAGTGAATTTAATTTAGAAAAACTCGCCAAGCAACAAACCGCTACGTTATCGGGCGGAGAAAAAAGTCGGGTAGCGTTAATGCGCGCCCTAATTACAAATCCTCGTGTGCTAATTTGCGATGAACCAACCGGCGCTCTTGATGAAGCTAACGGCGAAAAGATTATTGCTTCCCTTATTGCTTTAGCGGATAACAAACTCGTCATTGTTGTTACGCATGACCCAGATAAATTTAGCCATGCCGCGAGTATGGAACTTTTCGTCAACAATAAAAAAGTTGAGATAACCGAACATATCGATTTACCCGTTCCAAATATTAAATTTGCAAAAACAAAGCGAAATAAAGAAGTTCGTTATTTTCAATTTGTAAAACGGCTATTAAAAGCACGAAAAACGCAAAGTTCATTAATGGTTATTGCGGTTAGTTTTGGGTTAGTTGTTTCCCTTTTACTTAGTGGTTTACTTAATGGGATGAAACAAACGCTAACGACACTACCGAATGAATATTTTGCCCCAACGAGTGTAGAAGTAAATAAAGCGACACTTAAAAATATAACCGGCTCAAATATGAAACTTGAAGAAATGGAACGCCCAAGTTATTACGAAGTGCTTAGTTGGCGAAAGCTTATTCTTTCACTAAAAATTGGCCCATCATTAACCGCGCTTATTAATCCAAATTTAACAATTATCGCTGGGACAAACGAACTTAAACAATATGAAGTTGCTTATTATTCGGACGCTAGCTTAGCCTTTATATCTCCGCAAAGCGCATTAGCGGCAATGAACGGGAAAAGTGTGATTGTTAATCAATTACTTAACGAACAAATAACTAATGAAAAGCTTCAACTAACAATTGAAATTGAAGTTATTACAGGTTACGAAGAAAATACATTAAACGAAATTGTTGAGCGTTTTACTTATAGCAAAGATGTAAAAGTTGAAGTAGTTAAGGAAACGCCGTTTGCGAATCAGCCGCGGTTATATTTAAATTATGAATATTTTAAAAATTTATTAATAGCGACCCCCTTAAGCGAACGGAGTTCTCTTAATAATGAACAAACATCTTGGTATAACTATTTAATGAATTTACCACCCAAACATCCGCTTACTAATTATTGTTGGCAATTATTTGTTAGTAATGAAAGTGATTATAAAAAGTTATTAACTCTTGGCGATAAGGAAGTAACTTTAAATACTCCCTTTAAATTTTCATCCTCGGTCATTTATGCGACCGCAACATTTTCCGCCTATAAAGATTTAATCGAAATGACAATTATGATTTTTTGGATCATTATGATGATTGGAACAGTAACGATTTATGCGATTGTCGTCTTCGCGGCGGT
This sequence comes from Caryophanales bacterium UBA5455, assembly GCA_002427365.1. Classification (GTDB taxonomy): domain Bacteria; phylum Bacillota_I; class Bacilli_A; order RFN20; family CAG-826; genus UBA5455. The sequence continues at coordinate 59,219 of DIQT01000006.1, forward strand.
CATTGATTCCCAAAAAGAAATCGCTATTTTAACAACGCTTGGGGCACAAGAAAAACATATAAAAATGATGTTTCGCTTGCATAACTTATTTTTATTGGCTTTAAGTCTTGTGACATTTTTTCTTTTACCCTCTTTAGAGCGGGAAATTAATAATCTTTTAGCAAATAAATTTCATTTAGATAACTTAATTTTGATTAATTGGGATCCAATTAAACAACTTCCATATGCAACTATTTTTATTGTGATTTTCCTTTTGGTATTTATTAGCGAACTTTTATTAGCGCTTACCCACCGCTACTACGAGCGGATTGATTTAGTTAAGGAGCTCGAAGCCCGATGATTATTTTAAAAGATGTTATTAAACAATTTAAACATGAAGAACCGCTATGGAAAATTGATCAACTAACAATTCCTGATACTGGTTTAGTTTTAATTCATGGGGCGAGTGGAAGTGGAAAGTCGACCCTTTTACATTTAATCGGCGGGTTAGATTTAGATTATCGCGGTGATATTTTACTAGATAATATTAATCTTAAAGCGTTAAGCCCAAACGACCGTGATGACTATCGCTTTAAAACAGTCGGTTTTGTTATGCAGCAATATCATCTTCTTGAAGGAACGACGATTTTAGCAAACTTAACATTACCATTACTTGCTTTAGGAAATAATAAACAAACCGCTGCAACTAAGGCTAAACAAATTTTAAAAGAAGTTGGACTAAAAAAAAACCTAAAGCAAAAAGTAGCGAGCTTAAGCGGCGGGGAAAAACAGCGGTTAGCGCTTGGTCGAGCGTTAATAACTAAGCCCAAATATTTGTTGTGTGATGAACCAACGGGAGCACTAGATGAAGAAAATCGCAAGATTGTTTATAACATTTTAAAAAAGGTGAGTGAAAACACGCTTGTCTTACTTGTAAGTCATGATGTTAGTGCAGTTATTAATGAAGCGGATATGGTTATTAAGTTACATGAAGGTTTGTTTGATGTTGTTAAAGACGCTCCCAAAACATTAAAGCAAAATGTTAAAGTCCCGGGCAAAGAAACACCAAAACTCCCCCTTTCCTTTGGAATTCGCTATAACTTAGGTCAATTACGCGGCACACCATTTCGAGCGCTTATTACTAATTTAGTCACAAGTTTAGGGCTGTTAGGAATTGGGTTAAGTTTTGTTTTGACAAACGCTGTTAATACGCGGCTAAAAGAATCGCTAACAAGTATTAGTGATCCAAATGCAATTGTGATGAAAGCAAAAGCCCAAAGTAATGAAACGAAATATCTTAGTGCGAGATACGAAGAAGTACGTGCAATTAAAAATGCGTTTCCAAATTATTTTAGCGATATTGGTGTTATGTATGATTATAACTTTGAAAATAATCTCCCCGATGGTAATTATGTTTATATCGCAAATACGGGACAAAAGATTATTTTGCCCTCATTTCATCTTCGTCAATTTAGTGAGTTTTCACTCATTGATGAAATACCGCTTGAACCGATATATCCTCAAAAACCATTATCATTAACTTCTGAAGAAATAATTATAGGGCTTCCGTTTCAAGATTTAGAACGAATCCGAGCATCAAGATATCTGCCGGTTTCGTCTAGTTATAGTGATATTGGCCAATCACTACTTGAAGACCCCTTATTAATTGCTTTTTATGTCGCTAATTATTCGTGGCAATATGAAGATGAACGACTTTTTCTTGTGCGCGGTTTTTTTCCTTCCACAGAACCGATGATCGTTCATACGAATCCGCTTTTTAATGAAATTCTTTTTGAAGAAGAAATGCGCTTATTAAGTACGCTTGATTTAATAAAACCTGTTGCGGTACCGTGGACATTAAAGAAAAGTTACTATTTAATCGCGGAGGAAGACATTTATGAAATTCAAAAACATTTTCTTCATGAGATAACGCTAAGCCGCTATTTATTAAGTCGGCCCTTAAAAAGTGCGTATCCCCATTTTCAAGTAACAAACCCACTAACAAATCGCTTAATTGTTTATGATTCAATTAATGCTTATTCGCACGCCTATGTTGATAAAGTTCTTTCATCAACGAAGGAAGTAACTTCCTATTTTGCGTATAGTGATTCGATATATTTAGCAGAACCAGATTTATTAATTAATGGCTTTCGTAATCCCCTCCTTATTAGTGGCGACGAAAGTAGCCTTATTAATACATTAGAAGGAGCAACCTCAGTTCGTAATATTAACGAAGACTTTAATCTTATGTTACCAAGTAACATCATTAAAGGTCATTATGCTTTAACGGGGGGTGATGCTTTACGCTATGCTTCATTAGAAAATAGTGATCGAATTAGCGGTAAAGTTCCTAACAAGATTAATGAAATAGTTATTACACGAAAACTTTATCAAAAGCTATTTAACCGCAGCGAATTTACACCACAAATATTACATCTAGCGTTTCAAACAAATTCAATTGTCATTGCGCAAAATAGTATTCAAGATGTCTATGAAATAGCGTCACTTAATCTTGTTGGTCTAATTGACAAACCGTATTATGCGTTATGTCACCGTGGTGATTGGCTAAATTTATTTTTTGCTAATAACTTTGAACTTAGTCCTTTTTCATTACAAACAACCGGATTTATTTTAAATGTTAAAACCGCCAAACTCGAAGAACTTCTTCAAAGTTTAAATTATCAATTTCCACAGTTTGAATTTAGCGCTCCTATGAATGAAGCACTCCAAAACATGAAAAAGTCACTTAATGAAATTAAAAACGGGATGCTAATTATTACTTCCTTTGCTTTAGTTATTTCATTACTATTAATTATTTTAATTAACTACTTAACAATTAAAGAACGACTTCATGAAGTTGGCTTACTAGGGCTTATTGGCTTCCGCGGCGTAGAGCGGGCAAAACTGTTTATTATTAACGGCTTACTTTTATCTTTTTTAGCATTTCTTAATGCTTCCTTTATGTTAGTTATTACGGAAATTGTTTTAAATAAAGCGTTTGTTAAGCTCGGATTTGCCGCAAGTTCCTTTGCGCTTAACGTTCCAAGCTTTTTTGCGATGCTTCTAGTCGCTATTGTTATCGGCTTCTTAGCGAGTTATTTATCAACGAATAAATTAAACAAAGTTGATGTTTTACCACTTTTATATCGCTAAATCGCATAAAAAAATGTAAAAACTAGTCATTGTTTATAAAAAAAGTTTTTTTTCATAGCAAAGCAATTCTAAAAGTGATATGATAAAGCCAGTTAATGAGAGAAATTCTCTTTGAGACAAATTCTACTCTGTAATGTTTAGAAGAAAGGTTTGGTTTCGATGAAAGGTACAATCAAGATGTTCAACGCAGAAAAAGGCTACGGCTTCATTCATAGTGAAGAAGGAAACGATGTCTTTTTCCATTATTCCTCACTCGTCATGGATGGTTTTAAAACCGCCGAAGTGGGCGAAAAAGTTGAATTCGATTTAGAAGAATCGGATCGTGGCCCACGCGCTGCGAACATTCGCAAAGTTTCTGAATAGTTTTCTAACACGTTGAAAAACGAAACCACGGTTTAACCGTGGTTTTTTCTTTATAATTTGAACATAAAGTTGTATAATAGCATACGGCGTATTATGTACGCATGAGGAAAAGAAATGGCATTAAAAGTGGGCATCGTCGGGTTACCAAATGTTGGCAAGTCAACACTTTTTAATGCTTTAACAAAAGCACATGTTGAAGCCGCGAATTACCCGTTTGCGACAATTAAACCAAATACAGGAATTGTTATTGTTCCTGATGACCGCGTTAATGAATTATCAAGACGGTTTAAACCGGAACGAACAATTAATGCGACAATTGAATTTTATGATATTGCTGGTTTAGTCCGTGGTGCGTCGAAAGGCGAAGGACTAGGCAATCAATTTTTAGCAAATATTCGTGAATGTGATGCGATTGTTGAAGTCGTTCGCTGTTTTGATTCGGGCGAAATTGTTCACGTTGAAAATAATGTTGATCCCGCTCGCGATGTCGATATTATTAACTTAGAACTTGTCATCGCTGATTTAGAAGTGCTTGAACGCCGGCATAAAAAAGTTGCAACAAAAGCGCGTGTTGAAAAAGAAGTTAGTAGCGTTTTTGAAAACAATTTAATCGAACGGTTAATTAAACATTTAAGCTTAGGCCGTTCGGCACGGACATTACCTAATGTCACACTCGCCGAACTTGAATTTATGCGGAAACAATTATTTTTATTAACCGCTAAGCCAATTATTTATGTAGCAAATATTTCTGAAGAAGATTATGCAAACCCCGAAGCAAGTCGCTATTATCAAATCTTAACGGATATTGCCAAAAACGAAAAAGCGGAAGTAATTCCCGTTTCTGCCCAAATTGAAAGTGAATTAATTGATTTAAGCGATGAAGACCGCGATGAATATTTAGAAAGTTTAGGCGCGAATGAATCCGGCTTAGATAAAGTCGCCCGCGCGGCATATCATATTTTAAATCTTGCAACCTTTTTCACGGTTGGTGCGGATGAAGTTAGAGCTTGGACATTTAATAACGGTCAAACCGCGCAGCAATGTGCGGGAATTATTCATACCGATTTTGCCCGCGGCTTTATTAAAGCTGAAATATATCAATATGGTGATTTATTAAAACATCAAACCGAATTAGCGGTTAAAGAAGCTGGTAAACTTAGAATTGAAGGAAGGGATTATCTAATGAAAGATGGCGACATCGTTCACTTTAGATTTAATGTGTAACATGGCTAAAAGAGATTATCTAATTGGTAATTCCCAAGATTTACATGTTCTCGTTCGGGGTCGTCCGTTAATTTTAGGCGGTGTAAATATACCATATGAATTAGGGTTACTCGGTCATAGTGATGCGGATGTTATTTATCACGTTGTTAGTGAAAGCATTCTTGGCGCACTCGCCTTAGGTGATTTAGGAATGCACTTCTCTGACCGTGATCCCAAAAACAAAGACCTTGATAGTGCAACAATTGTTAGTTACGCAGTTAGGTTAATGAAAACGGCCGGCTATGAGGTTAATAACATTGATATTAGTGTTAGTGTGGAAGAACCTAAATTAGCAAAATATATTCTAGAAATGAGAACAAATATCGCTAATCTCCTCGAGATTAACGGACAATATGTTAGTGTAAAAGCAACAACAAATGAAAAACAAGATAGTGTTGGTCGGGGCGAATCCATTGAAGCACGCGCGACCGTCTTATTAAGGAGTAAAGAATAAAGATGAGTAAAAGAGTTAGAGTTCGTTATGCCCCATCACCAAGTGGCTACTTACATATCGGTGGTGCTCGGAGTGCCTTATTTAATTATTTATTTGCCAAAAATCAACATGGCGATTTTGTCGTTCGGGTTGAAGATACGGACTTCGAAAGAAATATTGAAGGAGCGGAAGAAAGTCAAATTCAAGATTTAGAATGGCTTGGAATTATTGCGGATGAATCACCAATTTATCCAAATCCGAAATATGCTCCCTATCGGCAATCAGAAAAATTAGAACTATACCGTGAATACGCGGAAAAACTTGTTCAAGAAGGCAAAGCATATTATTGCTATTGTAGTGAAGAAGAATTAGCGGAACGGAAAGAAGCAGCGCTGGCCGCTGGTGTGGCCGCCCCGCAATATGATGGAAAATGTTTACATTTAACGCCCGAAGAAATCGAAGCATATAAATTAGAAGGCCGGAAACCAACTATCCGGATTAAGATGGAAAAAGAAAAAGACATTATTGTGAATGACTTAGTTCGTGGTAAAGTCGAATTCAATACACGTGATATTGGTGACTGGGTCATTATTAAATCAAACGGCATTGCAACATATAACTTTGCGGTTGTCATTGATGATCATATTATGGAAATTACCCACGTCTTACGGGGCGAAGAACACTTATCAAATACCCCAAAACAAATTCAAGTTTATGATTATTTTGGTTGGGAAGCCCCAGAATTTGGTCATATGACTTTAATCATTAATGAAAATGGGAAGAAATTATCGAAACGCGATTTAAACATTCTTCAATTCATGTCCCAATATCGGAATTTAGGCTACTTACCAAAAGCCATCTTTAACTTTATTTTATTACTTGGTTGGTCACCTGGAGGAGAAAAAGAATTTTTCACAATGGAAGAAGCCATTGAAGCTTTTTCCTTAGCGAGATTATCAAAATCGCCCTCAACGTTTGACCCCCAAAAAATGATGTGGATGAATTCCCACTATATTAAAGAACTTTCGGATGAAGAATACTTAGAATTTATTAAACCATTCTTATTACAAGTCTTCACGAAACCGCATAATGATGAATATTATTTACATGTCGCTAATTTGTTTAAAAATGAAATTAAATATGGGGCGGAAATTGTTGATTTACTTAAACCAATTGTTAGCCCTGTTGAATTAGAAGATGAAGAATTATTAGAAATGCTCGCCACTCCGCTTAGCCAAGAAGTGTTAAAAGCTTTTAAGAAACATTTATTAGGTGCGGAAGATTTAGAAAGTGACACGATTAAAGGCATCTTTAATAACGTTAAAGTAGAAACGGGCGCGAAAGGTAAACTCTTATTTATGCCCGTTAGGGTTGCATTAACAAGTCAAATGCATGGCTTAGAAATGGCCCAAATCTTTAACATTTTAGGAAAAGATTTAGCAGTTGAACGGCTCGATAAGGCGATTAAAAATTGATTATTTACTTAACTCAAGTATAATATACTGTGTTTAGAGAGAAACTATGAAGATTGAACAAATTTTACAAAACAAAATAGCGGCGGCCTTAAAACTTCTTGGTGTTGAAGTTGATGCCTCCACGATCGTTATTGAACGCTCCAAAGAAGCGATTCATGGTGATTTTGCAAGCAATATTGCAATGCAAAGTGCGAAAATTCTGCGGAAAGCACCGCGCGTTATCGCTGAAGAAATTATTAACCACCTTGATATGAGCGGGCTCACAAAAGTTGAAATTGCCGGACCGGGCTTTTTGAACTTTTTTGTCGAAACCGCGACCCTAGCGGCGGTCATTAACCGGATTCATCAAGCCGGTGAAAAGTATGGTAACGGCCAAGTTGGTGAGGGAAAACGGATTAACGTTGAATTTGTTTCCGCTAACCCAACCGGTGATTTACATTTAGGCCACGCCCGTGGAGCAGCGTTAGGCGATTCCATTTGTCGGCTTTATGAAGCAGCGGGCTTTGATGTTACCCGCGAATATTATGTTAATGATGCTGGAAACCAAATTGATAATTTAGGTGTTTCCTTATACGCTAGATATTTACAAGCACTTGGTCATGAAGCGGTTTTACCAGAAGATGGCTATTATGGACCGGACATTTTAGAAATTGCGAAAGTTTTAGTTAATGAAGTTGGCGATAAATATGTAAATAATTATGATGCCCGCTTCTTTAAAGCATATGGCATGCATAAGGAACTTGGTAAAATAAATGATGACTTAGCCTTCTTCCGTGTGCACTTTGATGTTTATTCTTATGAAACCGAAGTTCGGAAAGATGGCCGGGTGGAAAAACTTCTTGAACAATTAAAACCTTATACATATGAAGATGAAGGCGCGACCTTCTTAAAAACAAGTGACTTTGGCGATGATAAAGACCGGGTTATTGTTAAAAGCGATGGCGCCTATACTTATTTCTTACCCGATATCGTTTATCACCTTGATAAACTATCTAGAAACTACGATTTATTAATTGATGTCTTAGGTAGCGATCACCATGGCTATATTGCTAGAATGAAAGCCGCCTTACAAATGTTTAATTATCCTTCATCTACCTTAGAAGTTGAAATGCTTCAAATGGTGCGGTTAATTAAAAATGGTGAAGAATTCATTATGAGTAAACGAAGTGGTAATGCAGTTACACTACGAGAACTTTGTGAAGAAGTTGGTGTTGATGCTGTTCGCTATTTCTTTGTTGCTAGAGCTTCAACATCTCACCTAGATTTTGATTTAGATCTGGCTAGTGAAGCTAGTAGCGCAAATCCGATATATTATGCACAATATGCCTATGCGCGGTTATTTGCGGTTTTAGAAAAAGGTAAACAATATAACATTAGTTATGAAGGTGCGGGGTTAACAAGTAAATATGAAACCGATTTAATGAAAGAATTAGGCAATTTCCCCCAAGTTGTGGAAGATGCCGCCTTAAGTCGTTCCCCATATAAAATTACGAACTATGTCCAAAAACTTGCGGCGATGATTCATGCCTTTTATACAGAATGTCGTTTGTTAGATGAAAGCAATGTCCCGTTAACCGAAAACCGTTTAGGCTTAGCGGAAGCAAGCGCCATTGTTTTAAAGAAAGCTTTAAATCTTATCGGTGTCAATAGTCCCGAAAAGATGTAAAATATACAAGAAGGAGAAAAAAGAATGAGAAAACGTTCCAAATTAGATATTGCCTACGAGATTATTGACAAGGCCGGCCATGAAATTCCCTTTTTTGAATTATGGGATCAAGTTGCTGTTGTTCTTGAATATTCTGATGAAGAAAAAACCAATTTAATTTCTGGCTTTTACACAAGTTTATTACTCGATAACCGTTTCGTTAATTTAGGTGATAATACTTGGCATTTACGGAAAGAAAACACATACGATAAAGTTCATATTGATATCGGTGATATTTATACCGCTGATGATGAAGTTGATGTAGACTTAGAAGAACTTGAAGCTCAACGGAAAGAAGCTTCATCGTTACTTGATATCGATGAAGAAGCTGAAATTAATTTTGACGTTGATGAACTGTAATTAACAGAATCGACGAAATAAAACTATACTAAGCAAAGGAGATAAAATTTATGGCATTAGTTAGTATGAAAGAAATGCTTATTAAAGCAAACAAAGAAAAATATGCAGTTGCCCAATTTAACATTAATAACCTTGAATGGACAATCGCAATCTTAGACACAGTTGAAGAACTTAAAGCTCCCGTTATCTTAGGTGTCTCTGGTGGCGCCGCTAAATATATGGGTGGCTTTAAAACAGTCGTTGGCATGGTTAAAGGTTTAATCGCTTCTAAAGGTTATACCGTTCCAATCGCCATTCACTTAGACCATGGTGCAAGTTTTGAATTATGTAAAGAAGCTATTGATGCTGGCTTTACAAGCGTCATGATTGATGGTAGTCATTTACCATTTGAAGAAAACGTTGCGGTTACGAAAAAAGTCGTTGACTATGCCCGCCTTCAACCAAACTATATTAGTGTTGAAGCCGAATTAGGTAGCATCGGTGGCGAAGAAGATGATGTCATCGCTGATACAATGTACGCCGACCCAGACGAATGTTTAGAATTAGTCAAACGGACAAAAATTGATACACTCGCACCAGCCTTAGGTAGTGTCCATGGTGTTTATAAAGGCGAACCAAAATTAGGCTTTGATGAAATGGAAGTTATTAATAAATTAATTGGTCTTCCGCTCGTCTTACATGGTGGCTCAGGAATTCCTGATTTTCAAATTCAAAAAGCGATTGCGCGTGGCACATCAAAAATTAACGTTAACACTGAATGCCAACAAGAATTTAACCGCGTCTTACGTGAAGTAATCATTGCTAAACCAAATGAATACGACCCACGCAAACTTCTTGGCCCAGCCAAACAAGGTATTGTCGATGTCGTTAAAGCCAAATGTAAAGTATTTGGTTGCATTGGAAAAGCCGAATAATTTAACTAAATTAAGAACAAGCCCGTTAACACCGGGCTTGTTTTTTTGTCTAATTTAGATGATAATATATAGATGAACTATAGTAAAAGCGAGGATAAATAATCATGTATCAAAAAGAGTTGCGAGTGATGATTGAAGCAGCAAAAGTCGCACAATCGATCATTCTTAAGTATTATCACACGTCCTATAAGATCGAAGTAAAAAATGACGAATCGCCGGTTACAATTGCGGATAAAGAATCAAATAAAGCAATTGAGAGAATTCTTAAAGACCGCTTTCCAGCTTATAGCATCTTAAGCGAAGAAACAACCGATGATAAATCACGGTTAAATAACGACTATGTTTTTATTGTTGATCCGCTTGATGGTACGAAAGAATTTATTACAAGAAACGATGAATTCACCATTAATATCGCGCTCGTTTATAAAAACGAAGTTGTTGTTGGTGTTATTTTACTTCCTATTAGTGGTGAAATTTATTACGCGATTAAAGATGAAGGCGCTTATTTATTAACGGGTGACGCGGCGACGCGGATTAATGTTAGTGACCGGCTTGAAGATTTAATTGTGTTAACTTCCCGTCATCACCGGAATCCAAAAGAAAAAGAATTTATTACCAAAAACCAACATTTAATTGCGGAAACAATTGAATTAGGGGCAAGTTTAAAAGCGACCGCGATTGCCTCGGGTAAAGCTGATGTCTTTTATCGCCATGGCCTTGGCACAAAAGAATGGGACACCGCTCCCCAAGATATTCTTATTCATGAAGCAGGCGGCTTATTTTTAAAACCAGATGGGAAACGCTATACATATAACCGTGATGACGTTGTTAATCGGGAAGGTTATATTATTGTTAATCGAAAGGAAAATTACTCATTATGCAAAAAACTCAAATCGTAATCTTATTATCAACTTTATTACTTGCGGGCTGTGGAGCCGCGCAAAATGACCCGAATCCCCCAAGTATTGATACAACATTTGACCGGACCGTTGATCCAAATAAAAATGAAGCGGGTGATTATGTTTTAGACTTTTATGGTCTAAACGATTTCCATGGTGCGATTACGACATCAACCAATGGAAAAGAACCGGGTTTTGCAAAGTTAGCAACATTTTTCCGTGAAAAATATAAAGAAAACCCGGGTGGAACAATCCTTGTTTCTAGTGGTGATATGTGGCAAGGAACAGCGGATAGTAATATTACCAAAGGTAAAATGATGACGATGATGATGAACGCCTTATATTTTGAAGCAATGGCGATTGGAAATCATGAATTTGATTGGACGACTAGTTTAATTGAAGAAAATGCACAAATTGCTAATTTTCCAATGTTAGGCGCGAATATTTATGAAAAGGCAACGGAAAAACGGGCAACTTTTGCCGAACCTTCCATCTTAATCGAACGCGGAAATGTTAAAGTTGGCATTGTTGGCACCATTGGTGTTGGCTTAGAAAGTTCAATTCAAAAAAGCTACGTTAAAGATTATGAGTTTTTAAATCCGGCCGATATCGTAAGTGAGGAAGCCGACAAATTACGGGCTAGCGGGGCGGATGCAGTTGTTTTGTTAGATCACGCTGATTGGCGGACACCAAGTTACTTCCAAGGAAAAATTACCGCAAGCGAAAAAATTAATGCTGTTTTTAGTGGCCATTCGCATACTTCCTATACCCTTGTACAAGATGATGTTCCTGTTCTTCAAACTAATGGTAGCGGTCAACAAGTAATGCACGTTCAATTAACTGTCTCAGAAGCCGGCATAGTTAATGTCGCAAGTTATGAACTAGTGGACTCCTTAGAATATATTACACCACTACAAGATGACCCTGTTATTTTAGATATTTATGATTATTATTATAATCAACAAATAAAAGCCGTCAAAGATGTCGTTGTTGGTAAATTAAGCTTAGATATGCCAAAGGATTTAATTTTAAATGCGACAACGCAAGCGATTCTTGAAGGTGTAAGAAAAACAAATCCCGATGTTGAAATTGCTATTTACAATTTATCAGGCGGAATTCGGGTTAATGAACTTCCCAAAGGCAAAGTGACATTTGGCGATGTTTATAAAGCTCTACCTTTTGATAATGAAATTGGAATCTTTACTTTAACGGGTAAAGAAATTAAAGATTTAGGTTCAAACCTACGCAAAAACGGTGTTAAAGGGTTAACAATTGACAATGGAACAACGTATAAAGTTGCGATTATTTCTTATGTTTTTGAAGGCGCTGGTTACGACCGGAGTGAAGCTGATGAAATCTTAATTAAATATCCTCGTGACTATCTAGCGGATTTATTTAAAGCAAAGAAGACGATTAATCCTGCCAACTACGATCGAGATAAATTAAACATCTTATAGTATACTTAATAAGCTTGTTTACTAATTATTTAAAATATTGAACGATATCCTTTGGACAATATAATAATTATTGGCAAAGGATATTTGTTTGTTAAGGCTTGTTAAGCGAAAGGAAATTATGTAAATGAAGAATAAAATATTATTAATGCTTGTAACGGTTGTTCTTGCAAGTTGTGGGAATAACCCATCAAGTGAACTAAATCCAAGTAGTGAAGTTTTACCTTCAACAAGTGAAACGTCAAGCGAAGGTAAAAACTCCGGAAATAGCGAAAGCTTTGATGGGGAACGAAAAGAAGATGTCGTGCTAGATTTTTATGGTTTAAATGATCTTCATGGTTCCGTTACGGAATCAGATGATGGTAAAGAACCAGGAATGATGAAATTAGGCACATACTTCCGTAATGCTTATAAGAAAAATCCTGATGGAACTGTCTTACTTTCAAGCGGTGATATGTGGCAAGGTTCTGCGGATAGTAATATTACCCGTGGCAAAATGGTTACGGAAATGATGAACGAACTTAATTTTGAAGCGATGGCGATTGGAAATCATGAATTTGATTGGACGACTAGTTTAATTGAAGAAAATGCACAAATTGCTAATTTTCCAATGTTAGGCGCAAACATTATTGATAAACGGACTAATGAGCGGGCGGACTTTGTCGAAGCTTCCCATATTATTGAACGAAGTAATGTTAAGATTGGCGTTATCGGCACGATGGGCGAAGGGCTTACCAGTTCCATTCTTGCTAGTCATGTTGCTAATTACACGTTTGAAAACTCCCAATCATATATTGAAGAAGAATCAATTAAACTAAGAGAAGAAGGCGCTGAAGTAATTATTTTACTTGATCATATTGGATGGGGCAACTCGTTAACTTCATCTCAAAAATATGTCTTAAATCATAATTTAGTTGATGTTGTCTTTGGTGGTCATAATCACCGGCATGATGAATATAATGATGTCAACGGAATTCCGCGGCTACAAACCACTGGTAGTGGTAAAGAAATTATGTATGCCCAAATAACGGTTACGCCCGAAGGAAAAGTAACTAACACCGATTATAGCGTTATTAATTCATATACCGCTGTTAGTGGCTTACAAGAAGATAATGCAATTCGAAGTATTTATGATTATTACTATGAGCGTGAAATTAAAGATATTAAAGAGGAAAAAGTTGGAATATTATCATCATATATTAATAAAGACCAACTTGCTAACTTAGGAATATATGCGATGCTCGAAAGTGCAAGAAAAATTGATGATGAAGTTATGGTGGCAATTCATAATACAGGCGGTGGCATTCGCGCCACAATTAATGGTGGCGTTGTTACATATGGTGATATATATAAAGTATTTCCTTTTGATAACGATATTGGTATTTTTGAACTTTATGGTTCTCAAATTAAAGCGCTAGGGAACCGCCAAATTGGTATAAGTGGATTAACAACATTAGAAAGTAATGTGAAATACAAAGTTGCCGTCATCTCCTATGTTTATGAATATCGCGGTTATACAATTAATGAAGCTAAGTGGGTTATGGAAGGCTTTACGAGGGATTGTATTGCTGATTATTTTCGAGAATATGGAACGGTTTATCCGATGGACTTTAGTAGCGCGGGAATGAATATTTTATAAAGCAAAGTTAGTTAAATAAAAAACTCCAAGTACTTAATTGGAGTTTTCTTTTCGTTAAATTTTACTTTTTTAATTTGCGAGCCGGACGCCTAAGACGCCAGGTACTTCATCCATCAAAATAACTTCGATGCCTTGTGTTAAGGTTGTATCTTGTAAACTACAACCAATACAAGCGCCCACTAAATTGATGTAAACAATCCCATCTTTAAATTCAACAAACTCAACATCACCGCCGTCACGTTGAATAAAAGGGCGAACTTTCATAAGGGTAATTTCAATTTGTTGTTCAATACTCATATACTTTCTCCTTGCACAAGAATCTTACCATATGGTCTAGGGTAATTCATTAGAAATGCATAGAAAAAGGGTGGTAAATACCACCCTTAAATGCTTAATCAAAGATACTATTCTTTTATCGTTTTACTAATTGTTTGGGCAAAAACTTCACTATTAACAGCGACGTTTTGAAGATCGCTAGGAATATAAATTTTTGTTGCTTGGCCATCCGCTATTTTGATGAGCGCTTCATATTGTTTAAGTTTTAACACCGCTTCATCAGCGCCGGCTTCTTTATATGCTTCAAGCCCTTTCCGTTCGGCTTCACGCATTAAGACTAACGCTTCAGCATCCGCTTTTTTTAAAGTTAAGACGGCTTCGGCTTCCCCTTGGGCTTTTAAAATATTTGAAGTTTTATGTGCTTCGGCGTTAAGAATTTCACTTTCTTTATTACCTTCCGCAATCAAGATTTTTGAAGCTTTTTCCCCTTCCGCTAATAAAATCTTTTCCCGTCTTTCACGTTCCGCCCGCATTTGCCGTTCCATCGCGTCTCGAATATCTTTCGGTGGCAAAATGTTTTTAAGTTCGACCCGGTTAACTTTAATGCCCCAAGGGTCGGTTGCTTCATCTAAAATTGCCCGCATTTGAACGTTAATCACATCACGCGAGGTAAGTGTTTCATCTAAGTCCAAATCCCCAATAATATTCCGTAAGGTTGTCGCTGATAAGTTTTCAATCGCCCCAACGGGATAATCAACCCCATACGTATATAACTTTGCGTCTGTGACGGTATAAAAGACAACCGTATCAATTTGCATCGTTACGTTATCTTTTGTAATAACGGGTTGCGGATCAAAGTCTCTTACTTGTTCCTTTGTCGAAACAATCGAAGCGACCCGATCAAAAAATGGTAACAAGAAGTGGATGCCAGTATCCCATGTTTTATGATACGCTCCGAGCCGTTCCACAATATATTTATTTGTTTGGCGAACGATTCGAATATTTGAAATAAAAATTAACAAAATAATTAAAACGACAACTCCAATAACAATTAACGCGATTTCCCATCCTTGCATACTTTAGTCCTCCTATTGACTATTTTTTTCTGTTGCGACTTTAACAACTAATTTATTACCTTCGATACTTACAACTTCAACTAACGTACCGACAAGAATAACTTGACTTTCATCTTCACTAAGCGCGGTCCACGTGACCCCTTGAAGTTTAAGTAGACCATATTCTAATGGAGAAATTTCTTTCGTAACTTTTGCTTGGCGACCAATTAAACTATCAGCATTTGTGGCGATTTTATTTTTTGATAAATATTTTTTCACTAGGGGGCGGAAAGCGATTAATAAAATTACACTAACAACCGCGAAGACAATGACCTCGACCCATAAAGGAATACCAGGAATCGCACTTAAAATAAGCGCGACGATGGCTGAAATTGCAAACCAAATTGAAACAACCTCGCTTGTTGCTCCTTCAATGATGAGCATAATGATAAAAATTCCCAGCCAAATATAAATCATATATTGCTCAAAGTCCGCCATGGTTAAGATAAGATGCATGTTAACCTCCTTTAGCGTCAAAATTTTTCTTCTTTAATCAAAAGAACATCTAAATTTATTATATCATAACGCTAGCTCTTTAATGTAATTTATTGAAAAAAACATAAAAAAAACAAGCCATACAGCTTGTTAATTTTAGATGGTGCCCAGAACCGGAATCGAACCGGTACGAGGGACTAACCTCGCAGGATTTTAAGTCCTGTG
>DIQT01000006.1:75155-75421 GCA_002427365.1 Caryophanales bacterium UBA5455
TCAAGTGCTCTGCCGACTGAGCTAGCGAGTGATGGCTGGGGTACCTGGGATCGAACCAGGGAATGACAGAGTCAAAGTCTGTTGCCTTACCTCTTGGCTATACCCCACTAAATGGTGGAGGAGGGCGGATTTGAACCACCGAACCCTAAGGAACTGATTTACAGTCAGCCGCGTTTGGCCACTTCGCTACTCCTCCAACATGTGTGCATTTTTATGGTGGATGCTGAGGGGCTTGAACCCCCGACCTCCGCCGTGTAAAGGCGATG
>DIQT01000006.1:75585-87633 GCA_002427365.1 Caryophanales bacterium UBA5455
TAAAGGCGATGCTCTCCCAACTGAGCTAAGCATCCTTAATACACCAGCTGTGCACGCTTGATAAATATAGCATTATCACATTTATTAGTCAATTATTAAATACAAAAACCCACCATTTTATTTGATTTTTTAAGTTAAGATTTTTAAAAGCCAGGTTTACCTAACAAATGGAACATATTCTTTTTATAAACTTCGACACCCGGTTGATTAAAGGGGTTAATATCAAGAAGATATGCACTCATCGCACATGTTTTCATAAAGAAATAGAAGAGGTAACCTAAGTGATAGGCATCCATTTTAGGTACGTTAATAATGATATTTGGAACACCACCCGTTTTAACGTGCGCGTCAAGTGTTCCTAAATACGCTTGTTCATTAACAAAACTAATCGGTTTACCCGCTAAATAGTTTAATTGATCTAAATCGCCTTCCATTAGGGGAACATCTAAATCAAGTGTTGGTTCATTAACATAAACAATTGTTTCAAATAGTAACGGTGTTCCTTCTTGAATAAATTGGCCAAGACTATGTAAGTCCGTTGAGTTAGTGACACTTGTGGGGAATAAACCTTTATGTTCTTTTCCTTCACTTTCGCCAAAAAGTTGTTTTAACCATTCACCAATTTGGGTAAATTGCGGTTCATATAAAACAAAGAGTTCAACATTTTTACCTTGACGATATAAGTGATCACGCATAACCGCATATTGATAAGCACTATTTTCTTTTAAATGCGGATTCATCAATTCAGTTTCGGCATCAAGCGCGCCCGTTAACATCGCATCAATATCAACACCCGCACAAGCTAGAGGGAATAAACCAACCGCGGTTAAAACACTATAACGGCCCCCGATATTTCCTGGTAACACAAATGTTTGATAACCTTCTTCATGCGCTAACGTTTTTAGTGCACCTTTTTCTTTATCGGTTGTCGCAAAAATAGCTTTCGCGGCTTTATCTTTGCCTAATTCGGTTTCTAAAAGTTTTTTAAGTAAGCGGAATGATAACGCGGTTTCAGTTGTCGTTCCGGATTTCGAAATAACATTAACCGCAAAGCGTTTTCCTTTTAAGTAGGAAAGAACTTGATGAATATAAGTTGGGGAGATTGTTTGGCCTAAATAAACAATTTCCATAGGGTCATCGCTATATAAGCCGCGTAACGCTTCAATTGCCGCGCGTGCGCCTAAATATGATCCGCCAATGCCACATACGACGAGAATATCGAAGTTTTGCCGTACATATTCGGCCGCCCTTTTCATCGCTTTAACTTCATCTTTATCGTGAAGACTTGGCCAATCTAACCAGCCAAGGTAATCATTACCTTTACCAGATTTATTATGAATCATCGTGTGAACTTGTTCGACCCGTGTTTCATAACTAACGTAATCAATTGTTGTTAAGGTGTTTGTTAAATCTACTTTAATCATTGTTTTGCTCCTTTTTAGCTAATATTAACCCCTCATTAATCCAGTGGGGAAGTGCTTTTTCTAATGCGGTAAAATCGAGTGTGCTTTTGTCAATATCTTCGCGGTTTGTTTCACTAAATTGTTCTTTTCTAAGTTTTGGTGGTAGTTGTTTAATGGAAACGCGTAAAAAATTTGTTTCTTCATTAACCTCAATAACTTTAACACTTATTTCACTATTAATGGGTGCGAAGTTTTCAATGTTATGCACAAACCGTTCACTCATCTCACTAATATGGAGTAAGCCGATTTGCTCATTGGGAAATTTTAAAAATGCTCCATATGGTTTTAAGGAAACAACCTTACCGACAATAACATCGTTAAGGACATAGAACTCTTTATTCATGATTAGTGTCTCCAATCACCGCTTGTAATAGTTTAAAATCTTCTTTTGTCGTAACTTTAAAGTTTAAGGAACTTCCGTTAACAAAATAAACGGGAATGTTTAAGTGTAAGAGAAGTTGTGCATCATCACTTTGATTTGTTAATTGATTATTAAGCGCTCCTAAATGGGCGTCAAAAATAAGTTTATATTTAAATGTTTGCGGTGTTTGAATAATAAATAATTCATCGCGGTTTGGGACATTATCTAATGATTTTCCATCAAATGAAACACCAATCGTGTTACTTGTTGATAAAGCAGTTAAAGCGGTCCCCGTTTCGGCAGCCTTAATAATGTTATCGCTAATAATTGCTTCGCTTACTAGTGGCCGCGCCGCGTCATGAATTAAAATTAAGTCATCTTCGTTAGCAAGTTTTTTAAGCGCGATTAAACCATTATAAACACTTGCTTGCCGCGTATCGCCTCCGGCAACAAGAGGAAGAACTTTATTAATATTCCATTTTGCTAATGTTTCATTAATAAAAGCAAAATCTTCTTTCCGCGCGACAAGAAGTAAATGATCAATATTTGGATGGTTAGCAAAAACTTCCGCGGTATAAATAAATAACGGTTTGTTTTTAATTTCTAAATATTGTTTAGGCCGGTCCGCCGCTAACCGTAAGCCGCTACCCGCCATTAAAATCATTGCAAAATTCATTCGGCGCTCCAATCGGTCTAATTATATTATTTATCGCTCCTAAATGCTAGTTATGCGGCATTAAAAAAAGGAAAGTTATTACGGCCACTTTCCTTAATTATTAATTGTTATTTTTGTAATAATTCGATTTGTTTTTTCGAAAGTTCATGCGAGACAGCAATTTCTTGAATAATGAGTTTAACGACTTTATCTAACTCACTACCTGCACTATAATCAGCTTTACAAATAAAGTTAACCCGTTCATCTTGGAATAATTGCCGGACGACATCACGGTTATTTTCTTGATAAACCGCGATTGATTTACCGCCATTTTCTTTAACTAAAATCATAATGGGAATATCGGTTAAACCATCCCCAAAGTAAACGATGTTGCGATAAGGAATTCGCCGCGATTCAACTTTCCGATTAACGCTATCATCATCGCGCGTATCAAGAACACCTTTAGAAATTCTAAATAAGTATTGGGTTTTGGCTGTATAGTTAATGAATGTTTTCGGCCAAACGGGATGTTTACTTTGTTCATCATAATAAAATTCACATGCAAATGTCGCCATAAATTCATCCGCAATCGCACAGCCTTCAATAATTTCTTTATTTCCCGAACTAACTAAATAGTGTTCGATTTGGACGCCAAGTTCTTCACCATACGCATTAATCCGTTTAAACCATGATTTAACGCCGCGGAAGAACTCAATATTTTGTCCCGTGGATTTTAAATAGTCTCTTGTTAGTTCAATCCCTTTTTCTTTAGCTAAATTAACCATGACATACATATACGATAAAATTCGTTCCACACCCGTCTTATCGGTGAACTCTTGGGTTTTACCCCAAAATTCACTTGGTGTCATGCCTAAATTCGGAATTAAATCATAAGATTGCATATCATCGGTGCATAAAGTTTTGTCAAAGTCATAGAGAAGCCCAACAATTGGTTTTTTCATAAGCATTACCTCACTTAAAATCTACTTAAATTTTACCACTAAATTATGGTATAGTCAATTTTCATGATAAGAAATATGCACTTGTCATCAACAAAAAAGGGGTTTTGTATGGAAAAATATTACTTACTTAAAATCTTAACGCGAAGTAAAAAAGAAGAAAAAAGTATTTTTGTTAGTTTAAATATCGAAAAAAAAGCCCCGAATACCGCGACTTATTTTCATTAAAAAATAATTATCTTTCCCGAAATTGTTTAATTCATCACAAAGTGAACAAATTTGCTAAATTATGTGCAATTTAGAGTGCTTTACTCTTTATAAAATATGAGATTGCATTATAATTAACAAGAAAGAAGGTAATGCTTTATGGTAAAAAAACCAATTATTCTAGCGATTCTTGATGGCCTTGGCTATCGTAAAGAACATTATGGTAATGGAGTGTATCTGGCGAAAACTCCAAACTTAGACAAATTTTTCGCCGAAAATCCGCACACATTAATTGAAGCAAGTGGAGAAGAAGTCGGATTACCCGCTGGTCAAATGGGTAATAGTGAAGTTGGTCACCAAAATATTGGGGCTGGCCGCATCGTCTATCAATCACTTACATATATTAACCAAAAAGTTAAATCGGGCGAATTTTATACAAATCCCGCGTATTTACACGCGACCGCTCATGCAAAAAAATATAACAGCAACCTCCATTTAATGGGGTTAGTTTCTGATGGTGGTGTTCACTCCCATATGGAACATATTAAAGCGCTTATTCGCTTAGCGAAGCAAGAAGGTGTTAAAGACGTTTATGTCCACGCCTTTATGGATGGTCGGGACGTTGATCCCCAATCAGGTGTCAAATATATTGATGAACTTGTCGCGCTTATGAAAGAATTAAATTATGGTCATATCGCTGATATCGGTGGAAGATATTGGGGAATGGACCGTGATAAAAACTTAATTCGTAATGACCGCCATTATCGCTTAATTGTTGATCATGATGGCCCAAGTTTTACGGATTATCACGATTACTTTATCGATCAATATAAAAATGTTTTACCCGCGAACAACTTGGATGCAAGTGACGAATTCTTAATTCCGACGTTTAACGCGAATGTTGATGGAAGAATTAAAGATAATGATTCAATTATTTACTTTAACTTTCGACCAGACCGGGCTATTCAAATTTCCACAATGTTTACAAACCCAACATTTTATAGCAACCCGCCATTAAATGCGGATGGAAAACCAGCGTATAAAGCTTATACACCGGAACATCAATTAAAGAACTTATATTATGTTTCGACAATGAAATATGCCGACTCGGTAAAAAGTGAAATCGCTTTTACGTTACCAAGTTTAGCCAATCCGCTTGGCCCATGGTTAGCGGATCATGGTTATACGCAACTTAGAATTGCCGAAACCGAAAAATACGCGCACGTTACCTTTTTCTTTGATGGAACGGTTAACTACGATGGTGTGGAAAAACCGGAACTTAAAGGATCCCGCCGCGTCTTAATTAACTCACCAAAAGTTGCAACGTATGACTTACAACCGGAAATGAGTGCGGTCGAAGTAACGAATGCCTTATTTAAAGAATTAGATAAAAAAGATTTAGACGTTGTTATTTTAAACTTTGCCAACTGCGACATGGTTGGTCATACGGCAGTGGAAAAAGCAATTGTTAAAGCAGTCGAAACCGTTGATACCCAAGTTGGCCGGATTTGGGACTATGTTAAACAAAATGGTGGCACATTAATTTTAACCGCGGACCATGGTAATAGTGAACAATTCTTAGACGCTGAAGGTCGGCCATTTACCGCGCATACTACTAACCCCGTTCACTTTTCGTTAACGGTTCCTGGTGTTGAATTAATGCCAACAGGAGGCAAACTTTCAAATATTGCCCCAACAATTATTGAACTACTTGGTGAACAAGCTCCAAAAGAAATGGATCAACCAAGTTTAATTATTAAGAAATAGAGGTAGAATAATGAAATTTTCTGAATATCCATTTAATCCCCCCAATCTAAAAAAGATTCAAAAAGAAGGTAGTGCGATTATCGCTACTATTAAAAATGCTAAAACAAGCGAAGAAGCAAGTACAGCAATTGAAAAATGGAATAAACTTATTGAAGAGTTATCCACCGATATCACCGTTATTTCGGTCCGCTTTTCGATTAATAGCAAAGATGAAAAGTATAAAGAAGCGGTTGATTTAATTGATGAAATTAGCCCCTACTTTAGCCAACTTAATAACGATTTTAATATGGCGTTATTATCATCCCCTCATCGGAAGGAACTTGAAAAAAAATACGGTAAATATTTATTTGATATGATGGAAAATGAAATTAAAACATTCTCCCCCGCAATTATTGAAGATTTACAATTAGAAAACAAATTAACAACCGAATATAACGAACTAGTTTCTAGTGGTGAAGTAGTTTTCCGCGGCGAAACGTACACGCTTACCCAAATGGGTCGCTTTATGAATGATTTAGACCGTGAAACAAGAAAAGAAGCGAGTACGGTTTATTGGGCGTGGTATGCTGAACATCAAAGCGAACTAGAAAACTTTTATGACCAACTCGTGAAAGTTCGCGACAAAATGGCGAAAACACTTGGCTATGAAAACTATTTAGGCTTAGGTTACGCGCGGATGGGTCGCCTTGATTACGGCCCCGAAGATGTCGCTGTTTACCGGGAAGAAATTAAAAAGAACGTTACCCCGTTATATAAGAAATTACGGAAACGCCAAGCCAAACGGATTAAAATTGATAATCCGGAATATTATGACTATAACTTATCCTTCTTAAGCGGTAACGCGAAACCAGCCGGTGACCGGGAATATTTAGTAAACGCTGCAAAAGCTATGTATAACCAAATGGATCCGGAAATTGGTGAATTCTTTACGATGATGGTCGAAAATGAATTACTTGATTTAGACGCTAAACCAGGCAAACGTGGTGGTGGCTATATGACATATTTCCCCCGCTACAAAACACCATTCATCTTTGCAAACTTTAATGGTACGCAAGGTGACGTTGAAACTTTAACGCACGAAGTTGGCCATGCTTTCCAAGCATATGAAGCGCGAAATATTGAAGTTCCCGCGTATCAATCACCAACGCTTGAAGCTTGTGAAATTCACTCGATGAGCATGGAATACTTTACTAAACCATTTATCGACGATTTATTTAAAAAAGATACTGATAAATTTAAATTCTCGCATATTGAAGGAACGTTAACGTTCTTACCATATGGTGTAAGCGTTGATGAATTCCAAGAATGGGTTTATTTACATCCAACCGCTACTCCCGCGGAAAGAAATGCGATTTGGCGGAAAATTGAATTAAAATATACGCCAGGCACCGATTATGGTGATAACGAATTCTTAAATCAAGGTGGTCGCTGGATGCGGCAACATCATATTTTCTCGAGTCCCTTATACTACATCGATTACACACTTGCCCAAGTTGTTGCTTTCCAATTCGCTTTAGAAATGAAAGAAGACTATGGGCGGGCGTGGAATAAATACGTTAACTTATGCCGTCTTGGTGGACAATTCCCCTTTGTTGAATTACTTCATCAAGCCCGCTTACGGAACCCCTTTGAAAAAGGCAATATGAAAAAAGTCATTAAGCCGCTTGTCAAAGAACTTAAATCTTACGACGACTTAGCAATGTAAAATAAAACCCCCGTTTATTAAAGCGGGGGTTTTTAATTAGAACAAATATTTTACTTATTGCCGTAAACGATGGTTTAAAATCGCTAAGCTGGAGGCCATTGATTCATCTTGGACGATGATTCGTTTTGGTACGCGTAAATGGACCGGCGCAAAGTTCCATAAGGCGCGGCACCCGGCTTTAACAAGCCGTTCCGCAATAATTTGGGCGGCTTGTTTAGAAACGGTAATAATGCCAATTGGTGCATGATAAATTGCTTGAATTTCTTCAAGCCGTTCTAATGGTAATACGGTTAAATTATTAATCTTTGTGCCAATAAGTTTCATATCATTATCAAAGATGGCGACAATTTTTAAGCCAAAATTGCTCCAGCCTTGATAGTCCGCAAGTGCGCTTCCTAGCGATCCACACCCAATTAACACTGCTTCGGTTATTTGGTCATATTCTAAAAAGGCAATCATATCGGTAATTAAAACATCGATGCTTCGACCAACGCGGGGTTTTCCTTGATCAAGGGAAACAAGCGCTAAATCTTTCTTAACAAGTTCAACGTTTAAATCTAACTCGCGCGCTAATTTCGGTGCGGTAACATATTCGACCCCACTTTCTTTAAGCATTTTTAAATGATATAAATACGTTGGCATCCGTAGTAATTGGTTTTTTGATGCGTTTTCTTTACTCATAAATTCACCCTCTTTCCTATCTTCTTTATTATAGGAAAAATAAAGATAATAAACAATTACAATCGGTAAAATTTGTACGAATGTTGAAAAAAGCTACCACAAGTGTGGTAGCCTAACGCTTCAAAACTAATAAATTTTCTTATAACAATAATAACGTTGCGAGTACAAAGTAAATCGCTAAGGCGAAGAAGTCATTAATTGAAGTTAATAAGGGGCCGCTGGCAATCGTTTCATCCGCACCCATTTTTTTTAGAAGCAGTGGTAAGACAACCCCATTATTTCCACCGAAGACCATCGCCGTTAATAACGAAATACTAACAATTGTTGCTAAGCGTAATGGAACAACTTCATTACTAGGGAAAACATAGGAATTTAATAAGAAGACAATGCCAAAGGCTACCGCCGCAATCGCGACCGCATTAAATAATGAAATAAGAATTTCTTTAAAAATATGCCGTTTCATATCGTCGTCATTATTAATTTTTAAGATCGTAACCGCTAGTGATTGAGTTCCAATATTACCCGCCATATCAAGGATCATTGGTTGAAATAAGACAAGTGAAACAATCGTTTCAATCGTTGTTTCAAAGAGCGTTAAAAATAACGCAATTAAAATATTTAAAATAACGGAAACTAATAACCATGGGAATCGTTTTTTACTTCTTTCGACCGCGGATAATTCGCTTTCGTGTTCTTTAACCGCTGCAAAAGCTTGGTAATCACTAATTAAGATTTCATTTAAGGCTTCAAATGTATCATCAGCGGTAATAATCCCAATAATATGATTTGCTTCATCTAAGACGGGAATGGAATCAATATCGTAGTCGGAAATTAATTTAACCGCTCGTTCTAACGACGTTGTTTCGTTAACAACGGGCCCCGAACTAACAATTAAATCGTGAAGGTTATCGTCTGGACGCGCGATAATTAAATCTTTAATTTTAATAGTGCCTAAATAAGTTCCGTCTTTATCAACCGCAAAAATTGTTTCAATATAATGCTTTTCATCAGAAAAAGTAATTACATGATGCGTGGCTTCTTTAATACTCATTCCTTCATCAACTGTGACAAATTCACTCGTCATTTGGCTTGCCGCAAGTGTTTCACTATATGTTAATAATTGTTCAACTTGGGCTTTTTGTTGTGGTTTTAAGAAATGTAAATATTTAGTCCGTTCTAAGACGCCCGCAGGAAGAAGGAGTGTACGAATTTCATCGGTTTTTAAGTGCGTTAAAACTTTACTTTGGGTTGGCTTATCAAGTGTTCGGAAAACATCGATTTGCGTATCTTCATCAAGTTCAACAAGCATTTCGGCAAGGTTTTTAAAGTCGACAACCATGAGTAATTTCTTTTTTTGCTCACTCGTAGCGTCTTCAAAAATCTCCGCTAAATCGACGGCGTGGAGTTTATTTAGTTCGCGCTTCAAAATGGAGTCGGAACGATGAAAATCAAATTCTATTTTCATTATGCGAGTCCTCCTAATAAAAGCGTTGCTAAACCAAAGTAAATAATCATCGCAAAGAAATCAACAACGGACGTAATTAAGGGCCCACTTGCCGCTGCTGGGTCTAGTTTTATTTTCTTTAAGAAATAAGGAATTGCAAACCCAATCGCTGGTGAAATAGCGATATTACCCATTAAGGACACCCCAACAACGAGGCCAACGCGCCAAGCAAAGGGACTATGGATGATAATCGCAATCACATATGCGGATAGCCCAGCGACAATTCCTAGTAAAACCCCACTTAATAAACCCGAACCGATTTCTCGTCGGGCTTCAAGCTGAGGGTTATCATCTGGATCATTTAAATATAACAGGGTCACCGCTAAGGTTTGAGTTGCGACATTACCCGCTAAAGCTAAAATAAGCGGTTGGAACATCGCTAAAATGGCAAAAGAGGCAATTATTTCTTCAAATAAGCCAGTGGTAAAAATTAATGGAACATCAACGATAACTAAAATTAATAGCCAAATTAACCGGTGCCAAGCTGCCTTAATAAAGCCCGTATCTTCGGTTGATGAAGTCGCCGCTAATTTAGTAAAGTCTTCGCTTGCTTCATCCGTATACGCTTCAATCGCATCATCAAGAGTGACCATCCCCACTAATTTGTTTTCATCATCGACTAAGGGCACAACAAAATAGCCATAGTCTCTAAGGTAAGTCGTAACTTCAATAATATCATCCGTTGTATGGAATGAACGAACATCTTCCATTAAATCATGGATCGTTGTTGGTGGTTTGGCACTAATTAAATGTTTAAGGCTAATTTTCCCAATTAATTCAAAAAGGTCATTAACAACATAAAACGTCATAATTGTTTCAACTTCCGGGGCTTCCTTAATAATTTTTTTTGTTGCTTCTTTAACACCCATTTCCGGTTTTAAAACGATCATTTGGGTAGTCATATACGCCCCAGCGTGATTATCGTCATATTTTAATAATTGTTCTAATTGATCAGCATCTTCTAAGGAGTGTATAACAAGATCTTGTTGTTCCTCATCAAATTCTTCAATAATATCTGCGGCGTCATCAATATCCATCGCATCAAGTAAGGCAATTTGTGTTTCAAGATTTTGTTCTTGAATATGTTCCGCCGCTTCACTTGGTTCAAGATAAACTAAAACGTCCGCTGCTAAAGAGGGGTCAAGAAGAAGTAATATTTCATTAAATTCTTCTTCGCTTAAATCTTCAAGTTCGTTAACGATGTCACGAGGGTGCATCGCATTAACCGCTTTTAAAAGTTCAGGATTGTTTTTATCCGAAAGAAATTTTTTAAGCATTCGTATTGCCCTCCTTTGTTTTATATTTTAACATGCTTAACCTAATTTATTTAAATTATTTTTGTTCCGCCGTTAGTTCATCATAAACAAACGGTAAACTATTAATCACATCTTCACTAATTAAGGATATTTCATGAGTTGCTTTTAAGGCATATCTAGCCGCGGCTTGATGGATATAAACACCAAGTTTACTTGCTTCAAGGGGAGAATAACCTTCCGCTAAAAAAGCACCGATAACACCGCTTAAAACATCCCCCATCCCCGCGACCGCCATCGCTGGGTGGCCATTATTTGCTAAAAAGCGTTCATTATTCTTCGCAATAATCGTTGTTGAGCCTTTTAAGACTAACGTAATATTCTTCTTTAGAAGGAGTTCATAGTTCGTAAGCGGATCAAGACCATCTAAAAGTCGCGCTGCTTCTCCTAAATGCGGGGTAATAACAACATTTGCGAAGTCATCAAACTTATCCATAACCCGTTTAAAAATATCTAAGCCACTCGCATCAATTAATAACGCGATTTTGGCCGTTAATAGCGTTTCAAGGACAGCCTCATTTTGGGGATCATCTTTATTTAATCCTGGACCAAAAACAACCGCCGTTTTCTTTGGTAAAAGCGCTTTGATATCGCTGGAGGTTTGATAAGGGAAAAACATTAAACTTAAAACATCTTTTTTAAATGAATAATATATGTCGTTAGGTAACGCAATTGATGCAAGGCCAACCCCACTACGTAATGCGGCTAAACCACTAAGTTCCGGCGCACCTAAATAACCAATTGAACCACCAATGATTAATAAAGAACCATAAGTATACTTATGGCCCTCTTTTGAACGTTTTGGTAACAGCGCTAAGTTTTTTACTAATAATTCTTTCATATATTAATTATACCAAGTCCAAATATTCATGAACAAAAAAAGTGTTAATTTTTCGTTAATTAACACTTTATTTATTAAGTTTTTATTTATACTTAGCAAAGTTATTTTTCGATAACGTTAGTTTCTTCCGTTAAATATTGGGGCCGTCCTAGTTGTTGGTCGCGGATATCATAAAGAACTTTCATAATGAACTTTAAAACAAGGACAATTAAGAAAACGCCACCAGTAATTGCGACAAACAGCCAGCGATAAATATCAGGATACGCAATAGCGAAACCGATTTGAACGCCAAGGCCAATAAAAAGAAGAATTAATAAAATGTTAGGGACAATTTCATAAATGCGTGAAAATTGTTCAATTCCCACCATCGCGTATTTAAATAGTTTACGAAATGACCATTTGGTTTCTCCGGCAATCCGTGAATTAAAGTCATATTCAATAACTTTATTTTTAAATCCCATTTGCGAAGCAATGCCTTTAGAATAGCGCCGAGTATCTTTATAACTTAAGAACGCATTAATAACATCTTTATCGAGTAAGGCAAAGTCGCGCGCATTAGAAATAACATTTTTTTCTTTTGTTAAAATGCGAT
>DIQT01000006.1:87732-95176 GCA_002427365.1 Caryophanales bacterium UBA5455
TTTATCGAGTAAGGCAAAGTCGCGAGCATTAGAAATAACATTCTTTTCTTTTGTTAAAATGCGATAAACTTTATAAAAAGAAACAGAGAAGAACTTCTTTAAAAAGCCTTGGCCTTTCCGATTACGATTTCGCGTATAAATATATTTATACCCTTCTTCATAATATTTAAGAAAATCTTTAATAATGACTGGTGGATCTTGCATGTCGGCATCCATAAAAATCGCTGCGTCAGCATTAAGCTTTTGAGCATATTCTAACCCCGCGAGCATGGCGGCTTCTTTTCCAAAGTTCCGTGAAAAAGAGACATATTTAACTCGGGTATCACTTATGGCATGGTTTTTAACTAATGCTAAAGTTTGATCTTTTGAACCATCATCGACAAAAAGCAAAGTAAAATCATATCCTTCAATATCATTAACAACCTTTGTAATTTCGTGATATAACGTATCAATCATTTTTTCTTCATTGTAGGAAGGAATTATTAAACAAATTTTTCGCTTCATATTTATGTCCTCAATCCAAAAGTATTTTACCATTATTAGTAAAATAAGTAAATTTTGTTCGCGTTATTGTATATAATTATACATATGGAAATGAAACTTAATAAAGTCAGTGATTATTTTATAAATTCTAAAAGCGGAAAAGTTTTGAAAAAGATTTTTGAACTTTTACTCGCCTTTTTTATTCCATTTGGATTAAGTATTTTGTTATTTTCTTTAAGCAGTTATTACCCATTTAAAGCAAATGGCCATTCCTTATTAATGATTGATATGAGTGGCCAATACATTGCCTTTTTCCGTTATTATAAACGTATGCTTGATGGGGAATATAATATTTTATATACATTAGGGAAAGTTACCGGTGGTGATTTTCTTTCCATCTTTACGTATTATTTAGCTTCCCCATTTAATTTGCTTTTAAAGTTTTTCACCTTCAGCGAACTACCCGCGGGGTTAATGTGGATTGTCATTTTAAAAATAAGTACGGCGGGATTAACGAGTTATCTTGTTTTAGATAAGTTAAATAAAAACGGTTTAATTAATTTAGTGTTTGCCGTTTCTTATGCATTAATCGCCTATAACTTCATTTATTATTCAAATATTATGTGGCTTGATGGTGTGTTGATCTTACCGCTAGTCGCTTATGGAATTATTAAGATTAGTAAAAACGAAGCACCGTTACTATATATCTTTTCGTTAGCGTATGCGATTATGACTTCCTGGTATATTGGAATTATTATCGCGATCTTTTCTGTTTTATTTTTCCTTGTCCAATTTGTTACAACTACGGATTTAGATAGGAAATGGCGGCGAATTTTAGTCTTTTCCGTTGGCTCATTCCTCGCAGGACTTATTTCATTTAGCTTTTGGGGCACAGCGCTTGTCCATATTATTGGAACCAAAGGTGGAAGCAGTTTTACTAATCTGCCCGTTACGATTAAAACATTTTATGATGTTATAAAGATTGAACAAGGTTTTATTTATCATTCGTATGCAGGGATGGAAGATATTAAAGGACCCGCGGTCGCCTTTTATGTTGGGGCATTGCCGGTGATTTTAACAATTTTATTTTTCTTTAATAATAAATTTAGTAAGCGCGAACGAATTAGCACGCTTGCCCTTTTTGGTATTTATTTACTTGCCTTCTTTAATAAAGGAATTGATCATCTATTCCATGGCGGTCCAGCGCCTAATTGGTTCCCGGCTCGCTACAGTTTTGTGTTTGGTTTTATTTTAATTTTATATGCTTCTAAATCATTTAAAGAAATAAAAGAAGTAAAAGCATACGCTTTTAGCTTACCTTTTGTTATTTATTTCGCTTTAATTATTTATTTATATTTGAATGATTTCCTTAGTAATTTTATGGGCATCTTATTTGTTATCGTGATGATTACTTTATTATTCGCAATTAGTTTTGATAAAAAAGATGAAGGTCATGTCGCTCCCTTCTTAAGCGGTATTTTAGGACTTATCGCTATTACAAATGTCTTTGGCAATAACAATCATGTTTTAACATCGTTTGAAGAAACGTTAAACCACGCAAGTATGGAAAGCTATCGAAAAGATGAAGCATTTACGAGCGTTATTGATTATTTAAAAGCGGAAGACGATTCCCTTTATCGGCTTGAAAATTCTTTTATTCGCTCGGGAGCATATAACAGCGCTGATAATGATGCTTTATATTATGGATATAACGGAATTTCTCATTATTCCTCAAGTGAAAGAAGTGATGTCTTAAATTACTTTAAACGCCTGGGGTTTCATTATAATGGGTTTAATTTAAATTATGGTAGTGGCAATACGTTAGCGCTAAATTCTTATTTAGGAATTAAATATGTTATTAATGAAGTAAATATTGCTGGCATAAGTACCAACCGCTTTCTTAATTTCACTTCCTCGTTAGAAAAAGTAGCGGACATATCGGATGAACAATATGCTGTATATGAAAATAACTATGTTTTGCCGTTCTTATTTCCAATTTTAACGACAAACATCGATTATGTCGGGGCGGGTCGGTATGAGGGTGATCAAATATATTATTTTGATGTTTTTGAATATCAAAACAATATTTTTAAAACAATCACGAACCGCGTTGTCGATGAAAATGGTGACCCAAAAGATATCTTTAAACGCGCTGATGTCGTTACTTCCTTAAGTAATGTTTCAATTAATGATAACGGTAATTATGATTTTAATGCGGGGGGAACAATAACGTATAAATTTAATAAAAAATATGCGACCAATTATTATTATTTTATTGATGGACCAAAGAATCGCGACTTATCGTTACGGGAAAATTATACGAATGTAACAAACTTTAGTTATTTTGGTCATCAAATTAATGGTGTAAATTTTGGAAGTAATTCTTCATGTACGTTACGGGTTAGTGCAAGTAGTAAACAAGATAATGTAAGTATTAAACCCGCAATTTATTATGAAGATTTGGATGTCTTAGAACAATATATTATGGACATTAAAAATCACGCAGATATTATCGAATTTAAAGAAAAAGATTCAGCCCATTATCTTGGTGAAGTCGTAACGAAACAAGATGATCAAGCCATGTTAGTGACCTTCCCATATCTTAAAAATTGGCGCGTTTACGTCGATGGGAAACAAGTTAAAGTTGAAAAGAAATTTAATATTTATACAAGTTTTGTTATTGAAAAAGCGGGAAAGCACACGATAAAAATTACATATACGGAACCAACATTTACGCTTGGGGTACCGCTAGGTCTACTTACAATTATTGGCGTTATTACGTTACGCTTTAGCGTTGGCAAAAAACTCTTTAAACGAAAAGAAGAAGATAACTAATCTTCTTCTTTATTTATTGCTAACTCTTCACTAACCAATAGTGGTGTTTTTTCTAATACTTTCGGCGCCTCGAAGATTAAACCGACAAGTAATCCGAGGTTAATTAAGGCCGCGAGCCGAACGGAATCGGTTCCTAAAAACTTAAAGATATATTCGCCCGTTAAGAAATGCGTGTAAGTAATAACGCTTGAAAAAGACATGAGCGCAGCAAACAAATATTTTCTAAGATAAATAATTACATAAATAATTAAAAAGACATCCGCCATATAAAAGTATCGTTCATGCATATGGGGCAAAACAAATGGTGAAAGAAGAGAAAATAATACAGAAACAAAAACGAGATTCTTTTTTGTCGCGGGTACTTGGTAGTGATATAAAATTAATAACGCAATACCAATAAATGTAAACGCTAAGAAGACACCACCTTTATTAATTCCATCTTCAAATTTAGCCATTTCAAAAAACGCATACATCGAACCAGCGCCATAGTTGGCATTACTATAAATACTTGTAATTTGTTCATAATACATTTTAAAGGGCATCGCGAATTGGGCGCCCGCCAAGTAGCTTGGTAAGAATGTGCTAAAAATAACTAAGAAGATGATTAACATATTCCGAAGTTTAAATTCCTTCGCTAACCACATATAAATTAAAACAGGTAAGAAGAAGACGGATTGAAGTTTAATTGATATTGCAAAGCCAAGCGGAATCATAGCTAAAACAGGATGCTTCCGTAGTAATAGCCATACTGTCCAGACAACAAGGGCCACATACATTTGATCGGATTGACCCCAAATCGCCGAATTTAAGATGCTTGTTGGGAAGAAAACAAAGGCCGCAAAAGCAATTAACGATAAGAAATTATTTTTATTAAACTCGCGAATGATGAGAACTGCACCAATTGCTAAGACGTAATCAAAAAGAATACTTGAAATTTTAATAAGCGTTATGGGGTTTCCCGGGATATATGATAAAAGTGCAAGTAAATTAATATAAGCGACCGGGTAGTCACCTGGCTTAGAAATACCGCTACCAACCCACGGATATGTTTTTAAAGCTTTAAAGCCTCCAAATTCTCGTAAATAGTTAAACCATGGTAATAAAAAATGATTCATATCGCCACTAACAAATGGTAAAAATACTAGTCGAACCGTTAACGATAAAGCGACGATAAGAATGAAGGCAATCAATAAGTAATGTTTTCGGAAGAAAGATAGAAATGCTTCATTAATTTTATTAAAAAAAGCATCAACTTTTTTAAAGAAGTCTTTTACTTTATTTGGCTTTGTTTTCATAAGTCCTCCCCGCAAGTAATTATTTAAAAATTATTGTTGTTCTGTTTCGTTTTCTTCTTTTGGTTCACGATATAAAATATATTTCCGCGTAATGTAGTTATAAATTAAAACAACACCAGTCGCGACGATAAAGACAAAGGTATACCACCAAATATTATTATCAACCGAATAAATTAAATTGCCTAATTTTGTAATGCCAAGGTTAATTAAAAATCCGCCAATGCTAAGAAGGGAAAAGATAACAAAGCCAAGCACGGACCGTGATTTCTTTTTATCTTCAACATTTTTAAAAACAAAGAAGGTTGATAAAATATAATTAACAATAATGCCAACCACATACCCCATTGTCTTTGCAAGCACTAAACTCCGACTTAAACTATCACCACCAAAAATTGGTGTTTGATCGGTATAAATAACTTTTAAAAATAAAAGAGAAGTTAGGTAATCGGCAAGTGTTGCAGTTAACCCAACGACAACGAAACGAATGATTTCTTTACTATGCGATTTAAGATAGTTAATAAGTTTTTTCATATTGTCTCCATATCTAAAATATAATTGTAGCATGATTATTTATAAGATGGCGATTTTAGTAAAGGCGATTGCGGAGAAAATTTTTGCTAATAAATAAAAAAACCCGCTATTACACGGGTGTTTTTGCATAAATGGTGCAGCCAATGAGAATTGAACTCACACAGGTTACCCTATACGCCCCTCAAACGTACGCGTCTACCAGTTCCGCCATGGCTGCAGTGCTTTTTTATTATAACAAACTTCGCTAAATTGGCAATATTAATAATTGCTATTTACGATAAAAGGATGAAGTTTCTTTGATATATTCATAAGTGTCGAGCTTGATAGTGAAAATTGACTATAATAATTACTATGTTAAAATGATTATAGAACTGGTAGGTGAGAATACCATTAGGATTTTTTGGTTACTGCCGCAATGTAG
The DNA here is from genome assembly GCA_002427365.1 of Caryophanales bacterium UBA5455. Classification (GTDB taxonomy): domain Bacteria; phylum Bacillota_I; class Bacilli_A; order RFN20; family CAG-826; genus UBA5455. The sequence continues at coordinate 93,298 of DIQT01000006.1, forward strand.
TGGAGACACTTTATTGAAGGTAGAAGTCTAAATCGAATCAAGGTTTAGAATAATGTAATGACATGCCTAATGGGTTTGAAGCTTGATACGTTGGTTTCTATTTATAGAATTAAAAGTATAATGCCAGTTTATTGGCATTTTTTATTGCCTGGAAATAGTAAAAAGATAACGCTCAAGCATCATTCTTTATGCTAGAAAATAGGAGGAAGAAATTATGGAACAAAGTCGAGGTTGGAAGAATAAATAATTTTACCTATTTAAAATTTTAGCGTAAGGGAGAAGATGAAAATGAAAAAAGTAAAAACAAAAGTCGATTTAAAAAAACAAAAAAATGTCGAAGAAAACATTAGACAATATTCATCAATGGGGATTGAAGAATTATTATTAGCGTTTAATACAACCGAAAATGGTATTACTTCACTTCAAATTGAAGAACTTAAAGATGAATATGATAAAAACATTATTGTTGTTGGTCGGAAGAATACATTATTTCGACGGTTGATCCATTCATTAATTAATCCATTTAATTTAATCTTACTTATTATTGCGATCATTACCTTTGTTTTAGATGTGCTTCTTGAAGACACACCCGATTATATTCCCGTCATAATTATTTTGTCACTTGTATTAATTTCTAGCGTTGTTTCATTTATTCAAGGGGAAAAATCAAACTCCGCGCGGGAAAAACTTACAAAACTTATCTCGAATAAAGCTGATGTCTTGCGTGATGGTAAATTAAAAGAAATTGATATGGAAGATATCTTACCAGGAGACGTCGTAAAACTTTCAGCTGGAGATATGATTCCCGCTGATGTTCGCTTTATTAAAACAAAAGATACATTTATTGCACAAAGCGCTTTAACCGGAGAAAGTAATCCGGTTGAAAAGTTTAGTGATTATGAAATAAAAGATGGTGAAGCAATAACTGACTTAGATAATATTGGCTTTATGGGGTCAAACGTTGTGAGTGGCGTTTCGTATGCAGTTGTTTTACAAACGGGAAATGATACATATTTTGGCACAATGGCGGCCCAGTTAACGAGCCCCCGCGATAAAAATAGTTTTGAAAAAGGTGTTTCAAGCGTTAGTAAACTCCTTATTTATATGATGATTGTTATGGTTCCAATTGTCTTTTTAATTAATATGTTTGGCCCAAACGCTAAACCTTGGGATGCTTCGCTATTATTCGCTGTTAGTATTGCTGTTGGTTTAACACCAGAACTACTCCCAGTTATTATGACTTCCACGCTTGCTAAAGGTGCGGTTACGATGAGTAAACACGAAGTAATTGTAAAAGATTTAGGAAGTATTCAAACGTTTGGCCAAATGGATATTTTATGTACTGATAAAACCGGTACCTTAACCGAAGATAAAATTGTGTTAGAAAAATATATGAATGTTCATGGACAAGATGATTTCCGTGTTCTTCGCCATGCCTTCTTAAATAGTTATTTCCAAACTGGCTTAAAAAACTTAATTGATGTTGCAATTATCGCGCGGGCGGAAAAGAAAGATGTTTATAATGTTCGGACCCGTTATGTTTTAGAAGATGAAATTCCCTTTGACTTTGCCCGAAGAAGAATGAGCGTTGTCTTACGTGATGAAAAAGGGAAACGGCAACTTATTACAAAAGGCGCGGTTGAAGAAATGCTATCGATTACAAAATATATCGAACTTGATGGGAACGTCGTGGAGATGACTCCTGAAACGCGGGCAATTGCCGAAGCAACATATAATAAACATAATGCAGATGGGCTACGGATTATTGCGGTTGCCCAAAAAAACGATGTGCCAGATGCACATACATTTAGTGTTAAAGATGAATCCGACATGGTCTTAATTGGCTTTATTGGATTTCTAGATCCACCAAAAGAAAGTG
>DIQT01000006.1:95257-102385 GCA_002427365.1 Caryophanales bacterium UBA5455
TGCGGTTGCCCAAAAAAACGATGTGCCAGATGCACATACATTTAGTGTTAAAGATGAATCCGACATTGTCTTAAGTGGCTTTATTGGTTTTCTTGATCCACCAAAAGAAAGTGCGGCCGTGGCAATTGAAGCGCTTAGCCATCATGGGGTTAGAACAATCGTTTTAACTGGCGATAGTGAAGGCGTCGCGGTTAAAGTTTGTAATAAAGTTGGTATTCCAACTGAAAACCGTTTAACGGGATTGGATGTAGAAATAATGAATGATGAAGACCTTAAAGAAATCATGCCAACGATTAGTTTATATAGTAAATTATCACCTAATCAAAAAGAGCGGGTTATTCGTTTATATCAAGAACTTGGTCATACCGTTGGTTTCTTAGGGGATGGGATTAATGATGCGCTCGCTTTAAGACAAGCTGATGTTGGCATCTCCGTTGATACCGCAGTTGATATCGCTAAAGAAACCGCCGACATTATTTTATTAGAAAAAGACTTGATGGTTTTAGAACAAGGGGTAATTAATGGTCGGCAAACATTTGGTAATGTTATTAAATATATCAAAATGGCGGTTAGTGGTAACTTTGGTAATATGTTCGCGGTTATCGGCGCAAGTTTATTCTTACCCTTTTTACCAATGTTACCGGTTCAATTACTCGTTCAAAACTTATTAATCGACTTTTCACAAATTGGTATTCCTTTTGATAAGGTTGATGAAGATTATACCGTACAACCACGTAAATGGAATACGAAATCAATACTTCGCTTTACCGCAATCTTTGGTCCATTTTCCGCAATCTTTGACTTCTTAACGTTTATTGTTATGTGGTTTGTGATTGGTAAGATGGAAGGGGCTACGGTCGCTAATGGGCAATTAGCTCCCTTATTCCAAGCCGGTTGGTTCATTTTTGGAACACTATCCCAAATTGTTATTGTTCATGTTATTCGAACAAAGAAAATTCCCTTCTTTCAAAGTAACGCTTCTAAGCCCCTAATTATATCTTCAATCTTATGTGCGATTGGAGCAATCGTCGTCGCTTTTACTCCGATTGCTAATATGTTAAGTATGACAAGTCTTCCCTTAACATATGTTCCGTGGCTACTCTTAATTATTATTTCGTATGCGTTCTTAACGCAATTATTAAAGCGGCTCTTTATTAAGATTTATGGTGAATGGCTCTAAAGAAAAGCTTACTTTTAGTGTTTTATATTGCTACTCATAATAAATGTTATAATAATTTTATAAGGATTAATAACAATGAAGAAAAAGGAACTAATTATTTCCCTTGTTTTAAAGCTTGGCGTTGCCATTCTTGTTTTTATTGCGATAATCATTGATTTAGTTAAAGTAAAAGAAATCCATAACTTGAAGTATTTTACGCAGCTTAGTAATATATTCGCCGCAATTGTGGCCTTAATTTATGTCGTTTATAGTAAAGAATTTAATAATGCATTACGTTCATCATTATCTTCACTAATGGAGCAAAGTTTAGTTGTTCAAAATAATGCGCATTATAGCGAAGATAGTAATGTAAATCCGGTAAATAATCATCCGTTTAAGCAAGTTTTATTACGATTATTAAGTTTAATTACGTATCCTTTTAAAGAAATGCGCTAAAAACGGCTTTATTTAAGAAAAACGCAAAGTGCTTTTTTTCAACGACCGACAATTTATGAATAGTATTTATTTAAAATCTTAATAATGGTATAATTTTTTCGAAAGGTCTTAAGATATGGAAAATTCTCATAACGAAGTAACAACGCCAAAAGTAAAGAAAAAACATAGCCTTAAACAAATCGTTGGTATTGTGTTTATCTTCGTTTCAATTATCGTCGTAGCAATTGTTGTTTATTCAACGCTTGAAGATGAAATGCCCGCATCATGGGGAGAGTTTTTTGATGCCCTTCCCGCTTTCTTTAAAAGTTATAATTTGTTATGGGCGGTTGGTTGTTTGCTTTTAGTGATGTTTTTAACATCGCTTAATTTTTATATATTAATAAAAGCACAAAACGGGCGCCGATATCCAAAAGATTCCTTACGTTTACATGTTGTCGGCCGTTATTATGACTATATAACGCCTTATTCTAGTGGTGGTGAACCGTATCAAATTTATCATATGCAGAAGATTCACTTATCTACTGGCCAAGCAACCTCGATTACATTTATGAACTTTTCCGCCTCACGAATGGCGTTTTTAGTTTTATCGGTTGTCTTTTTTATTGCGGTTCGCGATGTGCAAATGGAAGACTGGGTCCGCGTGATTGCGTATATTGGGGCATTTACCTCAACCGCCTTACCAGTTATTTTAATGTCGTTAACATTATCGAAAAAGATTTCCCGCTGGATGCTAAAAGTTGCTTACGCAATTATTAATAAATTTCCGTTTAAAAAGAAAGAAGAAAAAAAGATTGCGATAACACGGTATATTCGTAATTATCATACATCTGTCCGCGACTTAAGTGGTAATATCCCATTACTTCTTATTTTATTTTTTAACTCGATCATTATTCATTTTTCGCTCGCTGCAATACCTTATTTTGTTATTAAAGCGCTTCCCGAAATTTATTTACAACCCAATCCTAATCAAGTATTAAATTTATCAAATATCGTAACACTTAGTTTGTATACAACTTGCTTCACGAATGTATGGCCGACACCAGGCGGTGCAGGTGGGGCGGAACTTTCCTTTAAAGCAATTTTTAGTACATATGTAACGGGTTCCCACTTAACATGGGCAATCTTCATTTGGCGGTTTATAACATATTACTTCTATATTGTTGTTGGATTAATTCTTGTTGTAATAAGTGCAGCGCAAGTCAAAAAGCAAAAGAAGATGCCCAAAGTTACAACACCAAAATTAAATACATATCAATTTGTAGATAATTATTACCCGGTCGTCGATGGGGTTGTCAAAGTCGTTGATAACTATGCTAGGTATTTAAACGCCGAAGGTTATCATACAAAAGTTGTTGTTCCAAATTATCGCGATGCGGACGATTCAAAACTAACATATGAAGTTATTCGTTTACCATCGATTCAATTCCGCTTCTCGCAATACGCGGTTGCTAAGCCACGGATGAAACGAAAAACAAAGAAACTTTTTAATGAAGCGCATCCGGCAATCTTTCACGCTCATTCGCCGTTCTTAGTTGGTCACCGCGCCATCAAGTTAGCGCAACGGTATGATGTTCCTCTTGTCGGCACGTTCCATACACAATACAAATATGACTTTTATCAATATACGAAATCAAAACTCTTAACAAAAATTATGCTTCACTATGTTGTTCGCTTTTATAAAGCGTGTGATGAAGTGTGGGCGGTTAGTCGCTTTGCCGCGGATGTCTTAAGGTCCTATGGCTTTAATAAACCAATTAAAGTAATGGAAAATGGAATTGAATTTGATGTTGTGGAAAACATTGAACAATATCAACCAGCAATCCGTGAAGAATATGGAATTAATCCAAAGGAAAAGAACTTATTATTTGTTGGCCAATTAATTTGGCAAAAAAATATTAAGATGGTTCTTGATACATACGCTGCGTTATATGCGATCGATCCATCCTACCGTTTAATTATGGCAGGTGGTGCGGGCAATGAAAAAGCTGTTCATGAATACGCGAAAAAGATTGGCATTTATGATGAAATTATTTGGACAGGGGAAATAAGCGACCGACAAAAAATGCAAGTTGTTTATTCGCTTAGTGACTTATTTTTCTTCCCAAGTTTATATGAAACATTTTCGATTGTACTGCGTGAAAGTGCGGTTATGGGCTTACCAGCGCTTGTTGCCGCTGGTGGGGTCACTGAAGAAGCAATAACCGATGGCCATTCTGGTTATGTTGCGAAAAATGATGTCAACGAAATGGTTAATAAAATTCAAGAAATTTTTGCGGATCCAAACAAGATGAAGGAAGTTGGCCATAACGCGAAAGTTGAAATCCCGGTCGCCTGGAGTGTCTTAGTTAAAGATGTTGCCACCGAATATGAAAGGATTATTAAAAACTACTATGTCGAATTCGAAACAAAAACCGAAGAAGTCAAATAAAGTTAAAAAACATCCAATTCAAAATTTTATAACAAACGTGATTTATTATATTTTTAAACCACCAGTTATTTTAATTTTGATGCTCGTTCATCATGTCCGCTATAAAAAGCACGGGTATAAAATTCCCAAAGGTCCCGTGTTATTTTTGTCTAATCATATGTCGAATTGGGATGGCGTTTATATGATGGGTTTTACATATCGAAAACATATCCACTTTGTGGTTAATGAAGAATTATTTGCCAACAAATTTTATCGCTTCTTTACGTCGTATTTACTTCAATTTATTAAACGGTCTTCAACATTAACGGACTTATCACATGTGCGCGAAATGAAACGCTTTGTTAAAGAAGGACGTTCGGTCGGAATTTATCCTGAAGGCGATATTGGTATGTTTGGTGATGGCTTACCCGTTGATGAATCAATTGCTAAGCTCGCTAAATTACTTTGTGTTCCCGTTGTAACGACAAAAATTACCGGTGCAAACTTACGGGCGCCGCGGCCAATTAAAAAGACCCGCCGCTCGAAAATCACTTATCATATTACCGATGTTATCTCCTTAGAAGATGTTAAAAGTAGTGATGTTGCGACACTTCATAACCGGATTTATGAAGGTATTCATCATGATGAACGTGAATGGCAAAAAGAAGCAATGGTTAAATTAGGCCGCAGAAGAAAACTCGCCGAACATCTTGAACAAGGATTATTTCTTTGCCCGAAGTGCGGTGAATATCAAACATTAAGTAGTAAAAATAATACGGTCGCTTGTTCGCACTGCGGTTTTAGCTTTAATGTTAACCGCTATGAACAATATGTTTACGCTAATGACGTCACTCAAGATGTCCCCTACTTTATTAATGGTGCAGACTATGATCATTGGCAACTTGAACAACTTTATAAAAGAATTGATGAATGGGATGATCCAAATACCCCAATTTTCACGCGTAGCGACTTAGTTTGGCAAAGTGTTAACCGGAATGACATCTTCCAACCATATTCGAATAAAAACGCTAAACCATGCTCAATCGCTTTATATTTCGACCGCTTAGAACTTAGTAATGAAGATGGTGAAGTATTTCAAGTAATTAAATTTGATAATCGTGTGGAACGGTGTTTAGTCCAATACAAAGCTGTTTATGAAATCGATTTTGAAAATACTCGCTTACGTGTTTATTCAAGAAAGACTGATTTCCCTGCGCATTTATTTATTCAAGCAAGTCGGCACATCCTTGCGAAAAATAATGTTATACTATCACTGTATTAATTTAGAAAGATTAAAGGTAGGTATTTATGAACAAAATCTTAGTTGAAACAAGTGCACGGCACATCCACTTAACCAAAGAAGACCTAGCAATTTTAGCAGGACCTGATTATGAATTAGAAGTTAAGGCGTATTTATCGCAACCTGGTGAATTCGCTTCCACCTTACGATTAACCGCTGTTGGTCCGAAAGGAAAAATTGAACGGATAATCGTTTTAGGTCCAACAAGAAAAGCAACCCAAGTTGAAGTGAGTGCAACGGATGCTCGTAGTTTAGGAATTAGTGCACCAGTTCGCCAATCTGGTGATGTCGCTGGTAGTGCACCGTTAAAAATTATTGGTCCTGTTGGAGAAATTGATTTAGTCGAAGGCGCAATCATTGCCAAACGTCACGTCCATATGACAACCGCGGAAGCAAAAGAATATGGTGTTAGTGATAACGAAATCGTTGGCATGAGAATTGTAACGCCCGAACGTTCACTCATCTTTGAAGACGTCGTAGTTCGCGTTAAAGACTCATATGCGCTCGCTATGCATATTGATACGGATGAAAGTAACGCTGCGGGAATTAGCGGCGAAACGTACGGCGAATTAATTAAATTGCAATAGTAAAAATAAGCAAAATAAAGGCGTCAAAGCGACGCCTTTTTATTTACAAATTGTGTTAAGTAATTTATTGACTAAAAGCGCTAATAACTTTATAATAGTGACAGTTTAAAACTGTTTATCAAGAACCGTATTTTGGGGATTATATTACGGTAGCAACTATCTACAAACGATTAAGTGCTCTCCTCAAGCAGAACCCACACTCTGAACGATAAACAGCGGAAAATACTCCTAAAAGAGTAACTTCCAGTTGTGGAAAGTTTTTTTATTTACAGGAGGAAATTATGAGTAAAGAAAAAATATTATTTACGTCCGAATCCGTTGGAAGTGGACACCCTGATAAGTTATGCGACCAAATCGCCGATGCGATTTTAGATGCGACGTTAGCGCTTGATGAAAACGCCCATGTTGCGATTGAAGTAATGGCCCTAGCGGACACCGTCATCATTGGTGGCGAAGTTAAAGCAAAAAAGCGACCAGACTTTGAAGCGATTGCGCGTAGCGTTATGCGGAAAGTCGGTTACACCTCAAGTGCAATTGGAATTGACGCTGATAAATGTACAGTCATTTCTAAAGTTAATGAACAATCAGAAAATATTGCCCAAAGCGTGAATAAAGAAGATGGTGATATCGCTATTCAAGGAGCAGGTGACCAAGGAATGATGTTTGGTTACGCTACTGATGAAACGGAAAACTATATGCCATTAGCGATAAGTATTGCGCATAAATTAGTCCGAGTTGCGGATAATAAACGGCACGAAGGCGTTTTTATCGATGCTCGTCCCGATATGAAATCACAAGTAACGATTGATTATAGTGATCCAAATAACATTCGTGTTGATACTGTTGTTATGTCGGTGCAACATGAACCAACCTACAATAAAGAAGCATTTACAAAATATATTAGCGAAGAAATTATTTTACCCGTTATTAAAGGTTTTGGACTAAATACGGATTATGTGGAAAAAATTAATTCTAGCTGTGTATTTTATATTGGTGGACCGCTTGGTGATACCGGTGTAACGGGTCGAAAAATCATCGTTGATACATATGGCGGAACTGCGCGGCATGGTGGGGGAGCTTTTAGTGGCAAAGACCCTTCGAAAGTTGACCGGAGCGGAGCGTATATGGCCCGTTATATTGCGAAAAACTTAGTGGCCGCGGGTGTTGCGAAACGACTTGAAGTTCAATTAAGTTACGCGATTGGTGAAGCCGAACCCGT
>DIQT01000006.1:102541-107671 GCA_002427365.1 Caryophanales bacterium UBA5455
GAAGCCGAACCCGTTAGCATTGGCATTTCGACATTTGGCACTGCTAATTATTCCGATGATGTAATTTTAAAAATTATCCGCCAAGTCTTTGAATGTCGGCCGGGGTTAATTATTGAAAACTTTTCCCTTAAAAAACCAACATTTAAATATCAAGATGTAACAAACTATGGTCACTTTGGTCGGCCAGATTTAGATTTACCATGGGAAAAGCTCGATAAAGTTAACGAAATTAAGTCGCTACTTAAATAATGTTCGAACAAACATCTTTGTTAAGTAAAAATTAAGTAAATTATTTTTGTTTAAGAGGTATATTTTCGCAAAAAAGTATGCGACAATATAAATGGGTAAATTATTATAACGAAAGGAGTACATAATTTATGAAATATCAAATTGTCGGGAAGAATGTCGAGATTACGGATGAAATTTATAATGCCCTTGTCAAAAAACTCACACGGATGAACAAATACTTTGTCATCAATGACGATGTCACCTGTCGAGCAGTTGTTAGTGCATATCGTAATAGTACGGTTAAAGTTGAAGTGATGATCTTCACACACATGATGGATTTCCGCGCAGAAGTATCAGCAGCATCAATCTACGACGCCGCTGATGATGCGATTGATAAACTTGAACGGCAAATGCGTAAGTTAAAAACGCGCCTTGATCGTTCTCATAAACAAAGCCTCGCCGAATCGATTGCCCTAGAAAACTTTGAATCAACCGCTCAAGAAAATGCGGATGGTGAAGTTGTGCGGATGAAAGAAATTTATCTTGAACCAATGCAACTAGAAGAAGCAATCTTACGGATGGAAGCCTTAAGTCATGATTTCTTCCTTTATTTAGATGAAGAAGATAACCGAATTAGTGTAGTTTATTGCCGGAAAGATGGTGGCTACGGCATCATTCAAGCAGAAAATAAAGTCAAATAAGCATCGCGCTTTACTAAATAAACCTAAAAGGGACGAAAAGTCCCTTTTTTCTTTAACGATAACGATTTCACTATGCGTTAAGCGAAAATATTCGTGTATAATATTAAATGAGGAAAAGTTGATGATTAAAGTTATTGCGACAGATTTGGATGGAACACTATTTTATCCGCGGGAAGTGCGGACGATGATTCCTAAAGCCAATATTGAATTACTAAAAAAGTTTAAAGACGATGGGGGCCGTATTGTTCTAGTTAGCGGTCGCTCGTATTTTTATGCGGAAAAAGTAATTGAAAGGCTTGGATTTATGGTCGATTCAATTTGTTGCAACGCTGCGGTTATTCATCATGGTGGCGAACTTCTTGAAGAACATTTTCTTCCGACAAACTTTCCCGAAATCTTAAAAGAAATTGAAGAGTCGTTTCTCGTTCGTGGCCAAGCGATTATGAGCAAAGATGTTCCAGTAGTAATGCGTGTAACTCGAAGAAGTCACTTTAAAAACTTCTTTTTACGGTTGTTTTATGCAACGCAAGGGGTATATAAAGAAAAAATCGTAATGAATCCGGATGTGTGGGATGAAGAGTTAAACAAAGGGCAAATTTATAAGTTTATGCTATACTTTGGAAGTGGGAAAAAGTCAAAACGGCGCGCCGAAGCCGCAAACGAATATTTAAATAAAAAATATCCGATGCTAACAACTGCGTTTACGTCTGGTTCGATTGAAATCACCGCTAAAAACGCATCTAAAGCGGAAGGGCTTGCCAAATATTGTCAAATGTATGGAATTAACGCAGACGAGGTCATTGTCTGTGGTGATTCTGGCAATGATATCTCGATGTTTCAAGCGTTTCCCACCCATAGCTTTGTAATGAAGCACGCCTGGCCGAGTGTAAAAAAACATGCCCGCCATGAAATTCGGCGGGTTAGTGAACTTGGCCCATATATTGAAAGTATTAATGTTGATTGTGAGGAATAAATAATGAATCAATTAAATGCATATGTCTTAGGTATTTATCAACTAGCGATGATTGTTCGCGACACACTTGAATATACCTTAAAAAAAGAAAGTTATAATGTTGAAATTTATGAACAACGCCGGAAAGGGCTCGAAGCGTTATTATTAGATAACGCCCCCTTACCGATTTTTGTTCGAAATAATGGTGAAAAAGCTGAACCAATTTTGGCAAATCTTAAAAAGTTTCAGGAAGAATTTTATAGCGATACCGCGACAATTGTTCAATTAGCCCATAACGAAGTTCGCGTTGATCATAATCAACATCTTGTTATTTATGAACAAGTCGTTGGGATTTATCAAACATTAGTTGATGTTGTTGCCGGTTATATGAATTACGCTCGCGCAAATAAACTTGAAGATGAAGATATTATCGAACTCTATCATCTTGATGAACGGTATTTCCGCCTTTATTCTCATTACGTCATCGTTGATGACTTAATGGCAGCGTTTAAAGAATTTAACCAAGTAATGAAAGAAAATAATGGTGAACCCGGTCCTCTTAGTAACTTTGTTGTTGAAGATATGAAAAAACTTAATGGCTTTTTACAATTTGAAAAACAACATAATAAGATTACCGATACCAAATATAATGAACTTATCGATCAAGTCTTTGCTTTTGTTGAAAACATGGAAGGAAAACGTGCTTTACCTGAAGGAAAGAGTTTCCCTGACGTTCATAAACAAATTCTTGAAGAACTACGAGGTGAATTAGGACCTGCCGAAAAAGCTTGGCAAGACCAATACCATAAGGTAATGCTCGCCGCAGTGGAAGCAAGTAAACAAGCGCAAGAAGTGCTTAAACAAACTGAAGTAAAAAAAGAAGATTTATCATAAGTAGCTTAAAAAATAAGTAAAAGGAAAAGCGAAGTAATTTTTCTCTTTTGGAAAATATACGAGCGCTAAAAGTAAAATGCAAAAATTTGGATTAGTCGTTGATTCAACAACTTTTCTCGACCAAGAATTATTTGAAAAAATGGATATTGAAGTAGTTAGTTTATCAGTAACAATTGATCAAGACACATATAAAGGAGTAGATATTGACGATGAATTTGTTAAAAGTCGGCTAAGTAGTGCAAAAAAAATGCATTCCTCCGCCCCATCGCCCGGTGATTTTGTTGTCGCATATGAAAACTTAATTGCAAAAGGTTATAAGGATATTGCTGTTATTCCGATTTCAATAGGCTTATCATCGACCCATCAATCCGCGTTAATGGCGATTGATATTTTAGACCGTAGTGACATTAACATTGTTGTTATTGATACCTTACAAAGTAATGTTGGTTTACGAACATTAATTATGACGTTTGTCGATGAAATTTTAGCGGGCATGGAGTTTGAACAATTTATTATTGAAGCGCGGGTTCGGGTCGCAAATACCCGCTTACAATTTACCGTTCAAGATTTAAAACAGTTATATAATACGGGCCGCTTAAAAATCTTAAGTTTACTCGCTGCCGAAATTTTACGGATGAAACCCATTATCGAAATGGTTGATGGAAAATTAGAAAATGTTGCGAAACCCATCACGATTCGCGGTGTTTTTGATGCGTTTGTTAATTCAATTAAAACAATTACCGATAAAGGAAAGAATCTTTTTATTACCGTTGTTTCAATTGGGAAAAACTCCTTAGTGGAACCGTTATTAGAAAAATTTAAAGAAGCCTTCCCTTATGCAACATTTGATCATATCGAACAAATAAACCCCGTTTATGTTCTTTCATTAGGAAATAAAGGTATTGGCTTTGCGGCCACTGCTTATTAATATTAGTTATTTTCATTTAAATTTATTTATCAAAGAAAAATTTAATTAGTTTTTATACTAAGAAAGGAAGTTTATTAATTAAAGGAAAATAGTAATGGAAAACAAAATAGCAACCTTAAGAGAATATTTTTTTTAACCGCTCACTAAACAAACGATATTACTTTGGAAATTAAATTATTACGAAGTTTAATTGAATTAGGCGATGGTGGGGCAATGTTTAAATTAGGTACTATTTATTTAATGGGAGAAAAAGTTCCACAAAATCTTGATGATGCATCTTTTTATTTGTCGATGGCCGCAAATAAAAACAACACTAGTGCCCAATGTTATTTAGGTCAATTGTATTTATTTGGTGGTTTAGGGGAAGTAGATTATGAAAAAGCATATGAGTGGCTGTTAAAATCAAGTGAAAGTGATTACACTTCCCGCTATCTTCTTGGTTATATTTTTTATTCAGGTTTAAGCCACGAGGTTGATTATGTCGAAGCGGAGAAATGGTTTAGTTCATCAACGAATTTTACTGAATCGCATTTTTATTTAGGGGAAATAAATTACCACGGTTTAGGTAAAGAAATCGATTATGAACTAGCAGCGCATTATTATGAAAGAGCCGCTAAAGATGGATATACGCCAGCTCATTATAGCTTAGGATTAATGCATTATTATGGATATTATTATAATCAAAATTATGAAACTGCGGCCGCGGGCGGTGTTGTTGAAGCTAGAAAATTCTTAGGGCTTTAAATCTTAGTCCAAAATCTTGCAGTAAAAAAGGCGAAAAGCGTTATTCAAAAAGATTATTTATTATGAATGGTTTTTTAAACCATAACATAGCGATAGTGATAAAGTTTACATTGTTTATCACTGTAAAATATGGTAATATTTTAAAGTATTGAGGTATGTATTTATGTCAAAAGAAACAAGAAAAATATCAAATAGCGAAATTGTTTGGATTGTAATTGCATCTTTATTTGTGCTTGCGAGTCTCTTTTTCGGAATTATTGGCTTAATCGGCCGTTATTTAGAAAGTGGTAACTGGATTGAAAAATTTAATGATTCGTATAATGCTGCATTTAAAATGTCCCTCCCCTTTACGGGTCATGCGACACTTTATTTAGTAATTGGTGCGGCAATCTACTTAATTTCCACATTAATTTATGCGAAACGGTCCGAATCTAAATTCGAAAAACAAGAACGGCGGAAAGCTCGTCGGCGGATGGAAGAAGACATCGTTGAAGAACAAGCCGCTAAATTAGCAGCGGAAGCACGTGAAGAAGAAGATGTCATCGACGCTGAACCAATTGACTTAACAGATCTTAAATAACTAAAGAGGAGCGTAACGCTCCTTTTTTAATAATTAAAAAAAGGCTTGATCATCATTAATCAAACCTTTTGTTTTTTACTGGCGGAGAAAGAGGGATTTGAAC
>DIQT01000006.1:107890-123635 GCA_002427365.1 Caryophanales bacterium UBA5455
AGCCCCTTCAGCCTCTTGGGTATTTCTCCAGCGCGTTTTATTATAGCAATAAAAGTTAATAAAGTCATCTATATAATAATTGCAATTTTTTTTGCAGTCTATCGAAATTTCTTACTCATTATGGTAAAATTATAGTGTATGAAAACTTTTACGATTGATTATCAAACTAGCGACCAACGTGTCGATAAATTTGTCCGGAAAGTCTTAAATAAAGCACCGGAAAGTTTTATTTATAAACTATTTCGAATTAAGGATGTTAAGGTCGCGGGGAAGCCCGTAAAACGCGATTATGTTCTTCAAGTTGGTGATGAAGTTAAAATTTATGTAACGGATGCCCAGTATGAACAATTTAATGGCTTAAATAAAGTTGAAGCAATGATGTTTCCCTATCCAATCGTTTATGAAGATGAGCAAATCTTAATCGTTAATAAACCAAGTGGGATGTTAGTTCATGGGGGTAATGCGGGCGAGGTTGATACTCTAACGCACGCCGTCTTAAGTTATTTAAAGTTTAGTGGTTCATGGAATGAAACCGCTGGGGTCACACCCGCGCCAGCTCACCGGCTTGATAAAGAAACTAGTGGGCTAATTGTTTATGGTAAAACGATTGGCGCCTTACAAGCTTTAACAAAAATGTTCGCTTCGCCAGGTGCGGTGAAAAAAACATATATCGCCCTTGTTAGTGAACAAACACTACCTAATGGGAAAATAGAAGCGCCGTTATTAAAAAATAACGCGACTGGGCAAGTCGAAGTTGTTAGTACGGGGAAGAAGGCACTTACAACGTATCAAACACGTGAATTATTTAATGAATGTTCGCTTGTTGAAGTTTATCTTCATACGGGGAGAACGCATCAAATTCGCGCGCATTTTGCAAGTATTAACCATCCATTAATCGGTGATCGCCGGTATGGGAATGTAAATATAAATGAAAAATTTCAAAAGGATTATGGAATCGTTAACCAATTACTATCCGCTAGTGAGATAACAATTGAAAAAATTGATCCGCCACTAGCTTACTTAAAAGGAAAATCATTCCATATTGAACCTAGCGATGAACTAGTAAAAATAATTAAAATCTTACAAAAAGAGGGGAAAAGATTATGAGCAATCAACTAATTATGAGCAAATACGAACAGTGGTTAAATTCACCAAAAGTTTCTAGTCGAGACAAAAGTCTACTTGCTACGTATAGCGAAGAAGAAATCGCTGATGCTTTTTATCGCGATGTCGAATTTGGGACCGCGGGTTTA
The DNA here is from genome assembly GCA_002427365.1 of Caryophanales bacterium UBA5455. Lineage (GTDB taxonomy): Bacteria > Bacillota_I > Bacilli_A > RFN20 > CAG-826 > UBA5455. Next base: position 109,144 of record DIQT01000006.1, read on the forward strand.
CGGGGAATTTTAGGCCCAGGCACAAACCGCGTTAATTATTTTACAATTCGCAAAGCCGCTGTTGCCTTTGCGCTCGCGTTACTTGATAAGTTTCCGGACGCTAAAACGCGCGGTGTAGCGATTGCCCATGATAACCGGCATATGTCACGAGAATTAACACTTGATACAGCGGAAACATTTAACCGGATGGGAATTAATACATATATTTTTAATAGTTTACGGCCAACGCCGGTTCTTTCTTATGCGGTTCGCTATTCAAATTGTGTTGGAGGTGTAATGATTACCGCCTCACACAATCCGAAAAACTATAACGGCTTTAAAGTATATGATGAAACTGGTTGCCAACTAGTTCCTGATAAACTTGCGCCAATTTTAGCGTATAATGCTAATTTGCCAGAATATCTTGAATTAGAAATTAAAGATGCCCCGGTAAGAGGCATTAATACAATTTATGATGATGCAATTGATGATGCTTATTTAGCAGATGTTAAAAGTATTCAAATTAACCCTAATTTAGCGAAAGAAGATTTTAAAATCGTCTATTCACCCGAACATGGGGCAAGTTATTATTTAGCGATGAAACTCGCCAAAGAGTTAGGTTATAATGTATATCCGGTTGAATCACAAGTTAGTCCTGACCCGGATTTTAGTGGAACATTAAGTCCCAACCCTGAAGATCCCAAAGCGTACATTGAAGCAATTAAACTTGCGAATGAAGTACACGCTGATGTCATTTTAATTACTGATCCTGATGCGGACCGGGTTGGTGTCGCCTATTTAGACGCTGATGGCACATATCATTTATTAACCGGTAATGTTTCCGGCACCTTATTACTTGATTACGTTCTTGGTCAACGGCAAAAACGAGGCCTTTTAAATGAATTATCAACCGTTTATTCGACAATTGTTACGTCATCATTTGCTGAAACAGTCACTCATTCGTATGGGGTTAAATACGCGAAGTTCTTAACCGGCTTTAAATTTATTGGTGAAGCAATCGAAAAAGCAAACATTAATCATAGCGGTAAATTTGAATTTGGCTTTGAAGAAAGTTATGGCTGCTTAATTAGTGATTTTGTCCGCGATAAAGATGCGATTCAAGCGCTTGTCTTATATGCCGAAATGGCGAATTACTATCGGTTAGAAGGTAAGACACTTGGTGATGCGTATGAAGAACTCCAAGTAAAACATGGCTATCAAAATGATATATCCTATGCAATTAGTTTCCCTGGCCCAACAGGTGATTTAAAAATGAAAGAAATCATGTATAAATTACGGAGTGCGCCATTACGTAAAGTGCTTGATAAAGAAGTAATTTGCTATGAAGACTATTTATCAAGCGTTGCGGTTTGTAAAGATGGCACAAAAGAAATCACTTTACCAACAAGTGATGTGCTAGCAATTCATTTAGCCGATAAAGAAACAATTATCGTTCGGCCAAGTGGTACTGAACCAAAGATTAAATTTTATTATGGTGTTTCGAATAAAGATAAGAAGTACACCCAACAACGTCCGCGTCTACTTCATGATGAAATGAAACGTCTCTTAAATATTTAAAAGGAAATAAAAAACTGACAAGCATATCGTTGTCAGTTTTCTTTTTATTCCTGGTTTAACAGCAGCTTAAGTGTCTTCATAACTCCATCATGGTTATTATCATCAACGGATAACAAATCAGAATGAAGTTTAATAATGTCATTACCATTACTCATAGCGACACCGATTTCCGCCCAATCAAGCATTTGTAAATCGTTTTCCGCATCACCAAACGCAATTGTATGTCTTTGATCAATACCATAATGGTTGGCGATATATTTTAAGCCATCACGTTTTGTCATATTTTCTTCGTATAATTCTGCATATACGGTATTATGCCAAAAGCGAATTTCATAGCCTTTATAAGGCACAACCGATTCAATGACTTTTCGCTTTCCTTCAAGCGAATCATCTTTTAGGCGGATAATTAATGTTAATGCATCTTCATCAAGCGTAAGCGCAGGATCCCCATAAATAAAATTTACATCCCCATTTGTGTAAAAGGATTCAAGGCCGGGTTCACTATGATGTAACCAAACATCATCGGTTGTTTCAATCATGACATTAACAATCGCATCATCCATCCGATGAATAATATCGAGAAGATGTTCGTGCGGAAATGAAAATTTAAAACTAGGAAAATCGGGGTCATGTAAAGAAAGGACATACGAACCGTTATAGCAAACTAATGGCGTTGTTAAGCCTAATAAATCATGATAAGGTTTAAGCGTACGTAGAGGCCGTCCGCTTGCTAAAATAATTAAATGACCATCAAGCGAAAGTTGTTTTAAATATGCGCACGTTTCGGGTGAAATGTTTTTCTCATCATCAAGTAATGTTCCATCCATATCAACGGCGATCATGTAGCGTTTATCCACTAACGTAACCCAACCGCTTTTTGAACACGGGTTAGCGTTACTTTCGCAACTTCCCGGGCTCTAGCTTCTCCTTGAAGAAGAACTTTTTCAACTTCGCCACTATCGATTGCGGCTTGATACCGCGCTTGGAAGGGTTCAAGTTGATCAACAACCGCATCCGCGACCGCTTTCTTAAAATCACCATAACGATACCCTTTAAATATTGCTTCAGCTTCTTCAATTGAAACATCTTTTAAAGCAGCGTAAATCATTAAGAGGTTAGAAATGCCGGGCTTATTTTCAACATCATACTTAACTTCATCACCTGAATCCGTGACCGCGGACATAATTTTTTTCCGCATAACTTTAGGTGTATCACTTAAGAAGATGTCACCTTTTGGATCAGATTTCGACATCTTTTTCCGTGGATCACTTAATGACATAATCCGTTTTCCAACTTTATTAATGCGGGGTTCAGGTAATACTAATAACGCGTCCCCATACCGGTTATTAAAGCGATTTACTAAATCACGCGTAATTTCAATATGTTGAATTTGGTCTTCACCAACGGGCACTAAGTTTGTATCGTATAAAATAATATCGGACGCCATTAGTACAGGATACGCAAATAAGCCTAAACCAATCGCGTTTTGACTAATATTTTCGGATTTATCTTTAAATTGTGTCATCCGCGCTAATTCACCCATATATAAATAGTTTTGCATAATAATTGCTAATTCACTATGTTCGGAAACGTGGCTTTGCCGAAAGATACTCGCTTTTTTTGGATCAAGACCAGCGGCTAAATAAATCGCCGCGATATCGCGAATATTTTCTTTAAGGACCTCTGGTTCAATTGGTAACGTTAACGCATGCAAATCAGCGATAAAAACAAAAACTTCCCCTTCATCTTGAAAAGAAGCAAAGTTCTTTAACGCTCCGATATAATTGCCAAGTGTTAGTTTACCAGTTGGTTTAATTCCTGATAAAATTCGTTTCATACTTGTTACCTCCATACAATCTTATATTATAAGTTTTATCTGACCTAAATGCAATTTAGGAATTTGTAAAGTGTCCACTTGCAAATTTGCTTAAAATGCATAAAAACGCTTAAAAATGGTGTGCACCTATACAAACAAGTCAAATTGCTCATACTAAACTTCAATCTAGTATTGTAATTGAATGTGTTATTCTTTATAATTTAAATAGAAAGGAATGGTGAAATTTATGGTGAAAATTTATACATCTCCCAGTTGCAGCTCCTGCCGTAAGGTTAAGAAGTGGTTTGACGAACAAAATATTCCCTATGAAGAACATAATATTTTCTCCACCATCCTTGATGAAAAAGAACTCAAAGATATTCTCTTTAAATCTGAAAATGGTTTTGAAGACATTATTTCGACCAGGTCGAAAATTATTAAAGAAAACAATATCGATTTAGATAGTATGACAACGAAAGAGTTAATTTCTTTCATTCAAAAAAATCCGTCCATCTTAAAACGACCAATCATGGTTGATGATAAACGGATTCAGGTGGGTTATAGTGCCGAAGAAATTCGCATCTTCATTCCGCGCGCGCGTCGGTTAGCGCAAACATATTGTTCGGCAGATGAATGTGATTCTTATCCAAACTGTGAACACGCACAAAACTGCGACTAGTGAGATAATTTCCAAATGAAAAGTGCCACCACTTGGTGACACTTTTTTATTTTTGTTTTTATGCGCTTTGCGCAATTGCCCGGGCTTGTTTTGACCGGTTATTAATGACAAAGGGAACATCCGCTAACTCGCAAATTTCGCGGAGTAATTCTTCCGCTTTTCCTAATGAGGAACCTTGCATTTCTAATTCATAGTCTTTGATATTATCATAGTAGTTTGTATCAAGCGAGAATTTATACCCTTTATAATTAAACGACGTCCGAATCGTTTCTAAGGACGCTAAAATTTGAAGTTTGTCCATATCAATTCCTAATGATTCAACAAATTCATAAATATGGCCCCGTGGGAACACATTTTCTTTTTGCATTTTTTTAAATTGCACGGATGTTAGATCTTGCGTTTTTTCTAAAATTGCTTCGGCAAGCGGTGTTTTTAAGTTTAGTTGGAGTTGCTTATCAAGTTCCCTGACTCGTAAAGAAATCCCATACCGCCGCAATTGCCCATCAACTCCGGTATCGATATAATAATTCGTTTGTGAAACTTTTTCATAGTGATCAGCATTCATCGCTACTTCAACTTTACGAAAATCCGCTTTTGAAAGTAAAACTTTAACTTCAATTTCAATGTTTGTTGCCATCTTTTCAACCTCTTTTTCTATAAGTTCATGTATAATAATGATACAATAAATATTAGGTAAATAATAGAGGTGACCATGAATTTAGCGTTTTATGTTCGAGAAGATGAGTTATCTAAACAAGTTGAACAGCAACTTAAGCAACTTTTACGAACAAATAATTATGTAATTGATGAAACTTCACCCGAAGTTGTTATTACTATTGGTGGTGATGGAACGTTTTTACGTGCGTGCCATCATTACTTAGCAATTATTGATCAAATTACATTTATTGGTATTCATACAGGTACGCTTGGCTTTTTTGCGGACTATGATGAAACAAACTTCATGTTATTACTCGATTTATTAAATAGTAAGAAATTAAAACCAAGTAAGTATCCGCTCCTTGAAGCGCATATTACATATGTTGATCATAAAGAAGTCGTTTATGCGATTAATGAAATTCGCTTAGAAAATCCCTTTCATACATTAATTTGTAATGTTGAAATTGATGGCTCCCATTTAGAAAAGTTCCGCGGTAATGGTTTAAGTGTTTCCGGCGTCTTAGGAAGTAGCGGCTATAACCGCTCACTTGGCGGGGCGATTATTGATAATACGTTAGATGTTCTACAACTAAGCGAAATCGCTGCGATTCAAAGTAATGCGTATCGTTCGCTAGGTTCCTCATTAGTGCTTAATTCAACCCGTGTCATTAGTGTTTCGGGCGAAATTAAGGACGCAATTATTGGTTATGATCATCTTCATTTACCACCAAATAATAAACAAATTGTTAATGTAACATTTAAAAAAAGTGCCCGAAGTGTTTCCCTTATGCACTATAATCGACATACATTAATTGATACGATTCGTCGCGCATTTGTTATTGATTAAAGGAGAAAAACAATGCTAATTATTTATAATGAAATCTCAACATTTTTTAGTGAATTTGCCTTATGGCTCGCATTAGGCGTCGTCGCCCTTATTTTAATTGTTCTTGCAATCTTTTTTATCTTTGCTCGTAAAAAGCAAAGTGTTGCCGAAGAGACCTCGCTCCCCTTAGTTGAAGCACTCGGGGGCATCGCTAACGTTGTAAGTTGCGAAGCGAAAGGGTCACGGCTTATTCTTGTTCTTAATGATTATGCCTACGTTAAAGAAGAAGTACTTAAACCGCTTGGCATTGAATCATTTATTCTAATGAGTAATAAAGTAACGCTTGTCATTGGTAAAGATGCAACGGAACTTGCGGAAATAATTAACCGCGGACGAATAACGAAATAAAAAAGAACCGGATTACCGGTTCTTTTCAAATAAATGCTTAAACTTTAATAATTCTTCCGTTGGTAAGCCAACAACATTATCAACACTACCATCAACGCTTTTAACAAAGTTATATTTTTTTGACCGAATATCTTGAATGCCATAGCTGCCGGATTTTCCTTGTGGTTCACCGGTTGCGACATAGGCATCAATCATCTTGTCACTTAGTTCATTAAAAGTCACGGTTGTGACGACGCTTCGCGATATTTCGTGGTCCGGATCAATAATCGTAAAGCCGGAGATAACGTGGTGGGTTTGTCCACTTAATTGATGTAACATCCATTTTGCGTGTTCGGGGGATTCCGGTTGTCCAAAGACGGTATCGCCTAAGACAACAATCGTATCAACCGCGAGGACTAAATCGTTAGGATGGGTTGCGGCGATTTTATACGCTTTCATTTGTGAAATTTTCATCGCTAATTCATTTGTGGAAGCTTCAATTTCATCTTCATTAATGTTCGCGGGAATAATTTCAAATTTATCAACAACTTTTTTTAATAGTTCATGACGCCTTGGCGACTTACTTGCGAGTATAATCATAATTATCGTTTTTATCCATTACTACCGGAATAATCATTGGTGTCCGTCCGGTAATCCCATATAAGTATTTTTGTGCTGTATTACGAACGGTATTTTTAATTTCACCAAAAGTTACCCGTCCATTTTTAAATAAATCAATTAACGCGGCATTAACCCGTTCTTCCGCATTAGGAAGTAAGTCAGAGAAGCCATGTTTGACAAAGCCGCGCGAATAAATTTGTGCGGGCATTAAGAGTTTACTAGCTTTGGAATCAATAACTACGGACACGGCAACCATGCCATCATCACTTAAAATTTTCCGGTCTTTAATTACTGCGTTTGAAATTCCGTTAATATCATTACCATCAATATAAATGTCATCCGCTGGTACTTTACCACCCCGGGTTACTTCATGATTTTTAAGTGTTAAAACGTCGCCGTTTTCACAAATGAAGATATTTTCTTTCGGAATTCCAAGTTTTTCCGCAATTTCACCATGGAGTTGGAGCATTCTAAATTCGCCGTGGATGGGCATAAAATATTTTGGCCGAACTAATTTAAGCATTAGCTTTAATTCTTGATCACTAGGGTGACCAGAACTATGAATATTCGTTAGAATAGAATTTGTTAAGACATCCGCACCTAATCTAGTTAACTGGTTAACAACGCGGTCAATTGACGCTCCATTACCAGGAATTGGTGAAGAAGAGAAGACGACCGTATCACCAGGAACAATGGAAACTTGTTTATGGTCACCATTAGCGATGCGCGATAACGCTGCCATTGGTTCACCTTGCGAACCGGTACATAAAATAACAATTTCTTCTTGTTTAAGTTTTTTAATATCTTCTAATTCAACTAAATTTGCATCAGGAATTTTAATATAGCCAAGTTCCCGTGCTGTACTAATGACGTTTTGCATGGAGCGGCCAATAATTGCAATCTTTTTATCATATTCAACCGCGGCTTCAACAATTTGGGAAATCCGCGAGATGTTACTTGAGAAGGTGGAAATAATTAACCGCGCTGGTGCTTGCGAGAAGATCGCATTAATCGCATTAATAACTTCCCGTTCACTTGGGGTATATCCAGGCACTTCAGCATTAGTGGAGTCGCTTAATAATAAATCAACACCCGCATTACCCATTGCTGCAATCTTACCTAGATCGATATCTTTGCCAACGGGCGTTAAGTCAATTTTAAAGTCACCAGTCGAAAAGATGTTTCCATGTGGAGTTTCAACCGCAATCCCAAACGCATCAGGAATTGAGTGCGTCATTTGAACAAATGAAACTTTAAAGTTATTAACATAATAAACATCATCTTCATCAAATTCGATAATTGTTACTTGTTCACGGACCCGCATTTCTTTAAGTTTTTTTCTAATTAATGCCGCGGCAAGTTTTGGTGCGTAAATGACCGGAATATGGACATTTCGCATTAAAAAAGGAATTCCGCCAATATGGTCTTCATGACCATGCGTAATAAAAAGGGCCTTGATTTTACTCCGATTATTTCGTAAATGCGTATAATCAGGAATTACATAATCAACACCAGGGAATTCACTTTCGGGGAACATCACCCCCGCGTCTAAAATGATAATCGTGGTATCATCTTCCACGACATAAGTATTCTTTCCAACCTCGCCTAACCCCCCAAGGGCATATATCGAAACTGGAGAAGGCAATTTTGCTGCCATAAAATATCCTCCAAAATAAAAAATTAATTATTTACTGTCATCTCTAATTTAAAGTATAGACTATTACTGCATCGTAATGCAAATATAATTTATATTTTAACTGCTTTTTGCTTCCGTGCTAATGCTTGGAGCGGATTGATATGATCATAATATAAAACACCATTAAGGTGATCAATTTCATGTTGTAAAACAATCGCATCATACCCTTCAGCCCGAATTACGATGTCTTTATTCGTATGAAGGTCGAAAGCTTTAACTTTTATCCGGTTTGGGCGGAAAACTAAACCCGCGTGATCTTCGGGCACACTTAAACAGCCTTCGCCATCTTCTAAGTAGGCTTCGCGCACACTTTGTGAAATAATTTTAGGATTCGCTAACATGTAAAGCGTAGTTGTATCATCGTCATTAGGGTAATGTAAAACGATTAACCGTTTGCTTACGCCAACTTGAGGAGCCGCGAGCCCAACACCAGGCCGTAAATTATACTTTTTCGCTAAATCAGGATCTTTTGATTCAATTAAATGCTTCGCCATTGCAAAAAGAAGATCGCTATCTTCCTTACTTAAAGGTAAGGGAACTTCACTAGCGACTTTCCGTAAAATTGGGTGGGTATCATCGTAAATCTTTAACATTGTCCTAACTCAAACTTTCTTATAATATCTTACCATAAATTATCTAAAGTGGAGCAAACATGCTCCAAATCAACATAATATTTCTAAACCAAATAAAAATGGTATAATTTTACGTGTAGGAAAACTTATGAACATTGAACTATTAACAAAAATTGAAACATTAAAAACAGCACTTGCTAATGATGAGCGGGTAAAGGCTTTAAATAACGCAAACGCTAACCTTGAAGCAAGTAAAGAAGTATTTCTTTTAAGTGAAAAGTTTTATGAAGCCCAAGCTAATTATGGGGACGCTGTTGCCGCCTATCCTAGCGGTAGTGAAGAAGTCTTATTAAGCCAACAAGCGCTTCATTTTGCGAAAAAGGAACTTGATGAGCATCCCTTAGTTCGCACTTATTATGAAGCGTACATTCCGGTGCGTGATTTATATTGGGAAATTGATGAAACGCTTTTTGCGCCCTTTCGAAGTGTTCATGTAAGTTGTGAGAAGTAATTATGATGCGGGTAATTGGTGGAATTTATCGCCATCGGCAACTTAAATATCTAAGTGATGATTTAACACGCCCAACGTCGGATCGAATTCGTGAAGCCGTCTTTTCCGCCTTAGGTAACCAAGTTAATAATAAGACCGTCTTAGATTTATTCGCTGGTAGTGGGGCAATGGGTATTGAAGCTCTATCGCGCGGGGCAGAGAAAGCAACCTTCGTTGATATTCGAAAAGAAGCAATAAATATCATTAGTGAAAACCTAAAAAGTTTAGGCATTACCGCGGAAGTAATTAAAAGTAATTATCAAGCGTTTCTAAATAAAGAAAACTTAGACCAATATGATTTAATTTTCTTAGATCCCCCGTATGCATTTCAACAACTTTCTTCCTTACTCGAAACGTTATGTGTTAAAGTTAATAAGGATGCGATCTTCGTTATTGAAGTAAATCATCAACATGACTTTAGTTCGTTTAACTTTAAAAAAATCCGTGAATATAAATATTCCGACAAATTCATTTACATAATCGGGAGGTAATATGAAAAAGATTGCAATTTATCCAGGTTCCTTTGACCCATTTACGAATGGCCATTATGATATTTTACGAAGAGCGTTAAAAGTTTTTGATGAAATTATTGTTCTTGTTGCAATTCAACCAAATAAGGTTGCTTATTTTTCAATTGAAGAACGGGTTGATATGATTAAGGAAGCAATTAGCGACCTTCCTGGTGTTAGTGTTGATTCAAGCACGGGTTTATCGGTTGAATATGCCCTAAAACATCAGGCAATCGCAATTATCCGCGGTTTACGCGCAGCGGGTGACTTTGAATATGAATTTAAACTTGCCGCTGGCAATCGCTTTCTCCATGAAGAAATTGATATGGTGCTATTTATGGCGGATCCACAGTTTACGTTTCTTTCATCATCCACCGTTAAAGAACTAGCGCTTAACGATGTCGATGTTTCGCCGCTTGTCCCACCGAGTGTCACGAAAGCATTTAGGAAGAAATTAAAAAAGGCCGAGTAATTCGGCCTTTTTACTTTGAAGACAAGTTAATTTTATAAGCGAGCAATATACGAAACGTTTCGCCCAGTCGGGTGCGTTTTACCCGCTGCAAAGAACGTATCATCATTTTCATGTGTGCAAATTCCTGATACCGTAATATTTTCAACCGGTACGCCTAACTCCCGAAGTTGGAGGAAATTAATAAATGGTGTATCAAGAAAATAAACGCCCATGGACCGCTTAATACCGCGCGCATAAACTTTATCCACCGCGGCGATTTTAAGCGCGTCTTCTTCGTTAAGTTCGTTATGACCAAAGCTGACGGATGGACCAAACATAAAGTATAAATCGCGTGGTTCAAGATTTTCTTTCGCAATTAATTCGCGAACAATTGAAGAAGTTGCTCCATTTAGTGTTCCTTTATCGCCCGCATGAATAATCCCAACTAAATCATGTTTTGGTGAACAAAAGAAGATGGGGACGCAGTCGGCATGATAAATCGCTAAATATAAATTACGGTCTTTCGTATATAAAGCATCACCAGTGATCCCATCATCAAAACTTTCATACCCTCGTCCGCCATCACTAACATGGACTTCGGTAATAATTGAAGTATGCCCTTGTTTTGTAAAGACAACTTGGTTCGGTTTAATTCCTAAATCTTCTAACCAGCGTTTCCGGTTTTCTCGTACAAACATAGGATCATCACCAACGGTAAACGATAAGTTAAGCGAATCATATGGGGGTAAAGAAACGCCGCCATGACGTGTTGAAGTTGCTGCAATTAGAAAGGGAAATTGTTCCCAAAACGTGTGTTTCATTATTAATCACCTCTACTAATTAATTATACAAAAAGTTTATGAAATAAAAAAGCCACACGTTAGTGTGTGGCAATTATTATTAATAAGAAGGAAATTATTTACCGAAGTTTCCGGTTCCGGTCCACGCATCATATAAGAAGGCGGCTTTTTCAATGTTTGTTGCACCAGGTAAACTAATGAATGCTTGTTGAACACCTGGTGTATTCGTATCATCTGTAAAGTCAATTAAGAAGATGGTTGGTGTCGCGAAGCTATTACTTTGATCATAAGCTTTATTAATGCCGTCTAAGACGGAATCAGCGGCTGCAAAGTCGCTTTGACCTAAGAACTTTTTATTATAATAATAACTTGATTTCGCAATTCCGACGGTTTCATCAAGGAAGTCCATTGTTGCGTCGTCTTTTAACCAATTAAGAAATAAATCTTCTTTTTTGTTATCTTTATCAACTTCATCGGTAAAGATTGTGCGAAGTGGATTTTTGAATCCTTTTAATTCTGATTTATATTCACTTTGGAAGGCTTTAAAGCCTTTTTGAGCTTCATTACACGCTTCACAACTTTCATTAACGAATACTAAGAAGAACTTTTGACCCGCAAGTGGGTTATCCGTGGTATTGTAATAATCTTCAACTAATTTATAAGCATTTTTCTTTTCGCTTTTCTTTAAGGAGAGTTGATAGTTCGCATAATATGTAACGGGACTATTCCGTCTTTCCTTATTGTTATCAATCGCGGATGAAATTGCCGGGATTGAGAAAATGATTGCGAAGATAACACCGACTATTAACAACGGTTGAATCCACGCTGTATTTTTAAGCCAGTTCCAAAATTTCACAAAGATATTTTTACTAGTAGAACCTGTTTTTTTCATTAGACATCCTCCAAATACTAGATAGCACGATATATAATACCATCACGCGCGACAATATTCAATGAAGAAGTTGCATTTACGCGCTTATATATTGTCCTAAATTATTGTCCGTTTTTCAAGTAAAATCGGTCGCAAAGTTTATTTCATTTACATTCATTTCCAAATTCAACAATCGTTTTAACGATTTAAAGAAATTTATCCGTGAAACTTTTAAAAAAAGTCCGAAAAATTGAAGAAAAAGGTCGGATGTTATATAGCGAATCGAGCCCTTTATTCCAAATAAAATAGGCATGACACTTTTGCATCAAACCTATGCTTTCAATATGTGTTGAGTTAACTATTTTGATACACTAGCGCACCCCTGACAAATTTTACGCACCCCTAAATTTATGGCTTTGTTTAGCCATTTTAAATTCCAACAAAATAAAATCCGTTATATAATTTTGCGACCTCTAACCACTTTAAAAACTTATCATAGTCTTTGGGTTTCTCTTCTATAATTTTATTTATGATTTTTTCAACATCGTTTTCATTGTAATAATGATACCCATTAATATCAAATAATCTTTCCTTCGGATTATCATATGTACAATCATTTAATATTTTTCCGTAATATTCTACAAATAAATCTATATTATCAACATAGATATATAACGAATCATTCTCCCAATATTTGGCGTGTCTTATTGATAATATTTTCTTTACCTTTGTTTTCTTTGGCATTTTACAATACTGTAATTCTATGAAAGCTGTTGAATTATCATATAATCTTCTTCTTTCATCTTTAGAATTAAATTTAACAAACATAATATCATTCTCCTAATTATGGTTTTAAACAAGTTATTGGAATAACATATACCCCGTCTTCTCGTTTATAACCAAACTGTGTTGCTGTAATTACTCCTAAAAAAGATGGCTCGTTTTTAACATTAACTTTATTCTTTAATTTAAGTAGATTTTTTGCAGCTTCATCTATCTGTCTAGAACCAAGTTTGATTTCAAACGCACCCCATCTACCATCGTCTAAATGTATAATTGCATCTGCTTCTAGTCCATCACTATCTCGGTAATGAAAAACTTCACCACTTAAATATTGAGAATAAACTCTCAAATCTCTTATTACCATTGATTCAAATAGTAACCCAAATGTCTCAACATCATAAATTAAATCATTAGGTGACGCATTTAGTAAAACTGCTGATATTGCTGGATCAGTAAAATGCCTTACATGTTTTGTTCTAATAGTTGCTTTTGACCTTAATTTAGGTGTCCAGGCTGGTAAGTCTTCTATTACATATAATTCTTTAAGTGTCTTTACATATTCATTTAATGTTGTGATATGCATTGATTCATTATTAGCTTTTACATCCGCAAGTATTGTTTGATCACTTGCAGCTGTAGCTGTATTTCTAGCAATTGATTTAAGTAATTCAAATACTTTATGTGAATCTCTTATTTTACCATCAACAGTTTCCATTTCCTCGCTTGCAATTAAGTCAACATAACTTTTATTTTGTCTAATAGCAATTTCTAAACTTTTATTAACGCTCTGTGGCCAACCACCTTTAACTACTAGTTTTGAAATATCTTCAAGAGTTAAATTCGAAACAATATTATCATTAATAACTTCATCATTAAAAAGTGAAGCTAAGCTTATTGAACCATTTGAGTTTCCAGATTCATAAAGAGACATTGTCCTCATTCTTAATCTTGAAATTCTACCAACACCTGAATGCATTATCTTGCTAGAATCAACATGTGAAGAACCAGTTAATATAAATAGTCTTTCTACTCCTCTATTATCAACTTCTTGTCTAACCGCATCCCATATTTGGGGAATAGTCTGCCATTCATCTATAAGTCTAGGATTATCACCAACTAATAAAGCTGATGGTCTTAACATCGCAGTTTGTAAATAGCTATCTTTATTGTCTTGATCTTGAAAATTAATCATACTTTTAGCTTGTTGTTTTGCAGTTGTTGTTTTACCACACCACTTTGGTCCAGTTATTAAAACAGCACCAAAGGCATTTAATTCTTCATCTAATACTTTGTCTATAAGTCTTGGAATATATTTTTTCATATCGTCACCACCTACACCAATATAATACCACTATTTATGCATAAAGGAAATAGGCAACCGAAAGTTTGTTAATGTTTCAACCGAAAGTTTGTGAATGTTTCAACCGGAAGTTTATAGGTTCCTATTATATAATTGTTTTCTACATATTTTTTACCGCTTATTTTTAATTAAATGACTTGCCCTATGCATATTTATATTAAATAAAATACTAATCGTTAGATTGTTGAACAATCGTTAAATTGTAGTTATGTTTTAGCAAAAAGTGTCTAAATATTCATTATAAACTTGCATTTCTATGCTTGCTATTAATTGGTGGTAGATGGAATATAGGGATTTTCGCCTTTTATTCCAAATAAAAAAGGCTTGACACTTTTGTATCAAACCTATGCTTTCAAT
>DIQT01000020.1:0-4718 GCA_002427365.1 Caryophanales bacterium UBA5455
CACTTTAAATTATTCAACTAACGAAAAAAAGATAACGGAAAACGCTACATGGAAAATTAGGAGGGCTTATCCGTTATCTTTGAAAGAGTTAGCAAGTTACGTCACGCTAAATAAAACGAAACGACTGCTAAATGAAAATTTTTAAAACAAAATACACTAAATAGAAACCAGCAATACCGTACATTAATGGGTCAATTTCTTTAAATCTTTTTTGGACGAGCATCATCAAAATATAAATAATAATACCAAAGCCTAACCCTTCGGAAATTGAATATGTTAGAAGCGTTAAGACAAATGTAATAAAGGCAGTAACACCAATCGTAATATCATCCCATTTAATTTCTTTTAAGTTATGCATAAACATCGACGCTCCGACAGCGACTAAGGCAAGAGAGGTAATCGTTGAAGAATTTAATGGAGTAAAGACAGGATAAATAAAAGCGCTTAAGATAAATAGAAGCCCCGCGGTAACCGCGCTTAAACCCGTTTTAGCGCCAATACTTGTGCCAACGGTGCTTTCCGCAAAACTTGTAACTGTGGACGTTCCAAATGGAGCACAAATTGCTGCTCCAACCGCATCCGCCATAATTGCCCGTTTACCATCTTTTAAGTTTCCATCCGCGTCGACAATACCAGCTTCCCGGCCAACCGCCATTAATGTTGCGGTTGTGTCGAATAAGTTAACTAAAATTAATGAGAAAATAAAAGCGTATGTGGATGGGTTTTTAAGAACATCAACCCACGCTTGACCCGCCGAGATTTCCGCAACTTCATTTAAATTTCCTAAAACGGGATCAGTTAAAGAAGGATTATAATTAATGTATATTTTTCCACCTGTAAAGATTTTGCCAATTACATCACCTAACCCATTAATTCCCCACATTGCGGTTGTATCATAGTACGGTAATCCTATGCTAGTGTATTTATCACTTTTATAAAACAAACTGTAGTTAAGAATGATTCCAACAACAAGCATCGCGCCCATTGCAATTGGGATTGCAAGTTGTTTTACTTTTTCATTCGGAACTACTGATAAGACAAAGACAAGTAAAATTCCAACAATTGCTAAAATTACTTGCGGATCACCAAGGTTTCCTAATGTTACAAGTGTTGCGTTATCACTAACAACAATACCCGCGCTTTTTAAACCGACAAAGGCAATAAATCCACCCAAAGCCGCGGATAAAATATATTTAATATCGTTTGGAATTGCTTTAATTATCTTTTCTCTAATTGGTGTTAACGTAATTAATAAGAAGATTAACCCCGCAATAAACATGACGATTAAAGCACTAATCCAGTTACCATATGCTCTATAAATTGTATACGCAAGAAAGGCGTTAACACCCATTCCTGCACTTAATACGATGGGATAATTACCATATAATCCCATAAAGATCGTAATAATACCGCTAACAATCGCGGTTGCGGCAAAGACGCCTTCTTGTGACATCCCCATATGACTTAGAATTTCCGAATTAATGGGCAAAATATAAATCATCGCGATAAATGTAACAAAACCCGCTAAGATTTCAATGCCGAACTTTCCATTTCGCTCATCTAAATGGAAAATTCGATTTAAAACTTTTCTCATATTTTTCTACCTCTAAAAAAATTATAAACATTAAAAAATATTCTACAAGACAAATTTATAAAACATAGGCAAAACTATTGTCTTTTTTATAAAAGTTTTTCTACATCTTCTTTTGTTGCTTGAAAGAGCACGGAAGCCGCCGCCGCACCACAAACAACACCAAACTTTAAAGCGGCCGCTAAGTCTTCATCTTTACTATAACTTGCTAAAAATCCAGCTACAAAGGAGTCACCCGCACCAACCGAACTAACAACATTAACATATGGAGAGCGTTCAAAATAAAGGTTGTAATTTTTATCCATTAAAATTGCGCCTTTTTCACCAAGCGTTAACGCAACGTTTTCAGCCCCATCATCAATTAATCTACGTAAATATGGTGCAAAATCTTTTTCTTTATAGTTTTTTGTTAGACGTGAACTTAAGCCAAAGTAATCTTCAAACTCGGTTAAATTAGGTTTAATAAGGAAAGGACGTTCTTGCATCGCGGGTTTTAAATAATGTGCTTCGGCATCAACGATAATCTTAACTTTTTTACTTCTAAGATAACGCATTAATGTCGCATACGTATTTTCGGGGATGCCTTGGGCTAATGCGCCACTAAAGACAACATAACTTCCTGCTTCAATTTCATCTAACCGCCGATATAAATCATCGAGTTCCGATTTAGAAATGTAGGGGCCTGGAGTATTTACACTTGTCGTCTTCCGTTCCGCATGATAAAACTTTAAATTAATCCGATTCATTTCATTAATGGGAACGAAATGAGTAATAACACCTTCTTTTTGTAACTCATTTAAAATAACCGCGCCGGTATGTCCGCCAAGAAACCCAATGGCAATGACATCAACGCCAAGACGATTTAAAACAATCGCCGTATTAATCCCTTTTCCGCCTGGGGCAATTTTTGTTCCACTTGCCCGTTGAAAATAATATGGGCGCAGTTCATCAATCTCAATCGCATAGTCTAAAGAAGGGTTAAAAGTGATTGTGTAAATCATAGTTTTTCTCCTATTAGTTAAGTTAACTATATTATACGATAAATATTGGCAATTAACTCCAAAATATTTTTTAGCGCTGTTAAGTAAATTCGCTTGACAGCAATCATCATACCCACTATAATGATTAAGAAATTTTAACAAAAGGAGATGGATATATATGGCAGTAAAAATTAGATTAAGACGCGTTGGCCGTCATGGCGATCCCCAATATCGGATTGTTGCCGCAGATGGTCGGATGCCACGTGATGGTCGCTATATTGAACAAATTGGTTATTATAACCCTAACCAAAAAGACAATATTGCTACAATCGATGAAGAATTAGCACTCAAATGGCTTCATAACGGTGCAACTCCAAGTGACACTGTTCGCGCGTTATTTTCCAAACTTGGTATTATGGAAAAATTTAATGCACAAAAGAAAGAAGGCAAGTAACGATGATTTATGATCAAATTGTTCGTTCGATTATTGAACCGCTCGTAGATCAACCAGAAGCCTTATTAATTCGTGAAATGGATGATGGTAGCGATAATATTACAATTGTAATTGTTGCTAACAATGATGATACCGCTCGGTTAATTGGTCGGAAGGGTGTTGTTGCCGAAGCATTACGTGAAGTAATGTCCATTGCGGGCAAACAAGATCAACGCCGGATCAATTTAAAATTCGAATCGTTCGATAGCAAAAGTGACGAGGAATAACTCGTCGCTTTTTTATTAAATATTTAGTTTATTATTAGAATTGATATAATTATTATGATGATTAATAGAAGGATGGTTTATTATGCAATTTTTAAAAGTAGCGCAAGTTATGAAACCGCGCGGTCTTAAAGGTGAAACACGGATTTATTTAACAACTGATTTTCCATCCCGAAGATTTAAAGTTGGTAATCTTCTTTATTTATATAATGACGTAACGAAAGAACACTTACCAGTAACTGTTGCTAGTTTTGCTTTTGATAAAGATAATGTTGGTCTTATTCGCTTTAAAGAACTTTCAACAATTGAACAAATTGAAGTATGGCAAGGTAAAGAACTTCATGCAGAAAAAAAGACGAGCGATTTACCAACTGGATTTATTTATCATGATGATTTAATTGGATCTGTTGTTCTTTTTAATGATGAACAAATTGGAAGTGTTCTAAGTGTTGAACAATATGCCCCGTATGTTACTTTACGAATTGCGTTAGCAAATAGTAAAAAAACAATTACTGTTCCATTTGTCGATAATTTTATAGTTTCGTTTAATCATGAAAACAAAGTTCTTATTCTTCAAAACGTGGAGGGGCTTTTATGAAAATAACTATTCTTACGTTATTTCCAGAAATGATTGCTCCTTTTTTTACGAACTCGATTATTAAACGGGCGGTCGCAAAAGGGTTAGTCGAAATTGAACTTGTTAATATTCGCGATTTTACGATTGATAAATATGGTCGCGTTGATACGCCACCAGTTGGTGGGGGACCTGGATTAGTTATGAAGGCGCAACCAATTGTCGATGCTTTAGATGAACACAAAACTCCGACTTCGGTTACATATTTACTTTCACCACGGGGTGAAACTTTTAATCAAGTGAAAGCTCATCAGTTAAGTAAAGAACAACATTTAGTACTTGTTTGTGGGCATTATGAAGGTGTTGATGAACGCGTTAATAATTATGTTGATGGAAGTATTTCGCTTGGCGATTATGTTTTAACAGGTGGCGAAATTGGTGCAGTTGCGATTACTGACGCCGTTGTCCGCTTACTTGATGGCGTAATTGCCGATGAATCAACTATCGAAGAAAGTTTTGAAACTGGCTTATTAGAATATCCTCAATATACCGAACCATATGATTTTAATGATGATACCGTTCCATTAATTTTATATTCAGGTAACCACGCGGCGATTGAAAAATATCGGAAAGGCCAAGCACTTGCGTATACAAGAAAATATCGGCCCGATTTATTTGAAAAATATCCTTTAACAAAAGCTGATCAAAAGTTACTTGATGAAATTGATAGCGGGGTTGAACCTTCGTGGTTAACGGACGCTATTGCGAAGGGAAAAAAATTTACAAAAAAGGATTTTGATGAGGAATAAACTTGTATGGTAATTTTATATTATATTATTTTAGGTATTGTCCAAGA
>DIQT01000020.1:4871-15967 GCA_002427365.1 Caryophanales bacterium UBA5455
TATTTTAGGTATTGTCCAAGGAATTGCGGAAATTCTTCCAATAAGTAGTTCCGGCCATTTAGCATTAACCCAAATACTTATTTTAAATACAACTTCTTTTACCCAATTTGCCGCTGATAGTAAAGAAATGATGGTATTTAATATTTTCACTCACTTTGCTTCCTTACTTGCTTTAATTATTTTCTTCCATAAATTAATTTGGAAAATGTTAAAAGGAACATGGTTTGTTATCTTTAATACTCCTACCGGTCGTACGATGCGGAAAGAGTTAAAAGAATTGCGTGATGCAAGCTTATTTGATTTAGCGTTAGCAAAAGAAGAAACAAACAGTTCAACAAAAATAACGGAACTTGATCAAGAAATTATTAAAACAAAATTAGATTATAAAAACGCAAGAAAAGCTGCACATAAAGACGCAACAAAAGAATATTATGATGGCTTTATGTTAACGGTTTATATGATTGTTGCCTCAATCCCCGTGGGAATTGTCGGTGTTTTATTTGATGATCAAATTTCAAAAATCTTTGGCACTTTATTAGTTGTTGGAATCGGTTTTATTTTAACTGGTTTAATTTTGTTATTTGTTTCATTGTTTACGAAAAAATCGGCAAGTGATAAATACACATGGAAAAACACGATGATTACCGGTGCTTTTCAAATGTTTGGCATTCTTCCTGGTATTTCTCGCAGTGGTATTACGATGAGTGGTGCGAAAATCGCTGGCCTTAGTGATAATAAAGCAAAAGAATTTGCCTTTGTTTTATTTATGCCTGCGGCGGCGGGAAGTTTCCTTCTATCACTAGGTGATTTTAGACTAATTGCCGAATTAGGAAACTTAGATATTATTGGCTTTACCCTAGGTTTTGGCTTTGCTTTTGCTGTAACACTCGTAATGCTTCTCGTAATTTTTAAGAAAATTAATTTATCGCATTATAAATATTTCACAATTTATTTATTTGTCGTTGGTCTATTTACGATTATTTATTCAATCGTTAGTTAATTTATAAGTTTTAAGTAATTAAAAATAGATAAGAAAATGCTTATCTATTTTTATTTTCTAGAAGCCTTTTGGCATCCGACCCGACTTTTGCATTTGTTGGAGCTGTTTCATTTGCTCTTTCATTTGGTCATATTTTTTTAACATCCGATTAATATCCGCGTTTGTGGTTCCGGACCCTTTCGCAATCCGCACTTTCCGTGAGTTCTTTAAGATTGCGGGGTTTTCGCGTTCTTCAGGTGTCATCGAGTTAATAATAATTTCAAAATGACGCATTTCTTTTTCCGCAAGTTCAAGTTGTTCGTTACTAATTTTTGGTAGACCCGGAATCATTTTCATAATTCCTTTTAAAGAACCGAGCTTTTGCACTTGTTTTAATTGGTCTAACATATCATTGAGGCTAAATTGTCCGCTCATCATTTTATTAACGGACTTCTTCATTGCATCTTCATCAACGGTTTCTTTGGCTTTTTCAACAAGTGTTAAAATATCACCCATGCCAAGAATCCGGTCCGCCATTCGGTCAGGATAAAATGGTTCGATATCATCAAGTTTTTCCCCAACCCCAGCGAACTTAATAGGAACGTTACTAATATGCCGAATACTTAAAGCGGCCCCACCACGGGCGTCACCATCAAGTTTGGACATTACAATACCTGTTAAATCTAAATTTTTATTAAATTCTTTTGCGGTATTAACCGCATCTTGTCCGCTCATCGCATCAACAAGCAGTAAGATTTCTTGTGGTTCAACGATATCTTTAATGTCATTTAATTCTTGCATTAATGGAGCATCAATTGCTAGCCGCCCAGCCGTATCAATAATTACGACGTCATAATTTTCAATCCGGGCTTTTTCTTTTGCTTGGCGCGCAATTTCGACGGGATTAACTTTTGTGCCAAGAGAAAAAACATCGACGCCAATTTGTTTACCAAGTTGTTCAAGTTGGTCAACCGCTGCCGGACGATAAACGTCCGCGGCGACTAATAAAACTTTTTTCCGGTCTTTTTCTTTCATCCGTTTGGCAAGTTTCCCGGCGGTTGTCGTTTTCCCCGTACCTTGAAGCCCAACGAGCATAAGATGTGTTGGCCGACCTTTTAAAAATTTAAGTTCGGTTTCATCGCTTCCCAAAAGTTCAACAAGTTCTTCATGAACAATTTTAACAACCATTTGGCTTGGATTTAATTCTTTAAAAACTTCTTGGCCAATGGCTTTTTCTTTAATATTTTTTGTAAAATCGCGGACAACTTTAAAATTAACGTCTGCTTCGAGTAAAGCTTTTTGGACTTCTTTTAACATCTCGTCCATATTTGCTTCGGTCAGCCGCGTTTGTCCACGTAATTTTTTAAGAATCCCTTGAAAGCGGTCTGTTAATGATTCAAATGCCATCTTTAATTTTCCTTTCTAAACTAATAATTTCTTCAACAATTTCTTTATCGGTTATTTTTTCTTTTAAATTTTCAAGATCTTTTAATAAGGTATCTTTTGTTTCATATAATTTTAGTGCTTCTTCATAGTTTAATAATTTTTCCGTTGCCTTTGTAATTGCATCACTAACCGCTGCCCGCGTAATTAGACGATTTTCTGCAATTTCACTAAATGATAAATTAAATTCATAATAATCACGCATGATTTCTTGTTGATGGGAAGTTAACAAACGACCATATAACGTAAGGAGTTCGTTAATATATAAAAACTCATTTAATTTTTGCATATTTCCTCCTTAAAAGACAAAGTTAAATAAATAACTAAATGTTAGTAAAACTACAAATGTAATTACTAAGTTCCGGTGAAAGAGGGGGTTTTTAAATATATCTTTTGTCGCGGGGCGGCCTAATTGTTTAAAATTACGAAACGTAAAGAAAAACGCGACCGCAAAATCAACGGCAATCATAATAATATAATAATCAACCCCAAATAATTGTAAAACAAATGTAACGAGAAATTGAATTCCCATAACGATCATTAATGAAAAAAATAAACTAAATAGCATTATTCACTTTCTCCTAGTGTTAAACCATATAAATATTGATCTAAATCGAATTCTTGTAAATCATCCATCTTTTCCCCTAAGCCAATAAAGCGAACGGGAACCCCAATTTCATCGCGGATTGATAAAATAATTCCACCTTTTGATGTTCCATCCATTTTCGTAACAACGACACCAGTTAATTTTGTTGATTCATTAAAGGCTTTTGCTTGTAAAACACCGTTTTGACCCGTGGTTCCATCAATTACTAAAAATGTTTCATGGGGGGCATTCGGGATTTCGCGACTTATGACACGATTAATTTTCGCTAATTCATTCATTAAATTAACTTTGTTTTGTAAGCGACCCGCTGTATCAACAATAATTAAATCAATGTTTTGTTCAAGGCCTTGTTTCATACCATCATAGGCAACACTTGCGGGATCGGCATTTTCTATGCCCGTCACAATTGCGCATCCTAACCGGTCCGCCCAAATTGTTAATTGTTCCGTTGCCCCCGCCCGGAATGTATCCGCGGCTACGAGCATGACAGATTTTCCTAAATCAATATAGCGTTTGGCCAGTTTCGCAATGGAAGTTGTTTTGCCTGAGCCATTAACACCAACGACTAATAAAACCGTTGGGCCACTTGGGGCGAATTGGACTTCATTTACAACTGACGCCCCTGTTTGGGCATATGAAACAAATAATTTATCAACAAGGATTTCATTAATATCGTGGGGGTTTGTAACATTTTTAAGTTGTGATTCTTTTCGTGTTTCTTCTAAGACATCAAACGTAAATTCCACCCCGATATCCGCTTCAATAAGAATTTCTGTTAATTCATCAAAATACTCTTCATTAACACTCCGATAACGCGCAGCGAGTTGTTTAAGTTTATCGCCAAAATTTTTCCGAGATTTTTCTAACCCCGCAACATATTTTTCTTTTTGTTTATTCGACTTGCCACTAAAGACACTTCGTAATTTATTAAAAAACCCCATAATCTATACCGCCTTCTTTGCGAGCGCTTCTTTAGCCGCCATTTGTTCTGCTTCTTTTTTCGTTTCACCAACGCCGGTTCCTAAAACAAGATTACCATATCGGCATTCGACACTAAAGATGCGTGCATGCGCGGGCCCGCTTTCATTAACAACAACGTAATAAACACTATCGCGTCGTTCCGCTTGGATTGCTTCTTGTAGTTCGCTTTTATAATCCGCAAGCATATCGATATTAAAGTTGATTACTTCATCTTTAAAAATTTCCACTAAAAATTGTTTAACAACGTCATAGCCTAAATCAATAAAAATTGCGCCGACAAACGCTTCAAAAACATCTTCATATAACCGCATACTAAATTGGTTTTGATTTGCACGAATTGATGCCCCTACGCGAATGTAGGAACCTAAATCAAGTTTTAGCGCATGCGCGCTTAATGCTTTTGATTGAACGAGGTGGGCGCGCATCTTGGTCATTTTACCTTGATCTAAATCTGGACGAAGAAGGTACGCTAATTCGGCTACAACAAAACTAATAACCGCATCACCCATGAATTCTAGCCGTTCATAATCTTTCGATGGGGCGACTTCATCGCCATGGACCGAAGGATGCGTAACTGCTGTTTCATAGTAAGCAAGATTATTTGGTGTAAGATTTAGTTTTTCTAATAAATTACGAATGGGCTTCATTAGCAAAACCTTCCTTAATTTTGGCGACAACATCTTGTTCAGCCATTTTGTAGGCTACTTCAAGTGCGCCAACAAATGTTTTAACGTCACTATTACCATGAGCTTTAACCGCAACACTATTAATACCTAATAACATCGCACCGCCCGTTGCTTTATAATCAAAATCCGCCATCATTCCTTTTAAACCTTTACGAACAAATAAATAGCCAATTTTTGTTTTTAAACTTTTTGTAAATACCTTTTTTAAACCGCTACCCATCATCTTTGCAATACCTTCACTCGATTTTAAGAAGACATTCCCTGCAAAACCTCCGCTAACTAAAACATCAACTTCACCATTTAATGCTTCGCGGGCTTCAATATTTCCTTTAAAGCCCGGAAATTCCATTTCCCGTAACCGTTTGTTTGCTTCAACAATTTCCGGTGTACCTTTATTTTCTTCCGCGCCATTTGATAGTAAATAAACTTGTGGTTCGTTAACACCAAAAACTTTTTCGGCATAAATTTGCCCCATCTTCGCAAATTGAATTAATTGATCGGCCGTATTTTCATTGCTCGCGCCGATATCAAGCACCGCAACTTTTTTCCCCGGAATAACCGTTGGGAACGGAGCCATAATTGCTGCCCGTTCGACACCAGGAATTAATTTTATTTTTAATGTGGTCGCTGATAAAAAGCCGCCCGTAGAACCCGCACTAACAATTGCATCAGCTTTTTCTGCTAGTAAGGTATTAATTGCGACTAACATACTTGAGTTTTTTAACCGTAAAACTTCTAAAACACCCGCATCTTGTGGGACAATTTCTGGGGCTTCGATTAAATGAGCGTGACCTTCTAAATCTAACATTTCATCAATTTTTCCGACGCAAAATAACTCAACGTTTGGATGATTTGCCCGAAATTCTAAGACCGCCGGAACAGTTGCCGCTAAGCCATTATCAGAACCCATCATATCAATTACAATTTTCATAAGTTAAAACCTCACAATATTATTATTTTACCATAATATCGCCTTCTACGATATTATTAAGCCAATTTTGGCCTTGAACATTAAGCGTTTAAAAAGCCTTTTGTTTGGAGTAAATATTTAGCGTGTTCAATAATTACTTCGTTATCTTTCTTATCACTATTCTTAAGAATGGCTTCCGCATCCGCTTTTGCGTATTTAAACATTTCAAAATCACTAATTAAATTAACATAACGGAAGCTTGGTAACCCTGATTGGTTAACACTTGCGATTTCACCAGGTCCCCGGAGTTCTAAATCTTTTTCTGCGATATAAAAGCCATCATTTGATTTAACTAAAACATTAAGTTTTTCTAATGATATATCATCTAAATCATCACCAACGAGTAAGCATAATGATGGTTGACCTAAGCGGCCAATTCGGCCCCGTAATTGATGTAAGGAGGCTAAACCAAAGTGGGTTGGAGCGTAAATGATCATTAAACTAGCGCTAGGTACATCTATTCCAACTTCAATAACACTTGTTGCCACAAGAATTGGCGTTAAACCCGCTTTAAAGGCATCAAAAGCCGTCTCTTTTTCTTCTTGTTTTAATTTACCGTGTAATAAGGAGACGCGGTTAGGATACGCCTTATTATACGTTTTATATAAAGTTTCCGCCGCTAAGTTTTTATTTTCAACATCTTCAATCCGTGGGGCAATAATAAAGATTTGTTCCTCCTTATTTAAAGCCTCTTCAACTACTTCCTTAAGTTCTTTATCACTTGATTCAACAATTTTAGTTGTGATTTGCCGCTCTTTATTTGGAAATTGGTCAAGTGTTGTAACATCTAAGTCACCATAAATTGATAACGCAAGGGTGCGAGGAATTGGGGTCGCTGAAATTAATAATAAATCACTTCGATCACCTTTTGCGGCTAACGCCGCCCGTTGATTTACGCCAAAACGATGTTGTTCATCGATAATAACTAACCCTAACGATTGATAAAAGACATCCGCGCTAAATAAAGCGTGTGTGCCAACTAAAATATCAATTTTGCCGGCAATTAGCCGTTCTTTTATTTCTTTTTTCTCTTTTTCTAATAAACTACCAACAAGTAATTCAATCTTTAATGGGAATGATTTAAAAAGGTTTGTAAGCGTTTTATAATGTTGCCGCGCGAGTGCATCCGTCGGTGCTAAAAAGGCTCCTTGATCACCACGTAAATAGTTTGCGTATAAACTGCTTGCGGCCACAACCGTTTTACCACTACCAACATCGCCTTGTAGAAGGCGGTACATAAGTTCCTTTTCATTCATATCAAGAATGATTTCTCTAATTGCATTTACTTGTGAACGCGTAAGTTTATAAGGAAGCGATTTAATAAAATCGTTAACATTCTTTAATTCAATTGGGCTTTTACTACCTTTAGGTAACGCCTTATTTTCTTCACGAATTAACAACGTTTGTAAGGCATAAATTAGGCTTTCTTGATATTTTAAAACGCGCAGTCCTTGATAAATTTCATTTTCATCTTTTGGAAAGTGAATTTGTTTTAATGCCGTTTCTTCATCAATAAAGCGGTACTTCTTAATTAAATTAGCAGGGAGGAAGTTATCTAATGTCCCGTGCATATTAGTAAATGCCTTATTAACTAACCGAACAAATTCGTGATTCGCAAGGTCCGTTGGTAACGAATAAATTGGGCGTGAGTATTCACTTGCGTCCATTTCCCCTTTAACAATTGTTTGAAGGTTAATTTCTCGTCTTAACGCATCATATTTACCAACAACGGTGTATAAATTTTGGCTATTAATAAATTTTAATAAGTACGGGCGATTAAAAGCAACTAGCCGAAAGAAGGTTCCGTCTTTCGTTTCCATTTGCCAGCGAACAATACTTAAGCGACCTTTTTTCGTGTAACTAACCGCTCCAGTAAGCCGCCCGAGAAAAACAACGCGGTCCTTATCGTTTAGCCCTGTTAATTTCGTTGGTGCAAAGTTATCATATGTTCTTGGCAAATGATAAAGAACATCATGAAAACTATAAATTTCCATCTTCGTTAAGGCGTTACTAATTCTATTACTTGCGGTTAATTTTTCCATAATTTAATTATAAAGAGTTTACGTTCGTTCCTCAATGCTCCAATCTTAAAATATGACTTTATTTCAAAATTATCTGATATTTACTTAATGTTTAGAAAAAAAGCACTCGATCGAGTGCTATTAAGGGCGAATTTGCTAAATAAAGTTTATTCAACACCAATGACAAAGGAATAAACGGGTTGATTACCTTCGATGATATCGAATTCAACTTCATCATATTTTTCAATGAGCGCGTCTTCAATTTGCATGACTTCGTTATCATTAACATCTTCACCAACTAAGATGGTTACGATGCTTGTTAAGTCATCAATCATTAATTCGATTAAATCAATCGCGGCTTTTACTTTGTCATCATTGACAATAACAATTTTCTTGCCGTTAAGCCCCATAAATTGGTCTTTTTTAACTTCAACGCCATCGACTGTTGTATCTTTAATCGCATAGGTAACTTGGCCAGTTTTAACCGTTTTCATCGCTTCAGACATTTCAACAAAGTTTGTTTCGGGATCAAAGGCGATATTAAAGTTCATCGCAGCGATTAAGCCTTGAGGAATTGTTTTGGATGGAATTACTTGCGCATTCACTTCATCGTTATCTTCTAGCACTTCACAAGCTTGAGACGCTGCCATAATAATATTGGAGTTATTTGGTAAGATGAAAATATGTTTAGCGTGAACTTTATCAATTGCGTCAATAAAGTCTTCGGTGGACGGATTCATTGTTTGACCACCCGAAACGATATAATCAACATTGAACCGTTTAAATAGTTCTTCGACACCATTACCACTTGCGACCGCGATAATCGCATATTCTTTTAATTCTTTTTTAACAATATGACCATTGCCGTCATTACTAAACGGACGATGTTCTTCTTCAATTGCTGAATGTTGTTCGGTCATATTATCAATCTTAATTGTTTTAAATTCACCGAATTGTTGGGCGTAATTAAGAATATTACCTGGATTCATCGTATGAATATGGACTTTAACAATTCCTTCCGTTTCATCAGCGACTAAGACAATTGAATCACCATGTGATTGAAGGACATTACTAAATCGTTCTTCATTAAAGTTCCGTTTTTGATCCGCTGGTCCTAAACCAAGAATAAATTCGGTACAATAACCATATTCTAGTTTTTCTTCGGTAAGATCGGTTAATAACGCTGATTTATCTGCTTCTTTACTTAAGGCGGTTGCTTGGGATTTTTGGATGACTTTGCCTTTCATCCCGCTTTCCATACCTTCTAAAATAACGACGATGCCCGCGCCACCACTATCAACAACGCCTGATTCTTTTAAAACTGGGAGTAAGTCCGGTGTTCTTTCTAAGGAAGCTTTCGCTTCTTTAATTAAAAAGGACATACATCTTTCCATCGTCCAATCATTTTTAACATTATCACTTAACGCTTGGGAAGCTTCGCGAATAACGGTTAACATTGTTCCTTCAACCGGCCGCATGACCGCTTTATAAGCAACTTCTTTACCATTCATCCAGGCGTCAGCGAAGTCGCGCGGACGGACGACTTCTTTGCCTTCTAAAGATTTCGCAAAGCCACGAAAAATTTGGCTTGTAATGACGCCCGAGTTGCCTCTTGCGCCCATGAGCAAGCCTTTCGAGAATGCTTTGGCGATTTCATATGCGTTCGTATCATTCCGGTTGGCAATTTCTTTTGCGCCGCTTGATAACGTTAAATTCATGTTCATCCCGGTATCCCCATCAGGGACAGGGAAGACGTTGAGCGCGTCAATTTCCGGGTAGTTATTATATAAGTGGTTCGTGGCAGAAATAATCATCTGTTTCAAGATGCTGCCATTAAAATCTTTCATTATTTATTCCTCCGATTACATTTGTTTCACGCCATGAATGTACACATTAATCATGTTAAAACGAATATCAAATGTTTTTTCAAGAACATATTTAACGCGTTTTTGTAATTCGTCGGCAATTTCGGTAATTTTTACACCGTATGCAACGACAATATATAAATCAACTTCATAACCATTTTTTGTATTACGAACAAAA
The DNA here is from genome assembly GCA_002427365.1 of Caryophanales bacterium UBA5455. Taxonomy (GTDB): domain Bacteria; phylum Bacillota_I; class Bacilli_A; order RFN20; family CAG-826; genus UBA5455. The sequence goes on from DIQT01000020.1 coordinate 14,602, forward strand.
ACACCTTTCGGGTATTCGTTCGCTTCAAGAATATCAATCTCGTGTGTGCTATCTTTTTTTGTTAAACCGACAACGCCATAGCAGCCCAGGGCAGTTTCGGCTGTAACGGTCGCTATTGCTTCGCCAGTAATATTAATCTTTCCATTAGGAGTGTCTTGATTAATAACCATAAGGGCTCCTTTCGTATCGCATAGATACTAGTGTATTATACATATAAATCGCCGACTTTTCAAATACAATAAGTTAAGATTTAACTTAAAACAAACTTTTTTAAGTATAAGTGTTAAGTGAAGCAAAACGCATTGCGCAAAACAAAGAAAAACGCGACCTAATCTAGAAAATATTGGTCGCTGAAGTTTAATAAATATGTGTCAAATTTTTCCTTATAGTAAGTAAAAACGGCTTTAGGATCATCCATAAAATTAACGACAAAGTTTCCTTTGTTTTTGGTCGTAATAACAAGCTGTTCCCCTTTTAGGCGAAGGGGCCATAAACTTGGATATAGCCCGGCATTTTTAATTTGCCCATAGCCAATTTCGGTTTTCCGCCGAAACACCCCATAAATAATTACACCTTTATCATTAATTTCAAGCATTACTTTTGGTAAAAGAAGATACCTCAATAATAAATAAATAAACGCTAAAAACCAAATCGCGCCATAAATTATCCATAAAACAACATCGCCCCAGACGTTAGTGTTTTTATTACTTAAAGAAATTATTCCCGCAATAAGAAAAAAGAAAAGATTAATTGCAAGGAAGATAACGGCATATCGCCAAAAGTGGCAATGGGATTTGATAACTTTCATAGCACTTTCATTATAACAAAATATAAAAATGGATTAAAGAGCGGTAATTAGAACAAATTCGCCTTTTTCCCATAAAAAAAAGCCCGGCAATGAGCTATCTTCTCATGAGCAACCCCATGATATTGTCGCCGCTACTGTGCTTAACTTCTGTGTTCGGGATGGGAACAGGTGTGTCCACAGCGCTAGTATCACCAGACTATTTTTTTAAAGGATCATTGCCCTTTGAAAACTGGATATTAAGTTTATGCATGCTCGTTCTATATTGTTAAAGTATCAAACCCAAATTTTATCTCTTGTACAACTTATAAATCATACGATTATTAAGTCCTCGACCTATTAGTACCAGTCAACTGAATGCATCGCTGCACTTACATTTCTGGCCTATCAACCCGGTCGCTTTCCGGGGGTCTTACTTCTTGCGAATGGGAAGTCTCATCTTAAGGTTGGCTTCACGCTTAGATGCTTTCAGCGTTTATCCAGTCCAGAGGTAGCTACCCAGCTGTGCCACTGGCGTGACAACTGGTGGACCATTGCTCTGTCCATTCCGGTCCTCTCGTA
>DIQT01000009.1 GCA_002427365.1 Caryophanales bacterium UBA5455
TGGCAATGGTAAAATGTGTACGAATATATAAACATACCCCAGACATGTAACACTAATCAAAGACTTTAAACATTGATAGTTTTAAAAAGGGATAATTTAGTAAGATTGGGTACTATTATATAATTTGCGGATTCAATAAAGAGAATAAAAAGTATTTATGAAAAACACGTTCATTTCATTCACTTTATACACTATATAGTAAGGTCTATAAATATAAAGATATATATATACACGTACACTTCATACACTTTATACACTATATAATAAAGAATATAAATATAAAGTTATGAGAAAATCGTTCATTTCGTTCATTTCGTTCACTATCTATTAAAGAAGGCATATTATTTTTGCCATAATTTGATAAGGAAGAAAGTATATTATAGAGCTGTGACTCTGTTTCTCATTAGTTCTGAAAGAGAATTAGTAGTTAAATATTTCCCAATGTATCCCTTGAAAATACCGAACTGGGGGTATTCTGTTTGCGGTAATTCGGCCTACAAACAGAAGCGGTTTGATGATTTAAAAGAGGCGATTCCTTCTAGAAAGAATTTATGAAAAGACACGTGACCCGCTATATTATATGGCAGGAATACCGTTAAAACCACCTCGTGGGATATAACTACTCTCAGTTTTGCTTCCATTTACAACTGGCTATTAATGCACGTAAGCTTGGAAGTACAATACATTACAGCCCCTATGAGAAGTTGTTGGTTGATTTTGCAGGTGAATTGGTAACATATATTGATCACGAAACTGGCCAAGACTAATTTACTCATCTTTGATGATTTTGGTATTAGCTCATTTGATAGTCAGGGACAACTGAATTTAATTGAAATAATCGAAGATAGGTATGCTCGTAAAGCAACTATAATATTCAGTCAGATGGCTAAAACAAACTGGTTTGATCTGTTCTCTGACGAAACTATTGTAAATGAAATTATGGATATAATGATCCATAATTTCCATAGAATAGAGTTAAAAGGAGATAGCTTAATAAAAAAAGATAACTTTGTAAAATTGACAGTTTAGCCAGTGGGTGGGTATCATCGTAATCACTATGTTCATATTATAGGGATAGCAAATTGGTCGTTGTGATTTAATTGCTATATATTTAAAAAGTAATAATTGGTTCGGAGATTCTACTGACTTACTTAAATTGACAGATGATAATTAGTTAAATAGAAAAAACGGACAGCCATTAACATCATGTAAACGTTTTACATAATGCGATTTGACAGTACGGTCTAAAGATAACCCAAAGTAATTTTGTATATTTGTAGTTATGAATTGAATTAATGGAAAGAGGGATGTTAAATAAAACAAAACACACTATTATTAACGGAGACAGCAGACAAATGAACGAACTCAAAGATGAGAGTGTTCACTTAATTGCAACTTCACCGCCTTATTGGCAACTAAAAGATTACGGAACAGAAAACCAAATTGGATTTCACGATGATTATGAAACTTATATCAATCATTTAAATTTAACTTGGCAAGAATGTTTCCGAGTTTTACACAAAGGGTGTCGTCTTTGCATCAATATCGGAGACCAATTTGCTCGCTCAACTTATTATGGTCGTTATAAAGTTATTCCTATTCACGCTGAAATTATTAAGTTTTGTGAAATGATTGGATTCGATTTTATGGGGCAAATTATTTGGCAAAAAACAACCACAATGAACACTTCTGGTGGGGCAAGTATTATGGGGAGCTATCCTAATCCCAGAAATGGAATTGTGAAATTGGATTTTGAATATATTTTATTATTCAAAAAACAAGGAAATGCTCCTAAACCAACTAAAGAGCAAAAAGATAATGCTGCAATGACAAATGAAGAATGGAAAACCTACTTCAATGGACATTGGTATTTTTCGGGGGCAAAACAAGACAAACACTTAGCAATGTTTCCAGAAGAGTTGCCACATCGTTTAATAAAAATGTTTTCATTTCCGGGCGAAACTGTCTTGGACCCTTTTATGGGAAGCGGAACAACAGCTCTAGCTGCGAGAAATCTAAACAGAAATTCAGTTGGTTATGAAATTAACCCTGATTTTATTCCGATTATAAAAGAAAAAATAGGAAATGATGATGCTTTCACAAAAGTTGAAACAGAAATTATTAAACAATCCGAAATTAAAACAGATTTTGAAAAACGAATAAAGAAATTGCCTTATCAATTTGTCGACATACATAAATTAGATAAGAAAATTGACGTTAAGAAAATTCAATACGGTTCTAAAATTGATGCGAACAGTACAGGGAAACGAGAAGAATTTTTCTCAGTAAAAGAAATCATTAGCCCAGAGCTTATACGTTTAAGTAATAATTTGACTATTCGCCTGATTGGAATTAAACAAAATCCGACTGTCAATGGAAAAGCAACCGAATTTTTAATCAATAAAGTTCGTGGAAAAAAAGTATTTCTAAAATATGATGAAATCAAACACGACAATGAAAATAATTTAATGGCTTACCTTTATCTTGAAAATAAGACATTCATAAATGCTCATTTATTAAAAGAAAATTTAGCCTTGGTAGATAATTCCATAGACTTTAAATATAAAACTAAATTTAATAAATTTATCAATGGCTAAGGATTACTTTACAAAAACAGAAGGAGAAGGATTTAAGTTTAAACACGAAACCCTTCTAAATTATGCTTTAAATCGTTGGGGACTGAACAAAGCCTATAGTGTAGGTGCATTATCCGAATTAATCCGAGATTGCGCTCCTAATGATTTCAAAGAATGGGAAGATTATTATTTCACAAAAGGTAAACAAAAGAAGAAAAATGGAATAAATATTACTCGTGAATATATAATTTCTTTGGGACAAACACTATACATTAAATTATCAGAGGTTGTTCAAAGCGAATTAGCTTCCATCACAGAAGAAGAATGCATAGACTACGCTTATAATTTGGTGCTTCGTAGAACTTATGATGGATATATAACAGAAATTGAAACTATTTATGGACAATTAGAGGGTGCAATTGGAGTTAAAATTGAACCAGCACCTGACAATTGGGACAGAGCGTTTAGTGTTGATTTTTTCATTCAAGTTGGCGAAAAATACATTGGTATTCAGATTAAACCAATTGAGTCAGGTCAAGCTTTAAACCAATACCAATGGATTGAAATGCACGAAATAAATCACCAAAAATTTGAAGAAAAATTTGGGGGGAAAGTATTCTTTGTTTATTCAACAAAAGTAAGTGGTAAAAAGAGAATCTATAATACTGAAGTCATTGAACAAATTTTAATCGAAATAGAACGTCTGAAAAGGTAACGTGCTGTGCATAACAATGGTTATGTAAAAGAACGGGTTAATGGCTTAATTGATCGGATGTGAATATTAGTACGCTCCTTTAAAAAGCCGCAAAATGTAATGCCTCATGTAAAATAATAAAAATACACTTTGAATCATAGAACTAAAAATTTAGTATGGTAGTGTAAATTAAACTGTGTCAGGTTTTATTTGCTATATCCGTTATTGTCCCCAAATTAGAATGAGCCTCATTTTTTGTTTAACGATTTTTTAAACATTTAATTATACACCACTAATTCCCAATCCAGCTTCACTCTTTTTGGCTTGCCTCGATTTCCTGTTATATAGTAGTTTTTTGCAATGTCTTCGGCAATAACTTTTATAAATACTTGTCGTATTCGTGAGCATTTTTCATTAAATGAATTATCAGTTGGGTTAGTGATCTTATCGATGCTATCCCTTATGACATCTATGTTCTATCACAACTTCTATCATATCATAATCAATCAGGAATTTTTATACTAAACGATGATCATGAGTCGGCTATGTTTTAAGGATGAATCATGCAGCTTTTGTAAATAATCAATAAGGAATGAGAGATGACCGGATTGATGAAGTATACTACTCCCCTTTCTTAG
>DIQT01000005.1:0-34107 GCA_002427365.1 Caryophanales bacterium UBA5455
TAATTCCTAAATCTTTTAAGTAATCCAGTTTAGAAATAATTCCTTGGATATCACCAATCCCATCACCATTAGAATCACAAAAAGACCGCGGCCAAATTTGATAAAAGACTGCATCATGCCACCATTTAATTTGTTTCATCGTTCCACCACCTTTTATTTATTACTTGGATAGTTTTTTACTTTACCTGTTGCTAAAAAGCTTGCAATATCTTCATAGACAAGTTGTTTATCTGCTTCATTTAAGATTTCATGTCGCATCTTAGGAATAATAACTTCGGTTACATTATTTAAACCATGTTTTTCATAATAAGCGGTAAGCTTTTTAACGCCCTTACCCATATGACCAACCGGATCATCCACTCCCGCGATTAATAAGATGGGGAAGTCTTTACGAACATTATCCATCGCTTTTTTACTATGGAGTTTATGAAGTGTCCCCATAAATTCATAATAAAACCCTTTGGTCGAACCATAGCCACACGCTTCAGCGCGAACATATGTTTTAACATTTTCTTCGTCATACGAAAGCCAGGCGAGTTCTTTAACGCGTTCGTTAAAACGTTTTTCTTCTTCGCTTAAAGTCGAATCAACTTTTGTTTTGGGGTGCTTAACGCTTTTTGCATACGTACCAAACGCCATGGCATTAAAGAGTTTCGCTTTTTTATCCCAGTTATGTTTATTAACGGTAAGTTTTGCTAAGATGTTGCCGGCTTTAAAAGCAAAGTCGGGACCGTTTGACCCCATAATGACCGCTTTATCAATTGTGTCACTATGAAGTTGGACATAGCGTTGGGTTACAAATGAACCCATGGAAAAGCCTAATAAATAAACCGGTAACCCTTCTCTTCTTTTTGCAACAATAACTTCATTAAGATTACTAATAAATTTATTAAACCAATCACGCGGTACAATACCATATGGTAAGTTGTTTTTACTCGCAGTTAAGCCTTGACCATAATGATCTAAGACGGTTACGTTATAACCTAAAGAAACTAAATATGTCGCAAAATCATTATAGCGGGCGGAATATTCTTCCATTCCCGTTGTAATAACGACATTAGCGATTGGTTGATCGGCGGAAAAAAACAAACCGTGAATTGGCACGCCCACGAGTGGCGTAAGCTTAAAAGGTTGCGCAAGCATATAAAATGTCCTCCGTGTACTTTAAGTTTAAACGATAACTTGTAATATTTAAAGAGACAACTATGCGTTTATGTTTGGTTCGGTTTTTGTTTCTAAATTCGTTTTATCGATATAGCGATAATATAATGAAAGTAAGAAACTCACAAAAAATGTTTTAAACGGGAAAATAATTAAAAAGATTAATGATTCTAACGCTAAAATTGGTAAATAGCCATAAGGGGAAAAGCCCGCGAAAAGGAACCCTTTCCAAATTGGCCCCCAAATAACTTGGACGATAAATGATGTAATAAAAACAAATAACGCTACTTCATAAGGCGTCGGACAATCCTTATTTTGAAATACTTGCGTTTTAAAATATTTATTAATAAAGTGGGTCACAAAATAAAACATTACTAACAATAAGCCTAACCCAAGGGGGAAGACAATTTTCCACGTTACATTAAATGTGATAACGTGCGGTAAAGCATTACCTTCACTATCTTTACCTAACGGAATCGCGATTGATGGATTAATCCAAATAATTAACGAAATGAGTAACCAAATTAACACAAAGAAATAAATAATAAAAGGAACCTTTTGTTCATTTGATTTTAATTTACGCATCGCTTTAAATAGTAACCACGGCAAAACGCCATTAATTAAAGCGGAAATAATCGGCCAAGGTAGGGTTGAGCCAAACCCATAACGAAATCCATTCCCAATAATATCCGCGCCAACCCCAACGACCGCCCCATATATTGGGCCAAGAATTATAGAAGCCATCATCACAGGTACGGCGCCTAGTGAAATTCGCGAAAACCCAAAATCCACCCCGACAAAGCGCGTAAAAATAATCGTAAACGCTATTAATAAGCTAGCGATTGAAATTCGTTCAATATGTCTTCTTGTCGTGTTCATCTTTTGTCCTATGCCTTTGTTAATTTATGTTCAACAAGACCAGCGAAGGCAAGTGATCCCGTAATTAATAAAATTCCATCATCTTCTAAGGCTAAATACTTTTCATCAATTAATTCTTCGTAATCTGGTTCATAAGGTAAACCTAGTGAAATAAAATCTTTCCATTTAGCGGCGCGTGGATGATAAAACGTTGTTAACGTAATATCGTCACTTATTGTTTTTAATAGTTCAAGTTCTGCAGCGTAATCTTTATCTTTAAAACACGCAAAAATAATTGTTAGATTTCGATATAGTTCGTGCTTTAATGTATCAACAAGTTGTCTCATCGCCGCTAAGTTATGCGCGCCATCAATAATTATTCTTTTAGGCGTATCAATCCGGGTATATCGAGCAGGCAATTTTAAATTAAAAGCTGTTTCAATAATTGCCTCTTCTTCATAATGATAGAAAAATTCAAGATGTTCTAAAACGCTTAACGCGGTCGCAAAGTTTTTCGCCATCGCGACACTAGGGATTGGTAAAAAGAGTTTTGAAAAGAAGGGAGTCCTAAACGTTAAACCATCAGCAATATAATTAACATTACTAACTTTAACCGCATCCGAAATTTCTGCGCCAACTTCACTTGCAAATTGTTCAAATAAATATCGGTTTTCCCCAACATCTTCGCCTAAAATAACGGGGACACCTTTTTTAATAATGCCCGCTTTTTCATAAGCGACATCTTGGATTGTTTTACCAAAATATTTCGTATGTTCTAAACTAACATTTGTAATAACACTTAAAATCGGGGTAAAGACATTTGTGGCATCTGTTCTTCCCCCCATACCAACTTCAATAATGGCAATTTCTACTTCTTCGAAAGTAAAAAAATTAAACGCTAAAAAGGTCATAATTTCAAAACTTGATAAGTTACTAGCTTCAAGTTCATCTAAATAAGGCGCGGCAACTCTTTCAAGTTGTTCATCTGATATATCTACGCCATTAAGCTTAATCATTTCATTAACACTAATTAAGTAAGGGGATGTATATAAGCCAACTTTATAGCCCGCTAACCCTAACACTTCGCTCACCACATGCGCGGTTGTGCCTTTACCATTTGTGCCGGTAATATGAATCGCGGGTAGCGTAAAAGAAAAATTATGTGCTTGTAAGAATGCATCATAATCAGTTCGTTCAAAACGGGGAAAGTTTCGCTTTGTTAGTAATTCTTTTAAACGACTATTCATCATATTTGCCACCTTTAACGCTACGAGCGATTTCGCGCGTTTGATCACGTTCTTTAATGCTTTCGCGTTTATCAAACCGTTTCTTCCCTTTACCAATAGCGATTTCAACTTTCGCAATTCCATTTTTAAAATACATTTTTGTGGGGACAATTGTTATCCCCTCTTTGGCGACTTCCATTTCAAGGCGGCGAATTTCGCGTTTATGAAGGAGAAGTTTCCGCTCTTGCCTCGGTTCATGATTATAAATATTACCTTTATCATATGGGGCGATATATAAGTTAATTAAATACGCTTCTCCATTACGAAAAATAACATACGCATCGCTTAAGTCCGCCCCATTCCGGCGGAGTGACTTAATTTCGGTTCCACTTAAAACAAGTCCCGCTTCTTTAAAGTCGCTTAAGAAATAATTAAAATGCGCAGTTCGGTTCGTTGCAATATTTTTAACACCTTGATTCGCCATAAATTACCTCACTGGCAAAAGTATATATTATTTTACGCTCTTTTTCTAATATCTATCTAATTTTCGCAATGATTGGTTCTTTAACTTCAATGCTTCCATTATTAACTATTAGTGTTTGATCACTAATTGAATCGTGAAGTTCATTTACGTCATACGGTAGCGATATCGATATTACTCCTTCACTTAAATTAAAGATGCCTAAATATGTTTCGTCTAAACTACGAAGTTCCGCGATGATGACATCACCTTCTTGCGCTTTACTCGCATTAAAGTATGTTTTTTCTTTAAATACTTTATCTTTTTTAATCGCAATTAGTTTTTTAATCAAGTTATAAAAGGCTTGATCAGTAATTGTTAAATCAATTGGATCTTTTTCAAATAAATCCGGGCGTTTTGTTGCTTTAACTTCTTGTCCGGCGTAAAGGAAACTAACACCAGGAACAAAGAAACTCCACGCGGTAAAGTTTCGTAAACTTAATTCGTTTTTAATTGTGTGATGAGCGCGTTGTTGGTCATGATTTTCTAAACAATGCGTTTTTAAATAGTCTTCAGGATAAATTACTTCCATTAAGTTAACGCCATGTAAATATTGTTCAAGCGTGTTTTTTCCTTCAAAGTAACCCGTATATAACGGAAAGGCATCATAGTTATATAAAATATCAAATGCTTGATACATTTCCGCATCAGCATGTGCATGATGACCTTCCCCCCGCATATATTTTAAGAAACTCATTTCAATTGATTCGCTATACCAAATAACACTAGGATTAATCTTATTAACGGCTTGAACAGCGTCTAACCAAAAGTCTAAAGGCACAAGGGGCGCAACGTCGCAGCGGAACCCATCAACACCCATGTTGACATATTTAATAAGTGTATCGATTAAATATTTTCGCATCTTCATATTAGTAAAATCTAAATCACCAATATCACTCCAATCACCAACGCGGTTTGCGAGTTTGCCATTTCGGTAAAAAAACCAATCTGGATGCATTTTAAGCATTTTGGAGTCGCGGGAAGTATGGTTAAAAACAATATCCATAAAGACTTTAAGATCTAAGTTATGCGCTTCATTGATTAATGTTTGAAATTCTTCCATCGTTCCTTGCGCTTTATCAATTGCGCGATAATCTTTAATTGAATAAGGTGAGCCAACTTTGCCTTTACGAGCGACTTTCCCAATTGGATGAATTGGGAGTAAATATAAAATACTTACGCCTAAATCTTTAATTCGCGGCAAATCAGCTTTTAATGCATTGAGCGTGCCCGCTTTCGAGTAATTACGAACAAACACTTGATACATCGTTTCATTTCGTAAGGACTTCCGTAATTCACTATGGTTATTATTCATTATCGTTTTACCTTTCTACATTAATCAAGCCGTGTCATTAGTTTTGATATTTCTTTAATCTTCGCTTCGATTTCTTCATCATCACTTGCATTACGAACACAGTGCTCTAAATGAGCGACAATAATCGCATTGTTAGCTTTTTTGATGTTAGCGATCGCCGCTAAAATTTGGTTCGAAATATCAATGCAATATGCATCTTCTTCCACCATCTTTTTAACGCCATTAAGTTGTCCGCTTGCGATATTTAATAAGCGCATGACTTCCTTATGATCAGCTTTCATTATTCAACAACCTTGTAGCCAGCATCTTCCACTGCTTTTTTAATTGCTTTATCTTTAAGTCCTTTTTTCGAAGTAATTTCAACCGCGCCGGAAGATAAATCAATATTTACTTCTTCAACACCTTTAAGACCAATTAAGGCATCATTAACTCTTTTTTGGCAGTGCATGCATGTCATACCACTTACGATAACAACTTGTTTAACTTCATTCATTTGCTTGTTCTCCTATTAAGTTATTTTTTATTTGTTTCGACTTCCGGGTTAGCGATAAATTTAACCCGTTTAAGCCGTAAAGCATTTAAGACGACAGAAATTGAAGATAAGGCCATTAAGCCACTTGCGATCATTGGATTTAGTTTTAATCCAAGCGGAAGATATAAGATACCCGCTGCAAGGGGAATTCCAATGAGGTTATAAATAAACGCCCAGAATAAGTTAAGTTTAATATTATTCACCATCTTCTTCGATAAATGGAAAGCGTTTACTAAGTCGGTCAAGGAGGAACGGACTAAAACAATATCCGCACTATCAATAGCGATATCCGTACCCGAGCCAATTGCAACCCCAACGTCACTTGCTTCAAGGGCGACCGCATCGTTAACGCCATCTCCCACCATTGCCACGACATGACCTTCGCTTTGTAACGCTTTTACAATGTTTGCTTTTTCTTCAGGAACAATTTCGCCATATACGTGTTCAATACCGACATGACGGGCTAAGGCACTCGCGGTAATCTTATTATCGCCACTTACTAAATAAACGTGTTTACCTGCATTTTTAAGCGCGCTAATAGCTTCAATTGCGTCCGGCTTAATTTTATCCGCAAGAGCGAATAAGGCGCTTAATTCGCCATCAACGCTTAAATAAATGACGGTTTTACCTTCAAGAAGTAATGGTTCCGCTTTTTCTTTTACATTATTAAGTTTAACACCATTTTCTTCTAAATAGGCAAGGTTGCCAATTAAATAATGTTTCTTATTATATGTTCCTTCAACACCAAAGCCGGGAACATTTTTAAAGTTTGTTAATTGTTCATATTGATAGTTTTCTATTTCATAACGATTAACAAGTGTTTTTCCTAAGGGGTGTTCACTTAAGCGTTCAAGAGCGACAAGGGGAGGAATAATATGTTCATCGCCAAGTTCACTAAACTTAAGGTAATCAGTTACTTCCATATGACCATACGTAATTGTGCCGGTCTTATCAAAAATAACCGCGTCGACTTTATTTAATGTTTCCACCGCGGTCGCGCTTTTTAATAGAATTCCATTTTCCGCACCTTTACCCGTTCCTACCATCATCGCAACCGGTGTCGCGAGCCCTAAAGCACACGGACAAGAAATTACTAAAACACTAACCATCATTTCAATTGAATGGGTAAGAGTATTTCCCGTAAGTAACCAAACTAATAAAGTAATTAAGGCTAAAGAAATAACAATCGGAACAAAGATGCCACTTACGCGGTCCGCCATATTCGCTAACGGAGCTTTTGAGGCGGCGGCCGTTTCAACTAAAGAAATAATTTTTTGGAGCGTCGTATCTTCACCTAAACGATTAACTTCCATTGTAAAAGCACCGGTCTTATTCATTGTGCCACCGATGACTTCTTCGCCAACTTGTTTATAAGCGGGAACGACTTCGCCAGTTAGAGCGGCTTCATCTAAATAACCATAACCCGTTTGAATAACCCCATCAACAGGAACGACTCCACCGGGTTTTACCACAACGATATCACCAACAACTAAATTACTTACCGCAACTTCAACTTCAACACCATCTCTAATTACGGTTGCAACTTCAGGAGTAAGTGATAATAAACTTTCTAAGCTTGAGGTCGTTTGAAGTTTGGCCCGTTCTTCTAAATATTTACCTAAACGAACAAGCGCAACAATCATTGCCGCGGCTTCAAAATAAATGCCATGGATATATTCATGCATTAGGCTATGTTCCGCTCCATTAACATAGCTAATAATAATCATAATAAACATATAAATACTATACGAATAAGAAACCGTTGATCCAATCGCAATAAGCGAATCCATATTCGGGCTTCCTTTAAATAAATGTTTAAAGCCACGAGTAAAATAGCCAAAGTTTAAACCTAAAATAAGCGACGCAATAACTAATTGAATGGAGACGTTAACAATAATATTTAATTTTTCCAAATAGCCAAACATTGCGCTTGTGCCCATTCCAAAAAACATTAAGACAACTAATAGCACTAAGGAAGTGATGACAATTGTTCCCGTTTTCTTTAAGTTAGCTTTTGCTTCGCGCCGTGATTCAATTAAGGCGTTTTCACCGCTTAATTGAGCTTGATAGCCCGCTTTTTTAACTGCCGCTAAAATGGCTTCATCTTTAGCGTCTCCTTCAAACTCCACCGTTAAGGTATTAGTTAATAAGGAAACATTAACTTCTTTTACCCCATCTATTTTCGCAACAGCCTTTTCGACTGCGCTTGAACAAGCGGCACAATACATCCCGCTTACTTTATAATTTTCATGCATAACTCTTATCCTCTATATACCCCTATAGGGTGTATATAATCATACACCGCAATGTATAAAATGTAAATATTTCCACCTCTAGTTTATATATAAATAAATATTGAAGCAAAAATAAAAGCCCCTATGGGAGAAGGTAAGGGGCTTTTATCGCAAACATGAGGAGGGGGTATCCTCGTTTCGTCTTAGAAAGGTTTTTTGAAAAGTTTTCCGACGACGACACACAAGACGTTTTTAAGATTTAATACAATTTATGTAAGTTTGCCGCCTTGCACTTTAAATATAACTAATTAATTTAAATATGCGAAATTTTTTTATGCGTTTTTGCGCAAATATTGAAAAATAGCCAAAAATTACAAATGGGTTTATTAATAAAGAGCCAAGAAATTATTGTAATAGTTTCTTATTCATTATTTACAATAAGTTTATCTTTTTATTATTAAGATTTTATTTAAACTATTTTCTAAAATCGTTATGATATTATATCGTTTCCTTCATGAGAACCACCAGTTTTATCGTCAGTCCAATAATAAATATCATTTGATAAGGAAGGTTTATAAGTTTTCGAAGAATTAGTATTAAATTTATAATAACCATTATCCATTAAGCCATAAAGATAGCCTTTAATTTTAACGTGTCCGTTATTAAAACCCGTCCCGCCCCAGCCTCTATCTTTAACTTCAACATAATTATTTACTTTTTTATTTATTTTTACTTCTGCTTCTAAACTTGTTGTTTCAATTTTTGCAGCGAGCGGACTATTTACTTCAATGAGTCCATTATTAATTAACCTTGCGGCATAATATTCCTTTCTTGAAACCCAACCTTCTATCGTTTCTATTGGATCATTATTTGGAGCATACATTAATGGATATACTTTTTTTGTATTTTTGTCACTTTGACTTTCAAAACCGGTTTGAAAAAATATAACAGAGTTATTAATATGAATAGCCGCACCTGTATTTACTTTAACACGCGAACCTCGTAGAAACTTAAATGAGTTATACATATCAATTTTTCCTTTAGAAAAGGCTGTAAAATTAAATTTATACGATATTGGCAAATAAAAATTTGATGAGTCAATGGTAGCTATTGATATACTAATTTTTAAAGAATTTAGAGATAAGTCACCATTAATTTTAAAATATGTCTTATTAGGTGCAACATTATTAGTAGTAGCGTCATTAGTTGTAAAAAATTTATCATTTGAAGGAACGTACTTGAAACTAATCGATCCTCCCTTTAACTCAAATAAAGATTTGTTAGAGCCACTAATAAGATTGATAATTTTATCTCCACCAAAAACAGAACCACCAGCCTTCACTCTTGTCGCGCTTTCTAATATTGCAGTCTCTTTACCTTCTTCATAATTAAAAACAATCTCTGTTTGAATGTTTGGAAAATCAAAAATATCAATTGGAAAAATTCGATATCCTAAACCATTCAAGTGTAAACTTTCAGTCCCGCCCTTCCAATCATAAATAACTAGTGGCATAAAAGTTTTGCTTCCAGCGTGATTATTAATTTTACTGCCATGTGCTGCTCCATTATTACTAATAATTACTCCATTATCATCATGCTTATCAGGATAGCTTTGCTTAATATATCCATAACAATTCAAAGTTCAATAATTTTCAATTCTTGCTCTTTCATTTAATACAATTTGTGTAAATGATCCCACAGTGTGTCCATTAAGTCGCCCGCCAGTTCCAAGTTGGCCACCAATTTCTAATGTTCCACCTTCTTCAATTGTTAAAACTACATCTTCTTTGATGACAACCTCACTTTTCAAATTCGATAAATCTTTATAGTCAGAAAAGTTACTATTTTCCATCTTATCATGAACATTATACTCTTCAGGATTATCGGCTGTTCCATATGGCAAAATCAACGTAACATAATTTGCAATCTTAGCGCTAAGTTTGATAGTCGGATTAGCTCCTGGGATTACATAAACTGTCTGTGGTTTTTCTGTTTCTTTTTGTTTAACTTCAGCGACTTATAACGCTTTTTCAATCGAGGTATATTTTGTTGTTTCATCACTTGTTGTTTCATCACTTTTTATATACGCAACTGGAACAGATTTGGTTTTTCCATAACTATAATTACCAACATCACTAGCGGATTTTGAAATTACCCAAATGCCATAACCAAAAGGCAATATTAAAAACATAATATACAATATAATTAAATATCTAAGTTTCTTTTTCATCCGCAATACGTTTCCTATCCATATTGTTGAGGCAAATGAAGATTAATACATCAAGATCTATTTTGTCTCTTATTTGTATTTAAGTCCTTGCATTTACTTAAATACTTTTTTAAATAGTCTAGCGTTCAATCATTACTTAATGAATGGTGGCTTTTTTACTAGACAAAAAGTATATTACCTTATTTAGCGCTACATTTCCATGGCCAATTTAACTAAATTATGTGAAAAAAGCCAAAAAATAACTAAATATTATATTTTTAAATAAAACAAGTCCATTTTCTATGAGTTTAAAATCATACATAAATATTAAAAACCGCCGGGAGACTTGCCTCTCAGCGGTTATTAAGACTAGTTCTTATTTTAAGCTTTTATTCAGTCGCAATTGGTAAATAGCGATCAATTAAGTATTTAATATCTTCTTCACTTATTAAACCTTTACCAACGGCAACCTTTAAGTATGGAGTTGGGAAGGCTGCATAAAAATCATAAGGAACTAAATCACTAAAATCATCATAGGTATATAAGCCATACCTTTCAATATCTGCAGTTTTCTTCGCGGCGTTATATTGAAGATTTTCATCATATTCAAAGATATTAAATAAGCCACTAATACCGCCTGGCATTGATAAAATTCCTTCGGTAATAAGGTTAAGATGATAGTAAGTTACTGGTGAACAGTATTCGACTAGTTCACGAACAACATAGGCATCAACAAGCGTTACTTCTCCAATTGTATCATCATCAACACCAACAAAGCGATCACCAATAAATGTTTCATAATTGCTTGCAGTAATATATTCATACATCATTGTTTCTAAATCGAAGAAACCATGTTCATACGTTAGTTTAATTGTTTTACCGTTACTAAATTTTAGGTAAACAACATCAGTTATTTCAGCGGCACTATCAACATCATCATTAAAGATGACTGGTGCCACATCAATAGTCCCGGTTTCGTGATTAAAGACTTTAATCATGTCACCCGCTCGTAATAAACCGGCTTGTTTAGTGCTGCCATCTTCCATAGTGACTAGTGTATTAAAGGCAATACACCCCCCCGTATCTTCTTTTTTAGTAGTGGCTGTAAAGCTGGCTGTCGCAGTCACCAAAGCTTGAGTTCCGTCGCTCTTTGTAAAATTGACTATACATGTTACTTCATAAGATATATCTTCATTAGTTTGGTTAGCAGGTGTAGTTAATGTAACTGTTTGCCCAGAATTAGAACTTAATGAAGCGCCGTCATCACACGTCCAATTATAGGTAACATTTCTACTAGCATTTTCGGCAGGAGAAACTAAAGCGGATAAATTAAAGGTCCCAGTTGCATTGTTATCTGACGCTCCGCTTTTTGGAGATATCGTAACTGAGGTTATATCTGTTAATGGTAAATACCAATAGTCTCCCTTTGACTCAAAAGATTTAGATTTAGGAAGTGTGGTTGGTTCATTTGGTTTACCTGTTGCGCCAAGATAACCTAAAGCATCTTGTACTTTGTTTTCTGTTTTGTCTGCCGATGCAAGAATGCTACTGCCCTTGGAAGACAAAATTTCCGTGGTTGTAACAGAGTCCGAAAAGCCATTATTGGTATTCAGTATTCCAGTATTTTCTGACGTTGCAACCAGTCCACCAAAAGCACTATTTAGATTCAAAATTCCGTTATTAACAAGATTTGCCGTTGTAAAAGATGAAGGATATAAATTACTTCCTCCAGTAATTATATTAGGAATGTATTCTTGATAAAAACTGACATCAGCACTGCATGTCACAGTTGCACCAGGTTTAATCAATAAAGAAGCCCCGCCCAAAAATTTCATTTTGTTTGATATAGTAAAAGTCCCTCTTTCAACTATAACTTGGTATTTGAAACACAAAGGACAATCCATTACTGATGTGTCAATCGTTATCGGCAAACCAACGTTTAACTCAATCCTTAAATTAGAAAGCGAAATATCTCCAAAAGTGTGAATCTCAGTTAGGTTCGCAGTCTCTGTGGTGGTTGATGCATTCACATCATTCGTGGTATAAAGAACATTACTAGGCGTGTATTTAATAGTCGCATAAGTCTCATAATTATTCGACAACTTAAATAAGCAAGAATCTGAATCCGTTCCTAAAACCAAAGCCTCAGGCGTTGACCATGAGTTGCCTGCATATATCGTTGCTAGACCATACATTTTGGAACCATAATAAAACTTCTGCAAAGACTGACAGTTAGGAAAATCGTAATTGCTAAAAGGCATTACTTCCTTTTTATAGCTAGCATAGGAATAGCTACCACCTCGGAAATCGTAAACCACAAACGGCAATTTTATAACTGATGAATTTACGTGTTCGACATAACTCCCGTTGTTCTTTGAAGATTCCTTAATGTATCCATATAAATTGATATTTCCGTTGTTAATAATCTTCGAGTTGTTCTCCATCAAGATTTCGCAGTAGCTACTTGCGGTTTGACCAGTAATGCCAACGGCTGATCCACCATATCCAATACTGCCTCCAACCGTTAAAGTGCCATTATTTGTCAGTGATAGATTTCCTCTGATTGTAACTTGATTTTTTCTATTTTTATTAACATTATCTGAATTCAAGTCTCCGAATGTCGCATTGCTTGTGGCATCGTTTCTGTTAAGAAAAGTATGAACATCGTTGCCATTATCCTCATAAGGCAAGCAAAGAGTGTCTCCGCTAGCAATCTCGCAATCTCTAGTGATTACAGGATTGGTGCCTGGAATTACATATATCGTGTCATTGTTCGCAGTATCTTCCGCCGCCACTTCCAAGGCCTTTTCTATTGAAGTATATTTTGTACTTGGATTGCTAGAAATATAAGCAACCGGCCCTTCAATTTTCCCATAATCATAAGACGCTGTTCCGCTTGCGGATTTTGAAATTACCCAAATGCCATAACCAAAAGGCAATATTAAAAACATAATATACAATATAATTAAATATCTAAGTTTCTTTTTCATTTTAATCGCTAGCCTCCTTAAATTAATAAAAAACAAATAAAATTTATTTTAAAGTGTATTTTATTAACTAAACTTAATAAATTTTAAATTGACATTCCAACTTCAAAAATAAATTGAAAAGGGTTATCTTCAGGAAATTCATTATAAATATGGGCAGTAAAGACAGCGGGGTCTGTTGAATAAGCACTAAAATCAAAGAGATATCCTACTTCAAAGCGAATCGACTTATTATCCGCAGTGAGTTCTGGTTTTTCAAAAGTTATTGTTGTTACAAAACTATAACCATCACTAAATACCCCATCATATTTACCGGTTTCTTTGTTTAACCCGACAAGGTCAACGCTTGGTGTTGCGATTACACTAACGTTTGATGATAAATAAATATTTTGAAATAATCGAAAGTTTGTCGTTCCAACTTTTACTATTTTATTTTTTAATGTAACTTTAAGATTTACTTCATTGAGATTTGTTAAAAAGGGATATAGTTTTTCATAATCAAGGGTAAAGGCGAATGGGGCATCAAACATAAATTCATATGTATCATTTTCAATTGTTTCATCATCAATAACAAGACCATTTGGCGTAATCTCAACTAAAGGCCGGACCAGTGTCTCATCAATATTAATAAAAGTCGAGATTCCTAATGTGTCTTCAACTTCAATATTACCATTAATACTTTCCAAGCCTTCTTTAACAAAAACCCAACTAGAAAAACCGCTGCTAAACACCGAAAAAGCGGTAAGCAAAATCGTACCTAAGCCAAAACTTTTGAATAAGAAGTTTTTCTTATACGAACTCGTTGTTTTTCGTTTTTTGTTTTGTTTTTTGTTCATAACTTTCTCTTTTTATAAAAGTTTAGTTTTGTTCCCATTTCGCATAAAGGGTCATATTTGTATAGACACTAACAAATTCATTAAACCTACCGGATGTAATATCTGGCGTTTTTGATGCATACCAACCAGTAAATATATAACCATCTAATACAGGTGTGGGAATTTTATAGTTTGTATCCGCATATGTATCATAAATGGTATGACCTTTTAAAACTTCATAAATTGGTTTGTAGTCTGGTAAAACTTTATTATCTTCCCAGCCGGCATATAGCCCACTTGGAGCGTTTAAATCAAAGGTAACTGTATAATAAACTTCTTCTTGCATATCATCAAAGAAAAATTGACTTTCCCAACCATACACTGTTTTAAGATAAATAATATTATATTGCCGGTCATAATAATAATCGCCAACAATCCCAAGGTTGCTTTGGGGATAACCATAACCATTTAACCAAGTCGCCGGTCGTTCAACTTTAACCGTGTAATCTTTACCATCATTCATTTTAAATGTATAAATATATTGGTCATCTTCTTTTGTTAAAAAGATTCCCGAAATCGATTGACCATCTTTTCCGTCTTCACCTTTTTTCCCGGCTGGAATTGTTAGGACAACATCATCAAGATCAGAGAAACTAACGGTGACTTTAATATTATCGTTTTCATCAACTTCTTGATTAACACCAGTAATTGTTGTGCCATCTTTTCCATCTTTTGGCATTTGAACTTCAAATTGAGTTACTTCACCATTACTTAAAGTGACTGTAACAATTGTAAGGTTTTCTTCTTCACTTGGAGCGGAAGTAATATCAACAATTGAAACACCATGCTTTACTTTAAATTCAAACGGATCGATACTTTTATCCGTGTAAACAATTTTAATTGTTTTCGATAAGCCGTCTTCACTAGGAATTTCAATAATTTCTTCGATGCCATTACCCGTTTTTCCTTGGGGAATAATAAATGTTAAGGGATCTTTCGCATTATCCACAAAGGTGAAAGTAACAACAACATCACCATCATCATTAATAGTTGAAACAACCGTATCAAGGACAACTTCCTTTGTCTTAAAGAAGCTTGAACAACTTACGAGTGTTGAAGATAGTAAAATCGCTAATAATCCTTTCTTCAATCCGTTTCTAAATTTATTAAACCGCATGTTTTACTCCTCCTGTTACGACCGTTTCTTGAGTAATTCAAAGTCTGGGTTGGCTTTGTATAAGTATTTGTTTTTATATGAATAGTAATTAAAGGAACTAAAGCCCGTAGCGCTTAGAACGGACCGCTGCATTAGTTTAGTAATCGTGTCACCACTGCTACTTGTTAAGATGTGGCTTAGTAAGTCTAATTCAATTGGTTCGCTCCAATTTTCATTCGCGTTTAATTCATCGACATTAACTTTTGATAAGTTAAGTCCACCCCCATAATAAATCACAGGGATATTAACATATTTTACCACATTTTCATCGACTTCCTCAACCGCTGCGATTCCTTTACTCGTCGCCGTATTTTCCACAACCGAGCGAATTGGGAAGATATCATCAACGGTGTAAACTTTACCATTACCAATATCGAGTTGGGTTAATACTTCGGAAATATTTTCATTAATTAAATTACTAACATCAAGTGATGTAACATCTTTATAGTCATAAAATGCGGTGTCGCCTTTTAAGATTAATTCCACAGGGTAAGAAACCCCGCCGACCTTCGAAATATCAATGCTTGCAACGAGGCCACTTAATGTTGTTGATAACAATGATGGAAGTCCATTATATAAGAATGGTCCATTAAACATTGATTCTAAGGCAATCGCGGCGATACCTGATTGATAGAAATATGTATCTTCAACGGTCACATCACCTTTATAAATCGGATTTCCGCTAGCGTCCGTAACTAGCGCTTCTTGGTTAATTAGATTATCAAGCGCCTTCATCGCCTTTTTAATTTGGGAGCTTGTGCCTTTTTGCGAAAGCATGAACGCACTAATAAGCCCATCCGCGGTATTTGTTTCATAGTTTTCACTTTGCACATCATTAAGCCCTAAGGCTTTTTCTGGATACGCAAAGTAATCTTTAAATTTCGTCGTGCTACTATTTAATTCACCACTAGCGGTATACGTGACACCGGTTGCGTCTTCATTTGGGGTTTCAAATTCATTTGCTCCAACGGAAAGCAAGAATTGCCGCGATGTTGAAATAAAACAATTTTTAATTAGTGTGTTTATCGATGAAAAGACGCGGACCCCTTGCCGAGCATTTCGAATTTGACTATTAATAATCGTTACGTTCTCTCCATATATATCAATGCCATTACCCGTATAGTTTAAGTTATTTAAATTATTACCAAAGTCGGCATTACGAATATTAATATCACGAAGGGTAATATCATCACCTTCAACATAAAGTAAGGAGTTATCTTGCCCATAGGCGCGCGCTAATTCGAGTGTACTTGGATCACCAAGCGCAAATAAGGCAAGCGGCCCTCTAAATAAGTTATCCGCCGTTAAGGAGGCAATTGTTACCCCTTGAACACTTGTTGTTGTGCCATAAGGATATGTTAAGTTATGCCCATTAAGTTTATAGCCATTACCATAATAATCTTTGGTAATATGAAGACCAGCGATGACTTCACTACTTAGTTTTGTTGCCTTAACTTTATTCCAATCATCAATAAACTTCCGGTTATACGTTGTTTCGTAGCGATACACTTCACTAGCGAATGAGAACCGTCGTGTTTCAAAGTCATAATGACCAAATAAAGTTGTATCATCACTTTTTAAGCGGTTATTACTATCATACGTATTCGCAAGTGATTCAAAGTGACGTTGTTGGACAACAATTTTTGGATTACTACTATTCGTTGCATCAAGAAGTTGATCATAGTTATAAACGTTATATCCGTCTTTTACAACGGAGAAGTTATAGCGCGTTGGTTCACTAAACGCGGGTGTGCTTAAGGCGAGTGACTTCTCTTCGACTTTATCAATGACGTCATGAACTTTAATTGTGTTATTTTCAAAGGTAATACCACTAGGAAGTTCTTCGATATATAAATCTTTTTCATATTCGTGCGGGATAACTTCAACGCTTAATTTAAGTGTGGCCTTTTGATAGCCATCATCCGTATAATCATATTCACCTAAGTACGTTGTTCCTTCAATTCCCGCGGTGGAAGAAATAAGTGGGTTAATAATAATAACACCCGTATCATAAATTACTGCGTTAAAGGATTTAGCAATCGTGCCCCGGACATTAGAAACGGTAATTTTAATGTTGCCAAAATCATGCGTATTAATATAATATGAATTATCTTTTATTTCTAGCGTTGCGTAATCACTCGGATCACCTTCACTAACACTAATCGACCATTTAAGCTCGTTTAACGGGTCTTTTAAGGCGTCTTCGCTCCCAACGGGTGTTGCTTCAAGTTTTGTCGAAGTATCGATTTTAAACGCTTCATTTTGCCGATAACTCCAAATAATATCATTAAGGTCTTCGCTAATAAGATTAACGGAGAAATTAATAATAAAAACGGAGAGAATCCCAATGACAAATGGAAGAATTAATAAGAACGGTAATGTTTTCTTTTTCATTAGTTAATTACCTCCAGCGCATGAATATCATTTCTAAAGTTGCGTTTTAAATATCCACCCACAAACGCGCCTAAAATAAGGAGGACACCAATATCAATTGAATAAACTAAGTATTCACTAAATCCCCACATAATTGATGTAACCATATTAAAGGCAACAATAATAGCGGGTAAAAAGACAGCAATGAATGAGGCGAGCGAGTTTGGGTTATTTGGTTTCCGGAAGTTTTGTATTTCACTACGAAACGATAAGGCGATTAAGGAAGCGTTTAATAAAATAACCGCGAATAATAAGAAAACAAATAACTTCCAGCCAATAAAATTAAAACTAACTAACGCAACTAAGGCGAGCGTATTTGCGATGACCGTTGCAAGTAAAGGAATCGACATTTTCACAAACATTTGTTTGGTTAACGAATAAGGAATAATTTTAACAAGCCGAATACTTTTATCTTCGCTTCGTAGTAACGATGTTCCGCCAAGCGAAATAAGCGAAGAAAATAATAGGACAATTAAAATATTAACGTTTTGCATAAAGTTAGGTAAGATTGCCGAGTAAATCGAAAAGATTCCGCTTTTAAATGAATTATTAATCGAAGCGACAACCATGACCGTTAAGATTGGACCAATGACGACTAAACTCGTAAAGCTCGAGGGGTTTTCATTATCCCGGGTCATTACGAGAAATTCTTTTTTAAATAAGGCCATCGTTTGATTTTTACTCCGACGAAGTTTCTTCTTACGCCGAGAATTACTTTCGTTAAATAAATTAACCACAAGCGGGAAAAAGATATATAAAATAACAATTCCCATAATAAAGATGGCAATAGCGATTGAATAATACGCAAAGACATTTTCCACATTCATCGTTAGTAAACTTTGGGAAATAAAAACATCGGGATATAACTTACTCGCAATAACTTTCATCGAACGAATTGTTTCCGCGCTAAATAAGTATGAAATCGTATTACCGTTAATTAAATTTAAGAAAAGCATTAATACATAACCATAAATCGCTGTTAAGGTAATCATTACGAGTAATGTTAAAATAACACGCATTGGAACATTCCGTTTTAAAAACCGCATTAACCCTTCTAAACCAATAATAAGAATTAATGCAATACCTAAATCAAAGAGGGTATGAAAAATAATCGAAAAGATAACAAGCATGTAATAGCCAGGAAAGCGGCCCGCTTTAATCCCAAACGTAACATAATGGGGGGCAAATAAGATTAATTCAAACGTAAGTAAGACGAGAAATAAATATAAAGCTTTGGAACCAATTAAGGCAAAGCGGTCGATTGGCTTTGTAATTGTTATTTGATTATCGCGTTCATTAAAAAATGTTTTTCGAGCAATCACAACTGCATACATAAGGCTTACGATTGTTAATAAAAATAAATAAATAATCGCAAAGGCGGTTTCGGCATTAAAGGCGGCAAATTTATTATATAAAAGCGTAAACATATACGTTGAAACAGCGACCATTACCCCCGCAAGTAGTGTTCCTAAGATTGACGAAAAGATATTTTCTTTTTTAAACGAAAATATTTTTGGGTTAATCTTAAACTCTTTCTCGACGAGGTGAATCATAACTACCGTTCATCCTTGTATAAATTTAAGAACATCCTTGGTAATTGATACCGAGCATCGGGCCGTTTATTTAAATCAATAATTTCATAAACAACCCCGTCTTTAATTAAAGCGACGCGGTCACAAATTTTTGCGATGAGTTCAATATTATGGGACGTTAGAAAAATCGTGCCATTGTTTTTTGCAAATTGCACCATCATTTCTTTTAAGGTTTCATACACCATAATATCAAGTCCGACCGTTGGTTCATCCATAATCCAAATATCTGGGTTATATAGAAGCGACGCCATTAAGGCAATCTTTTGTTTCATCCCATGCGAATAACTTGAAATTTTCTTTGTTAAGTCCGCTTCTTTCAAATCAAACTTCCGAATTAAAAAGGCGAGGTTTGCGCGATATGCTTCTTCTTCCATTTCATATACATCACCGATAAATTCTAAATATTCATTACCGGTCATCATTTCATATGTCGTTGGTTCACTCGACGTATAACCAAATGAGCGTTTTGCGTAATAAGGGTTTTCGCTAATATCGAAGTTATTTAAATAAATATTACCGTCTTCAAACGTTTTCGCTCCAATCATACAATCAATCGTTGTCGATTTACCAGCCCCGTTAGGTCCAACAAAGCCAAAAACCTCCCCCTTATAAACTTCAAGGTTGAGTCCTTTAATGACATGATGGTTGCCATAGGATTTATAAAGATTATCAATCTTAATGACAACTTCTTTTTTTACTTCATCCGCCATCATTTGACCTCCACAGGTATTTTCTTAATCCATAAGTATGGTTGGGGGGTGTTTTCTACAATTGTTGCGTAATCACCACCACAACTTAGACACGTAATATCGAATTTATGTAAGACGTTTAAATTGTTCTTGCCACAAATTGGACAGTGGCGACTTTGATAGTCTTCGTTAATATCAATACTTACAATTAACGAAGAAACAATCATTTCGATAAGCGTTACGTCACCAGCGGCGTAATCGTATTGGAGGGGAATAAATCTTTCATCGTGATAGCGATATAGTTCATCACCCATTAATAAATATTCATACGCATCAACATCTTTAATTGGCACATAGTTTTCGAGTTTATCAACGATACTAAATGATGAGGTAGACATGATGCTCCGACGATCTTCGGATTTAACTTTGAAAAGAATGCTGGATTTCCGGTTGGTAAGAATATTTAAATAAAACTTTTCATTACTATATTTTAAGTTGATCTTCTTTAAATTAAACACTTGGTCGACTTCATTAAGCGTAAATGATTTATTCACAACTTTAACAATTAAACTAAGGAAATAGTTAACGCGTTGGGAAATTAATACTTCAACATTATTACTTTGAAGTTCATTAATATAAAACGTAAACACTTGGTTATACTTACGGTTAAACTTTAAGACGTTTGTTAAAATGATTTGACCTTGAATTGGTTTGGCCCCTTCGAGTTGATGAAAGAAATATGTTTGTTTAATTAAATGAATCTTTCTTTTTATCACACTTAAACGGTCAATAATGTTTTTGATTCCTGGGGGAAGTTCAAATTTGTTTTTACTTAAGAGGGCTTGCGAGGTCGCATTAAATAAGGAATTAAAGCGATAGTTATCATAAGCGAAGTATCCATTTAAGTTTAATAAATAACTTTCATAGTAATCATCCATCTTCATAATTAGTTGTTCGATATGGTTAAACGCCATTAAGACAACAATGTTTTCATAAATCCGGTAACTATCACGAAAGTCGGCGGTATAGGCATATTCAGGAACAATGTCCCCATTTTTATTTCGCCACAAGCTACTATCACGAACGGTTTTGTTAAACTTTTCGTTACTAAAGGTGGAGACTAAGGAACTTCTAACAATAATATCTTCTTCTTCCACCGTAAAATGCGATTTACGCGCGATGGCTAAAATCGTAGTAAGCACGTGGTTAATTTCTTCGATATATGTATAATCTAATTCAATTCGTTTCGCATTTAGTGCTTTGACCGGTGCGTGTAAATATATATTAAATCTATCAATATCTGTTTCCGCTTTTTCAAGCCGTTTAATCAACCGTTCATCATGCAAAGATAATAAATATGTTGAGTTATAGTGGACCATTATCTTAGAGCCGTTTCACCATCACATTAATTAAGTGGCGGGATTCCTTAAAGGCCGACTTACCATATTCTTTTGTAATTAATTTTTCTAAGTTTAATAAACCGTTTTTAATGTAGTCTTCAAAGCGGCCTTCAACTTTCCGTAAAATCTTTGTGGCGAAGAGTAAATCAAGTCCTTCTTCGAGTGTGCCACCAGTTGCGACATAAACGGGAACGAATTCATTAATTTGATGGAAAATTCTATTCCCAAACGCAACATCAAATTCTTCATACGCAAAGTTAGTTAAAATTCTAAACTTCGCTAAATCTTCATCAGATAAGCGGTAAGCGGTATTTGCTTTTGCTTGTTCATAAAGGTTATGTAGTTCACCAAAGCCAATTGGCATATTTTCATATTTCGCGGTGGCCACAAATGGTTCATTAAGATCATCAAAATCTAAAATGATCGCCCGGTCATAAACCTTATCACTAATGGAATAAGTTGAGTCATCTTTATTCGCGGTACAAACAAAGAATGTATTCGGTGCGATTTTTAAATCACCATCATATAAATGGGTTGGTGGAATAAAATCAAACGGTAATTGCATAACGTTAATAATTTGTTCTTCTTCGGGGTATTCAAGAATCGATAAGAAGTCAGCAAAATAATATTCCACCCGCGCAATATTAAATTCATCAAGCACCATTAAGTTTAAAGTATCTTTTTCATATGTTGCCCGATATAAGTTTTTTAAGAATTCCGTTTCATTAAATGTTTGGGTAAAGTCATTAAAGTAACCTACTAAGGAAGACTTATCGCGCCATGTTGTTTGAACAGGAATAAAGTTAGCGTTTGAACTAATGAATTTGGCAAAGTAACGAGGTAATGATGATTTACCTGTTCCACTTAACCCTTCAAGAATTACTATCCGGGATGCCCCAAAACTTGAGATAAACGCCCGGATCGCGGAGATATCAAAGTAAAGACCTTCATGGGCTGCTAAATAGAGCCGGAACTCTTTGGCAAGTTGTTCTAGGGTAATATTTGTTACATCTCGAACTGGTGCTTCGTAGCCACCATATTCACGGTCGACCCGAGATAATGATGGGAACACTTTTTCGCGGTCATCAAGTTTACGGGCTGCCATTACTTCACTAACGACGCCGCCGCCACCACCTACGCCACCAGCACCACTGCCTGAGCCACTAACTTCAACACCAACTTCACCAAATTGAGCTGCTAAATCACCTTGAATTTCTTGTGATGTGTTTTCGGCATCTTCAATATCAGCTTCAAGATCTTCTAATTCCGCAACATTAAAGAACCGATATGGTTTGTTAATATTTTTAAAGTTAACGTAAATTCCCACACCGGCAAGTAGTAAGCCACCAATTACTAACGCTAGTAATAAAGTAACTAATAACGTGGACCCTAAAATTGTTAATAAGACTAAGACTTTACCACCAGCGATTGAGATATATAAGACCCCAACCCCAACTGACAAAGCTAAACATAAAACAATAATTAAGAAGGAAAAAATAAGCCATTTAAAGGAGAAAAATCTTTCTTCTTTGAATTTTGCTAACCGCCGCATAGTAATAACACCAACATCACCAAGTGTCATAAAAGCCGCAACAAGGATTGCTGTTACATACCCAGTTGTGCCTGAGCCAATCGGGGGTAAGCCCATCCCTAAATATAACTCTTCAATTGGGTTACCTTGGGCGAGAATTGTATGGTTTGCATCAACTGATGCAAAAACAAAGACATACAAAACGGCGAAGAGAAAAATAATTGCAATTTCAATTAAGTTCTTTCTCGTAAAATAAAATTTCTTCATTGTTCGTTTTCCTCCTTAGTCGGGTCAATGATTGTTTTCGAAACGACTGTTTCACCACTTTCATCCGTTGTTGTTTGAACTAATTGATTTTCTTCGTCATAACGTTCTAACTCAACGGGATCACTAATCTCTTCTTTACCAAGGAAGCTATTATTCTTAAAGCGATAAACAATACCTTGATAATAAATGTTTTGGACAAAGTCATGGTCTGGGAACGTGTCATCATCTTCAAAGTCAAAGTCAATGACACTAAGTAAGCGATCAGTTCGTTCCCGCTGGAAGGCGGATAACTTTTCGCTTAAGGTTACTAATAACGTTAGAATATAAAATATCGAGATAACCGTAATAATTCCTGCGTTAGATTGAAAGAAAATAATTAAGATACCAACATGGTCAACTTTATTTCCGTTATAGCGACCAATTAAATCTTCATAGACAGGTCGATAACTATCACTCGCGTTATTTGCGTCACCACGCGTTACATAGCGAAGTTCACCATCTTTTATTTCAACATTAATAATCCGGTGAATGACTGTTTGACCAACATCGTTTTTAAAAGCGACAACATCATAAACGTATAAATTTTCTTCTTCGACTTTTTCAACTTCAATAATTGAGTTTGCCCCAAATTGATTGTTAAGGTTATATGTGATCAAATAATCATTAACATCATTTTTAGCACTCATCGAACCTGTTTCAATAACGATATGGGTTGTATTACCAATAACAATCTTATTCCCGTTAATTCGATTAATAACTGAGAATATAAAAAAAGCAAAGACGACAACTGAAACGACAATGCCAAAGGTTTTCCCTGCGACAAGCGCTCCATTAATTTTATCCGCCCTTGCTTTACGTTCAATATCTATTTCTTTATCAATAAACTCAATATCCCGTCGGCCTTGTTCAATCTCTTCTTTTGACATCTTATAAGAATTAACGAAGAGTATAGTGAAAACAATGGCAAGTGCTGCCACGCTTACTAGAGTAACAACAAAGCTAAGGGTATTGCCTTTCATAATTCACACTACAAGTTATTGGCGTGAACCACGATTTCAAAGATATAATTTTCAGCTAATTTTAAATTGTTAAACTCTTCGATTGCCTCACTAAGTTCAATATTTGCTCCTACACCGTCGTAATAAACTGATGGATTTTCTTCATTAAAGAATTCTCCCCAACTTAAACCAACTTCAAAAGAAAATGTTGCCTTGTTAAGTGCTCCACCCTCATCAGGAATTTTAGTTATTTGATTTTTGGACGCTAGTGGGCCACCAACCAATTCAAACTTATCTGTATCAAAAAATGTTTCTTCAAATGTTTCGTTTTGAACACTTGTGCCATCTTTTGATTTAATATTCACATAATAATATAGATCGAGGTTATCAGTTACGTTTTTAGATTCCGCCACTTCAACTGCACCAGTAACGGTGTAAGTTAATGTCGGTCCAACGTTAGCAGAATCGATTTGTATTCTACCAGAAAAGTCATCTTTTTCAGCGTCAATTACTATAGATGGATTTTGCGCGCTAGTTATACTCAAAGTGATATTTGCGTCTGTAACACCCGCTACAACAAAATTGCCATCAACCGTTTTTTGTGCATCACGAATTAATACGAATGCTGCAAGCCCTGTTGATAATAACGCAATCGACGCGAAAGAGGCAATGCCAATAGCAATAGTGTTTTTATATGAACGTTTTCTTGTCTTTTTTCTCATATTAAAAGCATTCCTTTCTATTTATGGAAGGTATTTATTTAAAATACCTATGCTATTTGTTTGCGGCTATAATAGTAACTTTAAATGAATAACCAGTAAGTGCGGTTTTTAAAGCAAGTAAATCTGTTTCGACTTCCTGATCTGTAAATTCCGTTCCTAATTTTCCACTTTCGCCTCCACCAACACGAAGAGTGTTTGAGTCATAAAAAACCGATGGGTTTTCACTTGCGTATTTGCTTCCCCACGCAAAACCAAAAGTAAACTCAAAAGTAGCGCTTTCTTTACCATCAACAGTGGTTGGAGTGCCAGGAGTTACCTCAATAGGTGTACCAAGCGTGAATGCTGGAGTGTTGTACGCTAAATAATTTTCTGCAACAAGTTCTGAATAAAAATCACCATTAGGGTCACTTTTCTCGGTATTAACAATATCCACTTGATAAGTTAATTTAACATTTCCAGCAACAGTTTTACCTGTTCCAACTGAAACTTTTCCGCCAATCGTGTGAGTTAATCTTTCAGGCTTTTCATCTCCACCAAGTTGAACCCGACCAGCTTTATCACCATTTTCAGCGTTAAAACTTAGATAAAGATCTGATTCACCACCAACAACAATTCCACTAGTTAATTCTAAGCCAATTTCTGTGTCTACAACTTCCGCCACAACAATTGTTCCATCGACATTTTGTTCGGCATTTCTAATCAATACGAATGCCGCTAACCCAGTTGATAATAGAGCAACTGATGCAAAAGCCGCGATTCCGATTGATACTGCGCTCTTATAAGAACGTTTTTTTGTCGTCTTTTTCATTTTTATTATTCCCCTTTACTTAGAATAGTGCCTTAATTATGTATTAAAAAAGCAATCTTTTCAAGCCTAATGGCATTAACAGGCCATTTGTTTCGTCAGTTTTTTTTGAAACTATTCACTAATATCTTTTATTAGTGTGATTAATACAATAAAATATTATTTTATCTTTCTTTTTAACTTCTTAATTTTTTTTGCATTTATTGTATAAAATATGTATTCATTCTTATAAAAACTTGAATTTCTCTTATATTATATAGGTATAAGCAAGCCTATTTAATGCGATGAATAAAGTCATGATTAGTTAAGAATGTTTTATTAATGAATCTTTAAAGTAAACTCGCCGCGTCTTCATCAATATAAATAGTTAAATCGGGATGATTAAATAAAATCGTTAAGGGCCAATTATTATCGTAGCTTGTTGCGTTAATAAGATGTTTAACCGCTTCCGCTTTTGCTTTACCAAATGCGAGGAAGACAATCTTTTTTGCACGCATAATCGATGATAAGCCCATTGTGACAGCTTGATTAGGAACTTCACTTACATCATTAAAGAACCGTGAATTAACTAAAACAGTATCTGCGGTTAAATATGTCACATGGGTTTTCGAATCTGCGCTGGTGCCTGGTTCATTAAAGCCAATATGGCCGTTATTACCAACGCCGACAAGTTGAAGATCAATTCCTCCATGCTCAGCAATTAATTCATCATATTTTTCGGGGTTTTTTGAACGAGGAAAGAAAGTGTTTTCTTTGTTAATATTTATAAGATCAAAAAGGTTTGTATCCATAAAGTAACGATAACTATCTTCATTGTTATAGCGACCAACATATTCATCAAGATTAAATGTTACGACTTCTCCATAATTTATCTTTTCTTCATTAGCGAGCTTTACCATTTCTTTATATATACCTACGGGTGAATCGCCTGTTGGCAAGCCTAAAACACACTTTGGTGAAGCCTTAACAAGGTCACTTATTTGACGACCGACAAGCCGGCCGACTTCTTCTTTGTTTAAGATGATAACTTTCATAATTTCCCTTTTGTGTTTGCGTTATTTTTTCTTAGAAAAATAATAATTTAGAGTATAGTTTATGTGCTAGCATAAGTCATTAATTATTTATTACTTTTTTACTTTTAAATAATATGTATCGGGCCTCTTGGGATCAAAGTTTTCGGATGCCCACATAATAGTGACTAAGTCACTTTCTCCAATGTTTGTAATATTATGCGTGTAGCCTGGAATCATATCTAAGACTTGCAGTTTATCACCGCTTACAACAAAACTAATTACTTCGTCGGTATCGATTTTCCGGTAAGCAATTTCCGCTTGACCATACACAACAAGAAACTTTTCATTTTTTGTGTGATGATAATGTTCGCCTTTGCTAATGCCTGGCTTCGAAACATTAACGCTTACTTGACCAGCATTACTTGTTCTAATAAATTCACTAAAGGAACCTCGCTCATCTCGATGCATCGTTAAATCATAAATAAAGTCCTTTGGGTCTAAATAACTTAAATATGTTGCGTAAAGTTTAGAAACAAACCAATTATCCATGTTAGGAATTAGTAATGACGTTCTTGAGTTCACAAATGATTCAAGTAACGCTTTTATTTCTCCTAATGACTTTCGATATGTTGGTTTAATCGTTAATGGTATCATTTGTTTTCTTCTTCTTTTTAAATTAACAACATCCATAAATTCCTTAATGACGTCATCAATATATAAGAAGTTAAATGTATATGTTGGATCACTTACTACTAAGGGCAAATCATGTGTAATGTTATAGCACCAAGTCGCAATAACGGAATTATAATTAGGGCGAGACCATTTTCCAAATAAGTTATCAAGGCGGTAAATATAAACAGGCGCATCAGTGGCTTCACTATACCTAAATAAATAATCTTCTGCTTGTTTTTTTGATTTACCATAATCACTATCTTCAAGTGCTTTAATTGAACTAGAAAAAATAAGTGGAACTTTTTTTTCATATTTCTTCATTGTTTCAAGTAAATGATATGTAAAGTTTGCATTTCCTTCATAAAACTCATCATTACTTAATGGGCGATTAACGCCGGCGAGATGAATAATAAAATCCGCTTCGTTTACATAAATATCAAGGCGCTCTTTTGGTGTATCTAAATCATATTTAAAAACAGTGTGCTTGTCATTTTCTAAAGCGATAACGATATGTTTTCCAACAAAGCCCGCTGCGCCGGTAACTAAAACTTTCATGGTGTTCTCCTTTCTTAAGGTAAAACTGGTTCATTAGTAATATTATGTTTGCCCCCCGCTTGCACTTCCGCTTCTTTAATTCGGTAGTAATAAATTAATTGAGGCATAAATACGGGCAAGGCATGAATAATTCCTTCGCTATTAAAAAGGAACGGAGTAATTGCTTCAACGCTACTATGAATAAGTAACGCTCCTAAGGCAATAAAGGAATATAAACTAAAAAGTTTATGATATTTGAAGATTCTAATATAAATATAAACCATATAAATTAAAAAGACGAGATAGGCGACTAGACCAATAATCCCAACATTTGCCCATAATTCCACATAACCATTATGGTAGTTTCCATAGGGCATACTTGGGACCGCGTAACCTAGGGCCGCGGATGCTTCGCCTAAAATCATTCGTGAGATATAAAATCCTTCCCCAAACACATATGTCCACCAATTACTTTTAAGCGCGGCCATACCTACTTTCCAATAAGTAATCCGTGCCCTAAGTGAATCGCCCGTAAACAATGAATCAGGAAAAATCTTTCGTAATAAAATTCCTAACTCTGTTTCACTATGAACGGGCATGACGCGTAATAAAACCGCGCTTGTCACAAAGCCAATAAAGGCTAGTAACAAGGTCGTTACAATAACGGGATGCTTCTTAAAGTTAAGGATGATAATCGCTAAGGCATAGGCAATATAAACAAAAGCGGATAAAGCAATTTTTGTTTTCGAATATGTAAAGAAAATAATAACCGCGATTGGTAGTGACACTAAAATTGGTACATACCGATGCTTTTTCATAATTGAAGATAAATACACACAAAATACGAGGCCGACGAATAAATAGGAGGCAAAAAGGTTACGATTAACAAATAATGATCTTGTTTCACCACCACGATTAGCAATACCTAAGGTAATTGTTTTTCGATAAATCGGAAATTCTTTAATAAGACTATAACCAATTAGAATGTAACATAAGATCAAATAGAAAATTATAATCGCAATAAACGTATTTCTGGCGTGTTTTTTCCGTGGATAAACAATTAAAAACATTAACAGGAAAACAAAAGTTAATGCGGTTAAAAGAATCGAACGAAGCCGATAATCTTGCTTAATTTCGATAGTTATTTCAGTTAATTCATCGTTACGGTTTTTATATGAAAAAACGAAATCATCCGGTAAAAGAAAAACAACCACAAGATTAATAAGTAAAATCGCCGAAACAATTCCCACGATTAAATATACCCTTTTATAATTATTATCTTGAAGCGAATACATAATATAAAAGACAATTAATGAAATCGCAAAGACCGCAAAAATTACAAAATACGTTATTTCAAATGATTTAACAACAAGGGAAGGAATGATAAAGCTATTTTCCACAACAAAAATCACTAATGTAAGTGTAAATAAAACAAACAAACTAGAAGCGAGGTTTCTTAAATTAAACTTTTTCATACTTACTCTCCACGATTACTAAGATTTTAAAATGTTAATTGTTTCTTCTAGTCCTTGCGCTAAATTGACATCTGTATGATAACCTAAATCTTTAATCTTCTTTGTATCTAATAAAGCATATTGAGCTTTGGAATAACCCTTACCTTTAAATTCATCTTGAATAATTTGTTCAAATGGAACACGACCAATGTTTGCAACAAGTTCCGCGATTTCTTTTAATGTGTATATTTCATCATTTGTAACGTTATACGCTTCACCACTTTTGCCATTTTCTAAAAGAAAAAGCATCGCTTTAACTGCGTCACTAACATAAATATACGAGAATTGTTGTTCGCCAAGTGACTTTAAAATAACGGGTTCGTTATTTAAGGCGTTCTTAATAAACTGTGACATGGCTTTCGAATCATTTTTTCGCATTGTTGGGCCATACACCCGGCTAAAGCGAGCGATGACGATTGGGAGTTTATATTCTTCCCCATAAGAAATCGCGAGTGTTTCAGCGGCTAGTTTGGCAACGTTATACGTTGAACGAACTTCAAGTGGATCAATATAGCCATAATCACTTTCTTTTATTGGTTCATCTTGCTCAACTTGACCATAAATTTCCGTTGTGGACATAACTAAGACTTGAGCATTATTTTTACTTGCAATATCAAGCATATTTTTAATCCCTAATAAGTTAATTAACATTGTATCAATCGGATGCGCGGCATAGTTAGCGGGATCCGTATACGACGCAGCATGAATGACGATATCAACTTTCCGGCGAATGTTTAAGGGATCTTTAATGTTACCTTCGACAAAGCTAAGACGACCATCATACCGCCACTTGGAAAACTGCATTTGCGCTTCACCTGCGTTTAAGGTGTTCGCGATTATTAAGCCATGGTAATGTGGATTAATAAGTAATGTATCAATTAAAAAAGTTCCAATTAATCCGGTTGCCCCAGAAATTAGAATTGTTTTATGATTAAAATAGCTTAGGTTAATATTTTTAGAAGTCGCTAACGCGCGGTCTAAATATATTTCCTTTTCATAACGTTTATTCATGCACTCACCAAGTCTTCTTCGGGAAAATCTTTTAATGCTTTAAATAAAGCAATATCTTCGGGTGTGGTAATTTTAACATTATTATTAAAGCCCAGGGAAAAATAAATTGTATGACCTAGTTCAATCATCATTGTATTAGCGTAGACACTATTAGTAATTCCTTGTTCTAATGCTTCTTGATGAGCTAAAAGGATTTCTTCATACCGATATGCTTGGGGTGTTTGCACGCGCCGCATCGTTTTTCGATCAATGGAATGTTTACCATATATTTGATTATCTGTTTGGATTAATGTTTCTTGTACTTCTAAGGAGGCACACGCGTTACCGTGGAGTTTTGCAACCTTAATTAAGTCATCAATAATGACTTTGGGAACAATGGGGCGAATTGCATCATGAACAATTAAAATATCATCAGGTCCTAAATATTCTTTTAAGTTATAAACACCATTACGGGCACTACCTTGGCCGTTTTCGCCACCCGCAACAACCCATTTAAGTTTATCTAAATTATATTGTTCTTTTAATTCAAAAAGATAGTCTTCATAACCTTTTAAAACAACAACTTCAATCGCATCAATATCCGGATGCCGATTAAAAGCTTCAAGTGTATAAACGATAATTGGTTTATTATCGATAATAAGAAATTGTTTGGGTGTATGGTTATTCATACGTGTGCCGGTACCTCCGGCAATGATCATCGCTACATTCATTTTTTATTTCACCTCAAAGGTCTTGTTAATGTTAACATACATATTATACATTAAAACAGCTTATAGAAAAAGGTTAGCCCTTTACTTTAAAAGATGTATAATAATGGCGGACGAATTGAAAGATATTTGTTAACAATTATGAATGATTTACAAAAAAAACAACTTGAAATATTAAAAGAGATTATCCGGGTCTGTGAAAAACATAATTTAAAGTACTATCTTTTAGGTGGTTCGGTTTTAGGTGCGGTCCGGCATGAAGGCTTTATCCCTTGGGATGATGATATTGATATATGTATGCCGCGCCCGGACTTTGATAAACTTATGGCGTTAAAGGATGAATTTAAAGCTCCTTACTTCTTACAAAATACAAAAACAGATCCAGGATTTACGTACGCGATGGCGAAACTTCGTGATTCTTCAACTACGTATGTCGAAACAGTCTTTTCTAGAACAAAGATGAATCATGGCATCTTCGTCGATATCTTCCCACTTGATGGGATGTCTAGACGAAAGAACGCGAAAAAAGCGATTGGACCAAAGCCCTATCTTTTATGGTTTATGTGGTGGTTTACTTATATGGGTCACTTTTTTCGTAAACCAAACTGGAAGAAACCGCATTGGACACTACTAGGCTATTTAGCCTCAATTATCTTTTTACCATTTAACATCTTTAACTGGACCGCTAAACTAATTAAAGCATGGACAAAAAGTATTAATTATGACAAAGCAACATTAATTGGTCCATATCTTACAATGTATTTTAACCGCGACTCGTTTCCAAAAAGTTGGTTTGGCGATGGCGTTGAAGGAACATTTGAAGGAATGAAAGTAATTCTACCAACAGAATACGATAAGTACCTTACCCAAATTTATGGTGACTATATGAAACTACCACCGCTAGATAAACAAAAAGGCCATCACTGGCATAAAGGTTGTAGCACAACGATTGGTTATAAAGATTTTCCTCAACAATAAGCAAAATATTAAAAGCCGATATTACACTAATATCGGCTTTTTCTTTCTTTATTTTTTTGAACTAGCGTATTGTTGCCACTTCCAAGAATCGCGACAGGCATCGTAGATGCTTTTCTTTGTACTCCAATTAAGTTCGATTTTAGCTTTATCAACATTGGCAAAGCTCGTCGCTAGGTCGCCTGGACGCCTGGCCACAACTTGATAAGCGATTTTAACACCGCTTGCTTTTTCAAATGCATTAATTAATTCAAATACACTTGTGCCTTCGCCACTCCCTAAATTATAAACGACGTAACCTGGTTTACTTTGAAGTTTCTTTAATGCGGCTAAATGCCCTTCCGCTAGATCAACGACATGGATGTAATCACGAACGCCGGTTCCATCAGGAGTTTCATAATCATCACCAAAGACACTAAGAATAGGAAGTTCACCAGTTGCGACTTTTGTAATATAAGGCATTAAGTTATTCGGAATTCCTTGAGGATCTTCACCAATTAGTCCGCTAGCATGCGCACCAATTGGATTAAAGTAACGAAGTATTGCAATATTTAATGATGGATTTGCGTATTGGACGTCTTTTAAAATCCATTCAATCATTACTTTTGTTGTGCCATACGGGTTTGTACTTTTCCCCGTTGGCATATCTTCGGTATATGGAGGAAGATTATCTTCGCCATACACTGTTGCGCTTGAAGAAAAGACAAGGTTTTTAACATCGTATTTAAGCATTACTTCTAGAAGAGATAGTGTTGAGTCAAGATTATTTTGAAAATACATTAATGGTAAAGAGACTGATTCTCCAACCGCTTTTAGACCCGCAAAGTGAATTACATCACTAATTTGGTGTTTTGCAAAAACTAAGCTAAGTTTTTTCTTATCACGAACATCCAATTTATAAAACAAAGGCGTTTTGCCAGTTATTTGTTTAATCCAATCTAAAACATCTTCTTTAGCGTTACTTAAATTATCAACGATAATTACTTCATACCCTGCTTCAAGAAGTTCTACGACGGTATGGGAACCGATGTAGCCCGCTCCACCTGTTACTAATATTGCCATTACTACTTACCTCACTATCTTCTTAATTATAGATAAAGACTTCATATAACGCTAGTTAAAAAAAGAGCGTTTCTTAACGCCCTTTTGCAAAACCAAATGCCACTAATATTGAATAGAAGAATATTTTAAAATCTAACCAGAAAGATATTCGCTTAACATAGTAAGAATCAAGTTCGGCTTTTTTATAAATATCATGATCTCTTTTGAGGTGAATTTGAGCATAACCACTAAGACCTGGTTTAACTAAATATGGCGAAGGGTCTTGAGCGTCCCGCGCATCTTGAAGTTCTTGTTCGTTATTAGCGGCACCGGGACGCGGTCCAATAAAGGCCATATCACCTTTTAAAATGTTAAATAGTTGGGGAAGTTCATCAAGCGAAGTTTTACGAAGAAACGAACCAAATTTATATGTATATGCTTTTTGTTCTTCTTCACTCATTTCTGAAGGAGGAATTTCTGGAACACCAACTTTCATTGAACGGAATTTATAAATTTTAAAAATCTTCTTATTTTTCCCAATGCGTTGTTGTTTAAATAATACTGGGCCTTTTGAAGTTAATTTAATAATTATCGCAACAATAATCATTAATAAACCTAAAAGGATAATTCCTAAAAAAGAGCCGAAAATACTAATAATTCTTTTAAAAAATAAATATACTTTTTGGCTTTTCTTCATAAATATCCCTTCCCTCTTTTAATACATATTGTTCAACACAACTAACGAAGTGCGTAATTTTCTATTTCTTCATATTAGATATGATGAAATTTTAAACTCACAATAACAAAAATATACCCTTTCTGTTAAAAAGTCCATAAAATTCAGCCTTTATACTAATTTTATTCATAAATTCTCTCGATTACACTTTCTCCGTCAATGTTTTAATTTCATTTGCTAATTTATGATAATCCCTATTAGAAACAATTGTTGCTTGATAATTTTCTTTCAAATCTCTTGCATAACTCGATTCTTCATCAACTGCGGCAATGATTTGCTTATTTGCATTAACAATCATTGCGGTTTTTAATGGACATGCCGTATAAATAACACCTGGTACTAGTGATATAACATTAACATCCGCTAGATTATAAATATATGGTGAGTCTTCCAT
>DIQT01000005.1:34281-43753 GCA_002427365.1 Caryophanales bacterium UBA5455
TGTCTTCCATTTTTCCCATTGGAAAAAATGAAACATTACTCACATCTTCGTCAATTATTCGTTGTTTAACCCTATCTGCTTGTGAGCCTTCACCAATTATTGTGAATTTAATTTTTTCTTCATTTATCAAAAGTTTTGCGGCCGCGATTAGAATATCTAAGTCTTGTAAATATCCAATATTCCCAGCATAAATCACATTAAAATGATCCCTGTTTAAATTATAAAGGTTTCTAATATCATTTATTTTATCTTCTTGGTAAGATTCAACTTCATAAGTTGGCCCGTTAGGAATAATATCAATCTTTTCTTTAAATTCACCTTTTTTTAAAAGTGTGTCTTTCATATCCTTTGATATTGTGATAATTTCATCGCTGTTTTGCAATGTCTTCTTTTGAAAGCAATTAATAATCTTATAAAATAACGATTTCGGTTTTCGAATATTATCAGGATAAATATCTTGAACATTATATATAATGTGAGCGCCTTTCTTTTTAGCAATCTTGCTTCCCCAGTATGCATAAAAAATTGGCGGGCTTGTTTGTAGGAATACTTCGTCCGTTTCAAGTTGCTTTAATTTTCTTGAACACCGCCATGAAACAGACATATATCTATGCAGTAAGTTGAGTTTTGAGTAGTTTTTATAGGTGAAACATTTAACACGATGAACCGTTAAATTTTCATTTATTATTTCAACACCACTATGTTTATATTTAATTACTTCTTCTTTGCTAATACCACGTGTTGGATTTGGTGTAATAATATTAACTTTATATCCTCTGGTAATATATGATTCCACTAGTGGTTGGTAAATATAGCTTATTGTTGGGACTTCTGGATAGTAATACATAAACAAAAAGGTAATGCTTTTTTGTTTTGTATTAATTTCATTACCTTTATTTTTCATATTATCGCTTACTCAAAAAGATCTAATTTTAATAATAGCTTTTTCATTCCTTCAACATCTAATCTTTCAGTATTGTGAGAGGTATAAGATTCACCATTATTAAAAAGCGTTGTCCCTTCGGAGATGTATTTATCATAATTTAAGTCACGATTATCCGCGGTTATTCTAAAGAAACCAGGAAGAGATACCGCTCTTGTCATTTCTTCTGCTGTTACTAAGACTTCATAAAGTTTTTCGCCGTGTCTTGTACCAATATAAGATTTAGGAGTATTTGAACCTTTAAGTTCTAAAACAGCATCTGCAAGTACATCAATTGTGGCAGCGGGAGCTTTTTGTACGAATAAATCACCTTGCTCACCATGTTCAAAAGCATATAAAACTAAATCGACAGCGTCTTCTAAGGTCATCATAAATCTTGTCATATCAAGATTAGTAATTGTAATTGGTTTTCCTTCTTCAATTTGTTCAATGAATAAAGGAATAACGCTTCCGCGTGACGCCATTACGTTACCATAGCGAGTTAGACATAAAACTGTATCGCCTTCAAGAAGTTGTCTTGATCTAGCGATAACATTTTTTTCCATTAAAGCTTTTGACATCCCCATTGCGTTAATTGGATAGGCGGCTTTGTCTGTTGATAAAAATATGGCCTTTTTGACACCGTTTTCAACACAGGCTGTAATAACATTATCACTTCCAATAACATTTGTTTTAACAGCTTCCATAGGATAAAATTCACATGATGGGACTTGTTTTAACGCGGCAGCGTGAAAAACATAATCAACGCCTTTAAATGCGCCGCGTATCGATTCATAATCTCGCACATCACCAATATAAAACTTTAGTTTGTCGTTATT
The DNA here is from genome assembly GCA_002427365.1 of Caryophanales bacterium UBA5455. GTDB lineage: Bacteria > Bacillota_I > Bacilli_A > RFN20 > CAG-826 > UBA5455. The sequence continues at coordinate 36,043 of DIQT01000005.1, forward strand.
ATAATGTTTACGCATATCATCTTGTTTATTTTCATCACGAGAAAGGATTCTTATTTCTTTAATATCTGAATCTATAATGCTTTTTACAAAGGCATTACCAAAAGACCCTGTTCCTCCAGTAACAAGAATAACTTTTCCATCAAATAGTTTCTTGTTTATATTCATATTTATCCCTCGTGTTTCTTATGCCAAGTTGTTTCGTTAACAATGCTTGTATAGCTTTGAATTACCTTAATAACCTTGCCAGACACATTTAATTCTTGATAATCTACTGACATATTAAATTTTTCTTTGTTTTTGTGCATTAGAACCGCTAAATCGAGTGCTTCTTCAATATCTTTAGACTTTACACCGCCTAAGACAATCGTGCCAGCATCAAGTGCTTCTGGCCGTTCTGTTGATGTTCTAATTAAAACAGCAGGAAAATCTAACATTGCACTTTCTTCCGAGAGTGTTCCGCTATCACTTAAAACAACAAACGCATTCTTTTGTAAGTGGCAATACGCAAAGAAGCCAAATGGTTTCATTGCTTTAACTAATGGATGAAATTTAAAGTTTCTTTTTTCAATCCACTTCTGACTACGAGGATGCATTGAATAAATAATTGGTAATTGATATTGTTCCGCAATGTTATTAATGGAAGTCATTAATTTCATAAACTTATCTTCATTATCAATATTTTCTTCTCGGTGCGCACTTAGTAAAATATATTTGCCTTTTTCTAAGTTAAGTTCTTTTAATACATCACTTTCATCAATTTGTTTTTTATATGTCGACAATACTTCATACATTGGGGATCCAGTAACAAAGATTGTTTTACCATCAATTCCTTCACTTAAAAGATATCGGCGACTATTTTCAGTATAGGGTAAGTTAATATCCGCAATATGATCAACGATTGTGCGATTAACCATTTCTGGTACATTCCAGTCCCAGCAGCGGTTGCCAGCTTCCATATGGAAAACAGGAACCTTTAATCTTTTCGCGGAGATTGCCGCGAGTGCGCTATTGGTATCGCCTAGAATTAATACTGCATCGGGTTTTTCTTTTTCAATAATTTCATAGCTTTTCGCAATGATATTACCCATTGATTCGCCAAGATGACTGCCCGCGACTCCTAAATAGTAATCTGGTTCTCTAAGTTCTAGTTCTTCAAAGAAAACTTGATTAAGCTCATAATCATAATTTTGGCCAGTATGCACTAAGACATGGTCAAAATATTTATCTGCTTTTTTAATAGTGACAGATAAACGAATGATTTCTGGTCTAGTTCCAATAATTGTAAGTAGTTTCATAACTCTCCCTATGTACCTGTTTTTCAAATCAATCTAATTTTACATCTCCTATTATATATGATAGCAGTTTTTCGCGATTATATTCATAGGTAAATCGATTGCCACTTTGATAGGCGTTATTTCTAAATCTATTCATTTCATCTTTGTTTAAGCCGATAATATATTGAATTTTGTTTTTTAATGATAAAACATTCCCCATTTCAAATAAAACGCCATTATAATTATCCTGAACAACATCACTAACTTGAGAATAATTAGATATAAGAATAGGAACGCCAGCAATTAGGGCTTCAACAACAGTTCCAGGAGTTCCTTCTCCTTTGTACTTAGTCGGAAAAAGCAAAAAATCATACTTGCTTAAAACATCTAAAACATCATCATTATTTGCAGTCCCTTTATATTTAATATTTTCGTTAAGTTTTTTATTAAATAAAAAAAACTCTTCATCACTAAGTTGAAGTTCGCCATAAATGTCAAAGTTACATTTTAAATTTTTATTTTCTTCATTAATTTGCTGAACAGCATCAATTGCATCAAAAATTCCTTTATCAAAACTAACACGGGCAAAAAAAACAAAATTCAAACTTTTTTGTAAATCAATATAATTTTTTTCTACATTTCGACGGTTTTCGTAATATCTAAAATTATTTATTACCTCAACATTATTCAAACCATAAAATTCCTTGTAACAATTAGCAAGAGTTTCGTTTTCTGGTAAAACTAAATCTAATTTTGCTAAATATTTTCTCATTCTTTTATCAGTTATTGCATATGCTTGTGGGTTTTGCATAAAATCTTTAAATTCTTCAATAGATAGCTTCCGAATCTTCCTATTTATTGTTCCAGTACCAATCATTGGGTAAATTATTCGTGTTCTTTTTTTTCTATTAAAAAAATTACATAATGGAATTATTACACGTGCTCCTTTGGGACCCGCCATTATTAATATAACATCACTTTTTCTAGTGGCATGATAAATTTCATTAATAAGTTTAAAAGGTTTCCTTTTCCAATTATTCAATTCTAAAACACTAACATCATATCCCTCATTAACTAAAAATTTTTCATATAAAGCAACCTTTACACGTGCTCCATCTAAAATTAAATTACCATTTGGATTTGTAATGTTACCAATAATTGTAATTTTCATATTAATATGCCTCGCTTTAACTTAAAAAGTATTTTTTTAAAAGTTAATATTTCTTATAGTTTTCTTTCATAAATCGTAAGTATTCTCCACTTATAACATTGTGAATCCACTCTTGATTATCAATATTCCATTTAATCGTTTGTTTTATTCCTTCATCAAAGTTGTAAACTGGCTTCCAACCTAATTCTTTTTCAATTTTAGTTGGATCAATCGCATATCTTAAATCGTGTCCTTTTCGATCAGTAACATATTCAATAAGTGATTCTGGTTTTCCCACTTCTTTAAGAATGGTTTTTACTACATCAATATTCGTTCTTTCATTATTTCCACCGATATTATAAACATCCCCTATTTTCCCTTTATGAACTATCAAATCAATCGCCGTGCAATGATCATAAACATGTAGCCAGTCCCTTACATTAAGACCATTTCCATAAACCGGCAAGTTTTCATTATTTAATGCCTTCTTAATCATTAACGGAATTAACTTTTCCGGAAATTGATATGGTCCATAGTTATTTGAACAGCGAGATATCGTCGCCGGTAGTCCAAATGTTCTTATATAAGCATGCACTAATAAATCAGCAGAAGCTTTAGAAGCGGAATAGGGACTTGAAGTTTGTAAAGGATTAGTTTCAGAAAATAATAATTCGGGTTTATCTAATGGTAAATCTCCATAAACTTCATCGGTTGAAACTTGGTGGAATCTTTTCACCTTAAACTTTAAGGATGCATCCATTAATACTTGCGTTCCTAAAATATTCGTTTTAAGAAAAAGTTCGGGATTTTCAATCGACCGATCGACATGGGACTCTGCAGCAAAGTTAATTACAATATCAAATTTTTCTTTTTCAAATAAATCTAAAATAAAGGAACGGTCAGTAATATCACCCTTATAAAACTTAAAATTTTGTTTATCTTTAATTGGAGTTAAAGTATGCAAATTACCCGCATATGTTAAAGCATCCACCACTACAATTTGATAACTTGGATACTTATCTACCATGTAATGACAAAAGTTTCCGCCAATAAAGCCTGCGCCACCAGTAACTAAAATTTTCATGTTTTTTCCTCTTTCTTAAACTATTTTAAATTTACTTGTTTTCGCTATTTTTAACAAGAGATATTAAATATTTACCATATTCGGTTTGTTCCATCGATTGTCCTAATTTTAATAATTGTGCATCATCAATGAATCCTTTACGCCACGCAATTTCTTCAATTGCCGAAACATAAAACCCTTGCATTGATTGAATTGTTTGGACAAAACTACTTGCTTGTAGAAGCGAAGACGGTGTTCCAGTATCTAACCACGCTAAGCCTCTACCTAAAGGCAAACAGTAAAGTTCTCCATTTTCCAAATAAACATTATTGATGCTTGTAATTTCAATTTCGCCTCGTTTTGATGGTTTAACATTTTTAGCGATTTCAACTACTTTGTTATCGTAAAAATATAGTCCGGGGACTGCATATTCCGATTTCGGATTTGTGGGCTTTTCTTCAATGGAAATTACATTAAAGTCCTTGTCAAACTCCACCACGCCAAAATCTTTTGGATTTTTAACTGGATATCCAAACACAACTGCGCCTTTTTCAATTGAAACAGCTTTTCTTAAAATTGAACTTAAATCTTGACCATAAAAGAAATTATCACCAAGAATTAAACAAACGCTATCATCACTAATAAATTTTTCGCCAATAATAAAAGCCTCTGCTAATCCCCGCGGTTGATCTTGAGTGGCATATTCAATAGAAATACCAATTTGCTTTCCATCACCAAGTAATTTTTCGTATGCCGGACGATCTTCTGGTGTTGTTATAATTAAAATTTCCTTAATTTTTGAAAGTAACAAGATAGATAAAGGATAATAAATTAACGGCTTATCAAAAATTGGAATTAACTGCTTAGAAACAGATTTTGTCATTGGATATAATCTTGTGCCACGACCACCTGCTAAAATAATACCTTTCATTCAAATACCCCACTTTCTTTAACCCACTTTGCAGTGTTAATTATATTTTCTTCAAAATTATTTTGTTCTACATAATTAGTATCTACAAATAACGCTTCGCGGTCAATTAAATCAAAATTAATAGCGTTGGTAGATTCATATTTACCATAATTAAGTATTCCTTTTGGATTTACAATATCACGAATGTTATCAAATATTTCTTTAAATGTTTTAATTTCCTTATGACCTACATAATAAGTTTTCATATTTTTTCCTTCTAATCCAATATGATAAAAAGCTTCTGCTACTTCGCCAACATAAACTAAATCATAGGGTGTATCCGCTGCTATCAAGTTTGATTCTCGATTATAAATTAAATTGCTTAGTACAATATTAGGAATCATTCGTGATTTATTATTTTCGCCATATACCATTGCAATTAAACCCGTGTTAAATTCTAGGTTGTTATTATACGCTAAAGTTTTTCCAATCATATCAGCCGCTAATTTGGATGTTGCATATATATTTGTATATCTAGGGGTAAAAAACTCATTTTTGTCATAATAACTTAAAGTTTCTAAGGTATTAACTGTACTAGCTAAAACAAATTTTTTCACCTTTATTTTTGCCGCTAACATAACTGTGTCACATGCATATTTAACATTAGTTAATTGTAAATTATAATTTTCAAAAGCTTTTCCAAAAGTTCCTTGCCAAGCTAAATGATAAAAAACATCTATGTTTTCAGGCAAAATTTCTGCCAAACTAGAATATTCTTCAAAGAAAGCTTTTATCACATGTAGTTTTTCACTTTTAAAAATATCTAAATTCTCTGGGTTAGTTACTATCGCATAAACTTCAACACCTTTTTCTAATAAGGTTTTAGTTAATACTTTCCCAATAAATCCACATGCGCCTGTCACAACAGCTTTTCTCATAACCAGTTTCCAATCATCATATTATTATCGCTTTCAGCTAAAGAAGGAGCATGTCTATCTTTTTCTGATATTATTGGTTTATCGGTTTGCCATTCGATTCCTATCTCCGGATCATCAAATTTTATTGCTCTATCCGCTTCTGGATAATACAGATTATCAACTTTATATAAAACTTCACAGTCATCCGTTAAAGTTATAAAAGCGTGACCAAAGCCGCGAGGAATTAAAACTTGTTTTCGATTTTCTTTTGATAATTCTATGGAAACCCATTTTTTATATGTGGGGGAATCCTTACGTAAATCAACAGCGAAATCAAGAACTATTCCATTAGTACACCTAATTAGTTTAGCTTGTTCATATGGTGCGTTTTGAAAATGAATTCCCCTTATTGTTCCTTTTTTGATTGAATAACTATGATTATCTTGTACAAAATCAACAGCGATGCCCAATTCTTCAAAAGTTCTTTTTGAATAGGATTCAGAATAATATCCTCGATAATCTTCAAAATAATCAAACTCGATAAGCTTGACACCTAACCCAATTTCCGTAACTCTTGCACCCATTAACTTCTCTCCTCTTCTTTTTCAATAAACGTTTGAACCAGTTTACTTTGACTAATAATTTGCTTATAACTTAGCATTTTAATCTCTTTCTCCATTATACACTTATAGAAGAAGGAAATTGATTTTAAAAATGCATCATCGCTTGGAAGTCTTACAATCGTTTTTTCTCCGTTTATTGTTAATTCCATTTGGGGTTCATACCCCACTGGCGCTGTAAAAATTCTATTTGTATGTAATTTTCCTTCGCTTCCCCATATATGAAGATCGCAAGTATAGGCATTATCCATTCCAAAAGAAGCATTACAAATTATTCCTTCATTATTATTTAAAGTCGCAGAACCATACATGTCGACTTCAAAATTATCAATAAAGCCGGAATTTGCTTGCACTATTGTAGCGGAATCTCCTAAAAGCATATTGGCAAGTTTTAAAGTATATCCACCACAATCAAATAGTGCTCCACCTCCAAGTGACTTATTATATCGAAAGTCGTTTGTTCCTCGAAACGGAAAACCAAATCTAACATCGAACAAACGAACTTCACCTAATTCTTTCGTTTCTAAAATTTGTTTTACGTAATCGATTTGTGAGTGAAAAACAAACATATAGTTTTCATGTAACGCTAATTGTTTTGCTTTTGCTAATTCAATAAGTTCGTTTGTTTCTTTTAAACTCGTTGTAGAAGGCTTTTCTACAAATACATGTAAATCATTTTCTAACGCTGTTTTTGCCCATTTAAAATGCAAACTAGGCGGTAATGGAATGTAAATTGCATCAATCAACCCTGACTTTATAAAATTGCAATAGCCTTCAAAAACAATACCGCCAAAACTTTTAACAAAATTTAACGCTTTTTCTCTTTCGCTTGAAATATATATAGAATCCGAACCCCTACTTCCACCAAACCATTCATTTTCCGAAGCAATTGAAACTCCAACATATTCAAAACGCTTATCCTTATTAAGAGAAGGTAAAAATCTTCTTAAGGCAATCTCTGAAGGAGCAATTATTCCTAATCTAATTTTTTTCATTAATTAATCTCCATTAAAGATAATACGTTTCTTAGTTGTATATTAACAATATTATTGATTTCCATAAAGTGCATTATTGTGTTTAAGTCAAGCCAAAGATAATTTTCGGACAATACAGATAGTTCGTTATGATTTATTTCAATTATTATATTTCTGTTTTCTTCGTGATAAAATCTTCCCCCTTCTTCCGAAAGAAAAACATCGTATTTTATATATTCTTTGTTATTAATTTTATCCATAAAATAATCCTCAAGTGAATTTGGATGGATTTCATCAGTTGCTTCAATTTGGATAGATGGGCCTAATTCAACAACATCAAAATTACCAACTTCTTCTTTAAATTTAACAAGAGCCTTTAATTTTCCATCAATTTTAGCGGTAATCAGTCCAAAAATTGCTTTTCCAAAAGCTTTTAGTAGTGGTTGTGACCATTTTGTCACCTCCCGACCTTCAATCTCGATATAACAAAAGATTATGCTAAAAGGGCTCTTTTTTATGGAGTAAATTGCACTTTCGTCTATTTGCAAATCTTTTAAATCATATAAAGAGAGTAGTTGTGTTTTAGCTTCATTAAACATTTTAATGTCGTTTAACTTATTCCAAACTAAATTAATTTCATCAATGTTTTTAGATCCAAATATTGAATTTGTTATAAAATTATCTGAAATACTAAATTCTTCTAAAATCTCTCTGTTAATTCTATGAAAAGGAATACACGATATCACCGTTCTAGTATCCATATTTACCAGGTTATCAATCTTTAAAAGTTGTTTTAATTGATA
>DIQT01000005.1:43963-48507 GCA_002427365.1 Caryophanales bacterium UBA5455
CTTTAAAAGTTGTTTTAATTGATAAAGAGATATCCAAATATGAGAATCATAAACTTTAATTTCTTCCTCAATTTTTATAATGACGTTTCTATTTCTTTTCTTAAGAAATCTTGATGATTGCTCAGATTGAAGTTGATCAACAATAATTTCATGGTCNNATTTTGGCTTTTTCCCACCATGCGATTGCAAGAAGTTGCTCTTTGTTGCCTGTATTGTTGGAGAAATCTGTATTTTATTTAAATTTCCCGGTTCAATTTTTGCCTGCATTAAAAAATATAAGTTTCCTTCTATTTCCTTAGTGATTATTCCTAAAAATCCAATTTCATTTTGAATAATGATTGGTTGCTGGATTACATTATTTTCTTTTTGGTATTCTAAACCTTGAATAGAAAAGAAAGTATTATCTTTATTTCTAATAATTCCATCCTTCGATAAAAACCAATTTCCACATTTTGATAATGTTGTACTAACGATTTTGACTTTTGTAGAGGTGTTTTTTTCTTCAACAAAAGAAAGTATTTCGCTTACAGAGTTAATATACTCATTCTCACAAGTAAGAGATTTTAATAATAGTTTTTGCACGCTATTTCTCATTATCATAATTTTTCCTTCCTTTTCTAAGAACTTGAGGAAATAGTTGTCTAATTATTTGTTTGATTTTTAAAATAACTGTTTCTGCTATTCCCATTTGTTTTCTAGAAAGGTATTCATTATCTTCTTTTTTTATTTTTTTATATACGCTCCGTGTATATTTTCCTTTTCTAAGTGCGTGGGTTAAATTCAATAAATTTCTTTTATCGAAAATGTATTTCTTTCGACTTTTTTCATCAATCAAATTCATGTTATCAAGTTCTTTTTCAAATTGCCAAGCATCAATTTTTAAATTTTCAAGCAAGCTAATTAAATATTCTTTATTCCAAATAGAAGGTTGAATGCTTATACCATATCTACGATTTTCATCGATATGGTAGCGGTTGCTATCAATCGAAAAATTTTTTTCATAATTTGAGGAAAAAGATGGAAGAAAAAATTTGTAATATAAAATTTTGTTTTTCTCAATGAAATTAGTAACATCTTCGATTTTAGTGCTATCAACATTTTTTGTAATAAGCCAATCCTCTAATAATAATAAAACATATTTGCTTTCAATTTCATTTAAAGCTGAACAAAGTCTTTCTGTCCAAGTTTTTTCTTTATCCACTTTTAAAAAAATAAAATCAAAATCTGTTTCAATTGGCTTTGAGGAAGCGAAATAGACTTTAAAGGGTACATCGCTCCAATACTTTTTTATACGATTAAAAAAGATAGGCCAAATATCTTCAAAGCCTTCGTACGCAAATATAATGATTGCGACTTCTTCCGCTTGCTTAGTTACCATTATTCTATCTTTCTCTTTCATTAATACAAATTTTAATAAATTTAAGTTTCTTTTATTAATAAATAATTTCATTTTATAAAGAAATCATTATCAAAAAAACTATGTTTTTAAAACTCTTATAGTATTTCCAAAAACTGATCATATATTTTATCTCTATCAAATAATTTTTCTCCCATTATGCGATGATTTTTTCCCATCTTAAATCTAGTTTGTGGGTTATCAATTAAATAAATTATTTTATCTTTTAAATCATTAACATCCTCATTTTTCGCAGTTAACCCCGCATTGTACTTATTTAATAAATCAATATACTCTTGCGTTGTTTGTGTACTAACAACAGGGACGCCAGAAGCCGCATAATCAGCGTGCTTATTAATAATGCTTTGTCCTGCTCCTTTAACAAGCGTATTAATAACAATATCGGCTTTTTTTAGATACGCTACCATTTCAGAATATGGGCGTCTTCCATAAAATATTATCTTCGTGTTTAGTTCTTTGTCTAGTTTATGATATTTTTCTTCAAGTGGTCCATTCCCTAGCACATGAAGTTTAACGTTTGTATAACCTTCATCAAGAATTAAACGATACGCTCTAAATAAACTATCAAGATCGTAACTATTTCCAATTGTGCCAGTATACATAACCCAAACTTCATTTTCATCTTTATGTATATCTTCTGCTTTTTTAGCAAAAAAATCAAATTCACTAAAACTTGTTCCTAAATAAATAACATGTCCTCCCTTAACCTTTTTGTTTACGGATAATGCGCGTTTTAGATAAGTTTCAGAAACAGCAACAACTTCATTTGCTATTCTATATGTCTTATTTGCTTGCAAAACTAATGGCCAACAAACTAAGTTATATAAAAGTTTGCTCTTAAGTGCAATTATAAATGTTTCTGGCCAAACATCACGAACATCAATAATAAACTTAGCACCAACTCTTTTAGCGTATTTTGCAGCAGCTTGCGCTACTCCATGATCAGGTACAAAAGAAATAACATAATCTACTGGTTCTTTAGTTTTTAAATATTTTTTAAGACTTTTTACATATGAACGTATGCTAAATATTCTTTTAATTGATACATTTTTCTTATACCCAATTTCAGGAAGAATTGTACATTTATAATCTCTTTTCTCTACTTCTTTAACATGTTCTTTTCGATGATGGTTAAAATTAGAAACAATTAACTCAACATCATAACCATTATTATGCAAAAACTGTGGTAAGTAATTATTTCTATTATTACTAGATATTTTGAGATCCATGTAAGTGAAGCCAACAACAATAACTTTTTTCATGCCTTTTCTCCCAATTAATGCTGTAAAAACTATACGAAAAAATATTATTATTTACTCATAAAGTTTATCATATTAACAGAAATCCACCAATAAAAACTAAACAAATAAGATATTTTAAAGACATAGCCGCCAATTTGTATTAAACTTAAAATTGAGGTTTGCGTATGAATATCTTAATTACCGGAGCCGCTGGCTTCATCGGATCCACAACTGCGGAACAATTAGTTAAAGAAGGTCATCAAGTTATTGGTGTTGATAACTTTGATCCTTACTATGATCGTAAAATTAAAGAAAATAATATTATGGAACTACAAAAGTCATCTTTGTTTTCTTTATATGAACTTGATATTTTAGATTATGAGAAATTTGAAAAGGTCTTTAAAGAAAACAAAATTGATTATGTCCTTCATCTAGCTGCAAAAGCTGGTGTTAGACCTTCCATTGAAGACCCTATTAGCTACCAAAACGTTAATAACCTAGGAACTAATAACCTATTAGAATTATGCCGTGAATATGGTGTTAAGAAACTAGTTCTAGCGTCTTCTTCATCTGTTTATGGTAATAATAAAGTAGTACCATTTAAAGAAACTGACATTGTTGATTACGCGATTAGTCCATATGCAGCTAGCAAAAAAGCTAATGAAGTCTTAGCGCATGTCTACCATAGTTTATTTGATATGGATATTATTTTGTTAAGATTCTTTACAGTTTACGGACCTCGCCAAAGACCTGACCTTGCAATTAATAAGTTTACTAGACTTATTTTAAATAATGAACCAATTCCTTTATATGGAGATGGAACAACTTCTAGAGACTATACATATATTGATGATATTGTTAGTGGTATTCTATTAAGTTTTAAATACTTAAAAGAACATCAAAATGTTTATGAAATTATTAACCTCGGTAGCAACAATCCTATTTCATTAATTGAAATGGTTCAAACAATTGAAAAGGCATTAAACAAGAAAGCCATAATTAATTGGTTACCGATGCAACCAGGTGATGTTGATATTACATACGCGGATATATCTAAAGCAAGAAATTTATTAGGATATAATCCTTCTATAACATTTAAAGAAGGAATTAAACAGTTTGTTAATTGGTATATGAAATGAGAAAATCAATGAATGGTGAACCAAAAAGAGCGTTAATAATATCCCCATCAATGGATAAAGGTGGGGCTGAAACTTTTATTATGAAGGTTTATCGAGAAATGGATAAATCACAATATCAATTTGATTTCTATTTGATGTGTGATTATAAGTCGGCATATGAAGATGAAATTGAAAGTCTTGGTGGAAATGTTTTTCATGGCACAAAAAAAACTGAATCTTATAGAAAATATAAAAAGGACATGAAAATATTTTTTAATGAACACCATTATGAAACTGTTTTTAGAGCGGGTTCTAATTCGTTAACTAGTTTAGACTTGAAATTTGCTAAAAAATATGGGAAACCTAATAAAACAATATTTAGAGCCACTAACGCTCGGCCTCCAAAGCTTGGATTAAGTGATGTGTTACACTACTTATTTAGACCTTTTGCAAATAAATATTCAAGTATTAAAATTTCCCCCTCTAAATTAGCGGCAGAATTCATATTTGGAAAACGTCTTACTATCAATAAAAAAATAAATATAATTAATAATGGCTTGGATTTTAATATATTTAAATTTGATTATAAAAAAAGAATTGAAAAAAGACTGGAACTTGGTATACAAAAAAATGATAAAGTTATTATTCATGTTGGTAGATTTGCAAAACAAAAAAATCATTTATTCATAATTGAAGTTTTCAATGAGTTACTAAAAATAGATAAAGATTATAAGATGATTTTTGTTGGAGAAAAAAATAAACTTTATG
>DIQT01000005.1:48699-48967 GCA_002427365.1 Caryophanales bacterium UBA5455
CTTGCAATCTTGTTTCCCTGATAAATTTGTTTTTCTTGGAAGTCGTAGTGATGTTTCTGAATTGTTAATGGCCGCAGATGCGTTGTTATTTCCATCATTTCATGAAGGAATGCCTAATGTAGTAATTGAGGCGCAAGCAACAGGTTTGCCATCATTTATATCTTCAAACATTACGCCCTCTGCAAAAATTACAGATAATGTTTTTGTTTATTCTCTAAAGGATAGTAGTGAGACATGGGCGCGCAACATTCATAAATGTATTTCTTCA
>DIQT01000005.1:49167-49337 GCA_002427365.1 Caryophanales bacterium UBA5455
GTTTTCTTTTCCTAAAGAGTATTTTATTGAAAATGTTTCAAAAATAATATGCGATATTTTCTTTGAAAAGTTTATTTGATTAACGTTATTTGATTAAAAAAGAAATATATAGCATAAGCAACATTAATAAACAACACTTTTTAATTACGTGATAAAAGAAAAACTTAAAG
>DIQT01000007.1:0-47576 GCA_002427365.1 Caryophanales bacterium UBA5455
TCGTTTCTATTTATGTAACGGATAAAAAAGTCTTGTTCTCCTTTAACTCCACGGTTGTTTCAAGTCGCTTAATTGCTGGCGAATATCCAAGTGTTCGGAATATTGTTCCAAGTAACTACGGCTATTATCTTGAAGCAAATGCAGAAGAATTACTTAAAGCGATGGACCGGGTGGCATTATTAAACGTTAACGAACGGGAAAGCATCATTAAACTTACAATGAGTGATAGCGGTGTTTATCTTTCCACAAAATCCGCTCAAGCTGGTAGTGCAATCGAATCATTAAGCACATGCCAATTTACCGGTGAACGACTTGAAATTAGTTTTAACTCGAACTTCGTCGCATCCGCGGTGCGGGCGTGTAAATCTCAAGATGTAATTATCGGATTTGTTGGTGAAATGAAACCATTTAGTGTTCGTAATGTCGCTGATGATTCGCACATCCAAATTATCACGCCAGTACGCACATATTAGAGCCGTTTTTAGCGCTTAAAATAAACGAATAAAAGGGAATAGTAATGTTCCCTTTTTCTTTAAAAAATGGTATAATTAAGGCAGCGTAAAAAAGGGAGAAAAAATGGCATCAAAACTAGAAAAAATTGCAATTGAAAGCGACTACATTACACTAGGACAATTACTTAAAAAAACGGGCTTAATTTATAACGGCGGCGCCGCGAAGTTTTTTTTGAATGAGAATCAAATTTTAGTGAACGATGTAAGTGATTCGCGCCGTGGTCGAAAGCTGCGGCCGGGTGATAAAATTGTAATTAATAACGAACGGTCATTTCTAATTACGGATGCAAATCAAGAATCTTAAATTAACGAATTTCCGTAACTTCACCAATCTTGATTTAGACTTAGTAAAAGGTCTAAATGTCATCATTGGACAAAACGGTGTTGGTAAAACAAATATTGTTGAAGCAATCCATTATCTCTCTTTAGCTCGGAGCTTTCGCACTAATGATGATCAAACACTAATTAATTTAAACGCAAGCGAAGCAAAGATTATCGCATCTTTGCATGATTCGAAGCGTGATTATTTATTAGAAATAACGATTAATCAAACCTCTAAGCGGGTTAAAGTTAACGACGTTCCGATAAACCGACTTAGTCGCCTCGCGGAACTAGTAAACGTTATTGTCTTTGAACCGCAAGATGTTAATTTTTTCAACGTAAGCCCAGGCACAAGAAGAAAGTTTCTTGATGTTGGTTTAACAAAAACGAAAAATCAGTATTTACCAGCTTTAACAAAATATGAAAAACTTCTCAAAGAGCGAAATTTAACGTTGAAAGCTGATAAAATCGATGATTTACAAATTGATGTCTTAACAAACCAAATGGTGGAAGTCGCGGAAGTAATTGTTAGAAATCGGCAAGAGTTCATCGAACGCTTAAATGAAATTGTTCCAACGATTGTAAGCGAACTTGATGAAAAACTCGGCGAAGTAAAACTTGTCTATCATCCGTTTGTTGAAGTGAGTGACAACTTTAATAGTGATGCCCTTAAGGCATTTAAAAAGAACAAACATAACGATTATAAATATCGTTCAACTTCAACTGGCATCCAACGTGAAGATTTCGATACATTGTTAAACGGTCAAGACGTTGCGTTATTTGCCTCGCAAGGGCAGAAAAGAATAATCGCCCTCGCTATCATGTTAGCGCCGTATTTCCTCGCTAAGAATGAGAAAGAGCGACCAATTGTTGTTCTTGATGACGCCTTAAGCGAACTTGATGTTCGGCATCAACAAAAATTAATTGCGTTTTTAAAAAAGATTGACCAAACATTTATTACAACAACTACATTCCCCTTTAACGGAGATGAGTTATATGAAGTTAAAGACGACCAAAAAATAATTACAAGGAGGTTCGTATGAGTAATCACGAAAAACCCAAAACAAAAAAAGAAATATTAGCTGAAGAAGAGCAAGATCGGAAAACGGCTGAAGCGAACGCTAAACGGGCAGAAATCCAAGAAGAAATTAACGAAATCGAAGAAGAAAGAAGTAAGGCAGACGCCGAATATACTGGTGAAAACATTCAAGTTCTTGAAGGTCTTGAAGCGGTAAGAAAACGGCCAGGGATGTACATTGCGACAACCTCATCAGCAGGTCTTCACCATTTAGTATGGGAAATTATCGATAATGGGATTGATGAAGTTTTAGCGCATTACGCAAACTTAATCGAAGTAACTTTAAACAAAGACGGTTCCGTTTCAATTAGCGATAACGGCCGGGGAATTCCGGTTGATAACGTTAAAGGCAGCGATATTAGCGCACTTGAAACCGTTTATACAAAGTTACACGCTGGTGGTAAATTTGGCGTTGGCGGTGGCTATAAAGTATCGGGCGGACTCCATGGTGTTGGCGCAGCAGTTGTTAACGCTTTAAGTGAATGGCTAGAAGTTCATGTTTATCGGGGCGGACAAGAATATTATGTCCGGTTTGAAGATGGTGGCAAAACCGTTCAAAAACTAACCGTTATTGGTAAAACAGATAAACAAGGAACTTTAGTTACATTTAAACCTGACTCAACAATATTTATAGAAACAACCACTTTTGATTATGCGGCGATTTCCAAACGCTGTAAACAAATGGCGTATTTAAACCGCAAATTAAAAATTCGGGTTATAGATGACCGTGAAGAAAAACCAGTAAGTGAAACCTTCTATTATGAAGGCGGAATTATTCAATATGTCGCTGATTTAAACAAAAATAAACAACCAATGTTTGAAGAAGTTATTTACTGCGTTGGCGCTGATGACGTTCAAGTTGCTGGTAACGAACAACCAATCCACATCATGGCGGAAGTTGCCTTGCAATATAACAACGAATATAACGAAAATATTTATTCATTCACGAATAACATTTTCACTAAAGAAGGTGGAACGCACCTTGATGGTTTTCGGTTAGCGTTAGGTCGGACGATTAATAAATACGCGCGGAGTACGGGTTATTTAAAAGAAAATGATGATAACTTTGAAACGAGTGACGCAATGCAAGGGTTAACCGCGATTGTTTCGGTTAAACACCCAAATCCTCAATACGAAGGACAAACGAAAACGAAACTCGGTAACTCCGAAGTTCGCCGTGTTGTCTCCCAAGTTGTTGGTGAACAATTAGAACAATTTTTATTAGAAAATCCAAAAACTGGTAAAAAGATTTTAGATAAAATTAATAGCGCAGCGGAAGAAAGAAACGCGATTAAGCGGGCAAGAGAAAATGTTCGCCGCAAATCCGCCCTCGATATTACAACCTTACCTGGTAAATTAGCGGATTGCTCATCAAAGAATCCGGAAGAATGTGAACTATTTATCGTTGAAGGGAACTCCGCTGGTGGTTCAGCGAAAAACGGTCGTGACCGGCATACGCAAGCGATCTTACCACTACGCGGTAAAATATTAAACGTGCAAAAAGCCCGTCAAAAGAGAATTTTTGATAATGCTGAAATTGGAAACATCATTTCGGCAATTGGGGCAGGGATGGATCCAGAATTTGATATTAGCAAAATTCGTTATCATAAAATCGTTATTATGACGGATGCTGACGTTGATGGCGCTCACATTCGTGTCTTACTTTTAACCTTTTTTAACCGGTTTATGCATGATTTATTAGCGCAAGGCAACATTTATGTTGCGCAACCACCGCTATATAAATTAGAGTATCGTGGCAAACCTTATTACGCGTATAGCGATCACCAATTACAAACAATTAAAGATGATCTTGGCCTACGGGATAACTTCCCATTCCAACGGTATAAAGGGTTAGGGGAAATGAATGCCGATCAACTTTGGGAAACAACTATGAATCCTGAAAATCGTAAACTCGTTCAAATTACCTTACAAGATGGCGTTGAAGCTGATGAAGTATTTGAAAACTTAATGGGCGACGACGTTGAACCAAGAAGAGAATTTATTATAAATAACGCTAAGAAAGTTAAAAACTTAGACGTTTAGAAAGGGGTATAAGTAAATGATTGATAATAATAATCAAATCCCACCATTTGATGGTGATGATGATATTAAAGACGACGTAAATGTTAATGAAGAGCAGCAAGATCAACCTGCCGAAGAACATCATGAAGAAATTGCTTCAACAATTATTTCCGGGATTGAAACTGGTGTCTTTGAAGTTGATGTAACAAGTGAAGTTCGTTCAGCTTTCCTTGATTACTCGATGTCTGTTATTGTTTCACGTGCTTTACCCGATGTTCGCGATGGTTTTAAACCCGTTCACCGCCGGATAATTTACGCGATGAATGAATCAGGCATGACCCCTGATAAACCATATAAAAAATGCGCACGGATTGTTGGGGATGTTATGGGGAAATATCACCCTCATGGCGACCAAGCAATTTATTCGACTCTTGTTAGATTAGCGCAACCATTCTCGATGCGTTATCCACTTGTGGAAGGTCATGGTAACTTTGGCTCAATTGATGGTGATGAAGCCGCGGCAATGCGGTATACCGAAGCGCGGTTATCAAAAATTTCGATGGAAATGGTTCGTGACATTAACTATGATACAGTTGATTTTATTCCTAACTATGATGGAACTGAAAACGAACCATTAATTTTGCCTTCAAGAATTCCAAATTTATTAATTAACGGTTCGTCTGGGATTGCCGTTGGGATGGCAACAAACATTCCGCCACATAACCTTAGCGAAGTAATTAATGCGATTCATTTAATTGCGAAAGAACCTGATGTTTCACCATTAGAATTAATGAACGAATGTTTATATGGACCAGATTTTCCAACGGGCGGCATTATTTTAGGCCGTGGTGGAATTAAAAAAGCTTATGAAACTGGTCAAGGATCAGTTGTTGTTCGCGCTAAAACACACGTCGAAACCTTAAGTAATGGCAAAACACGGATTGTTGTTGATGAAGTGCCATATATCGTTAATAAAGCACGGATGATTGAAAAAATTGCGGAATTAGTAAAAGAAAAACGTGTTGATGGAATTACGGATATTCGTGATGAATCAAACAAAGAAGGAATTCGTGTTGTTATTGAATTAAGAAAAGATGTGATTCCTGAAGTTATTCTTAATCAATTATTTAAAATGACGCAACTTCAAAGTTCCTTTGGTGTCATTATGCTAACAATTGTTGATGGAGAACCAAGAGTTTTACCAATCACAAAGATTTTGCAACAATATCTTGATTTCCAAATCGAAGTTACCGAAAGAAAAACACGGTACTTACTTGAAGAAGCCGAACTAAGAAAACACAAAGTTTCCGGTTTATTAAAAGCAATTGATTTCATTGATGAAATTGTTTCAATTATTAGAAATTCAATCTCACCTGAAGAAGCGTCAATTAATTTACAAGAACGGTTTGATTTTGATGAAATTCAAACAAAAGAAATTCTTGCAATGACACTTAGACGGTTAACGGGACTTGAAAAAGGAAAACTAGAAGCTGAATTTGCGACATTAGTGGAAAATATTGAAACATATACCCACATTTTAAGTAGTCGTGAAAATGTTCAAGAAGTTGTTCTTAACGATTTAGATGAAATTAAACAAAAATTTGGCGATGATCGGCGGACCGAAATTAGCGATGACTTATCAACGATTGATGATGAAGATTTAATTCCTGTTGATGACGTAGTTATTTCGCTCACAAACCGCGGATATATTAAACGGACCTCACCAGATGCATTTAGAATTCAACATCGGGGCGGTAAAGGCGTCATCGGCATGCAAACTTTAAGTGATGATGTTGTTGAAAAACTTATTCACACAAATACGCACACCGACGTCTTATTCTTCACCAACTTGGGGAAGGTTTATCGACTCCGTGCTTACCAAATTCCGGAAGGAAGTCGGACAGCACGCGGAATTCCTGTGCAAAACCTCATTGGTTTAGACCAAAACGAAACAGTAAAAACAATCATTAGTATTGATAATGAAAAAGCAGATGATAATCACTTCCTTTTCTTTGTAACAAAAGAAGGGGTTGTCAAGCGGACATCATTAAAAGAATTCGAATCAATTCGGGTAAATGGTAAGATTGCGCTTACGTTAAAAGAATGCGATGAATTACTTGATGTTAAACATACGGATGGAACAAATCAAATCGGTATTGCTTCGAAAGCGGGCAAGATGGTTAAGTTTGTCGAAGATGATATTCGCGCAGTCGGTCGGAATGCCCAAGGCGTAATCGGGATGAGCCTTGATGGTAGCGAAGTTGTTGGCGTTACAAGCTCTTCGGAAGGAAAACTCATTTTAGCCCTAAGTGAAAACGGGTTTGGCAAAATGTCATACGCTGATGATTATCGGTTAACAAAACGTGGCGCAAAAGGCGTTATCACGCTTAATGTAACCGAAAAAACCGGTCAATTAGTTGGAATTCGCGCAGTTAATGGCGATGAAGACTTATTAGTTATTACTGAAACCGGCACAATGATTAGAATTAATTTGAGCCAAGTTAGTATTAGTGGAAGAAACACCCAAGGCGTACGGATTATTCGTCTTGATGAAGGTGTAAAAGTTAGTTCATTTACGATTGTTGCTCAAGACGATCTTGAAATCGAAGAAGAAACGGAGTAGTTACAATTAAACTGTTGTTTTGAACAAAATAATCGACTCGTGGTACAAAACCGCGAGTCTTTTTCTTTATATTTTGATTAATGAAGTTAAATAAGAAACATTGTTATTTGATATTTAGTTCAAATACAAGTAAAATAATAATGTTCGGTGAATAGGCTAGTAATGGTGATGTCTCGATAGTGACTAATCGATAGTGAAAAGATTAGGTGATTGACCCATGAATTCCACCTAGGAGAACAAAGTGAAAGCTTTCGTTGCCTGCGTTAAAGGCATTTGAGATTAAATCAATGGAAACGTGATTTATGAAGATAGGTGGCACCACGTTATTAACGTCCTATGGGACGTTTTTCTTTATTTAAGGAGGGAAAACAAATGCTAGATCTTAATTTAATTAGAAAGAATTCAAAGTTCGTTCATGACGCACTACTTAAAAAAGGGTGGGATGTTGATTTTAGCGAACTACTTGCCAATGATGAAAGACGGCGGGAACTTTTAACCAACGTTGAAGCAAATAAAGCAGAACAAAATCGGTTATCTGCCTCAATTCCTCAAGTCAAAAAAGCCGGTGGCGACATTACTCTAATCTTTGCCCGCGTTAAAGAACTAAAAGCGCTAAACGCTAGTGGCGAAGAAGAAATTGCGGAACTTGAAAAGAAAATGCAAAAGTTCTTAGAAGTTCTTCCAAACCTTCCTGACCCTGACCTTGTGGATGGCGGAAAGGAAAATAACGTAGTATTGCAAGTATATAACGAAAAACCAACGTTTGATTTCGTACCTAAAGACCATGTTGAATTATGCGAAAGCCTTGGCTTAATCGATTATAAACGGTCCGCAAAAATTAGTGGATCAGGCACATGGATTTATAAAAATCTTGGGGCGCAACTAGAATGGGCGCTGTTAAACTATTTTATTGACGAACATTTAGCGGATGGTTATGAAATGATCTTACCACCGCATTTACTTAATTATGAAAGTGGCTATACCGCTGGACAATTTCCTAAATTTGAAGAAGATGTTTTCTGGCTTGAAGGAATGGAACCGCGGCGGTTTATGTTACCAACCGCGGAAACGGCGTTAGTTAACTTACACCGTAATGAAATTCTAAGCGAAGATGAATTACCAAAACGGTATTTTGGTGTAACACCATGCTACCGCTCCGAAGCAGGAAGCTATCGGACCGAAGAACGCGGAATGATTAGAGGATATCAATTTAATAAAGTTGAAATGTTCCAATATGCGACTTTGGAAGGTAGTGATGCGGCTTTTGAAGAATTAGTTGGTAAAGCTGTCTCGTTAGTTAATAAATTAGGCCTACATTTCCGGCTTAGCAAACTTGCGGCGGGCGACTGCTCACATTCCATGGCGAGAACCTATGATGTTGAAGTTTGGATTCCTTCAATGGGAATTTATAAAGAAGTTAGTAGTGCATCGAACGCTCGTGATTATCAAGCACGGCGCGGCATGATTAGATACCGGGAAAAAGAAAGTGGAAAAGTTCAATATCTCCACACCTTAAACGCTAGTGGTTTAGCGACAAGCCGTCTAATTCCCGCGATTGTGGAACAAAACCAACAAGGCGATGGTTCAGTTATCGTTCCTGAAGTATTAAGAAAATATTTACACGGACTTGAAGTAATTAAACCTCTTTAATTTATATTTAAAGAAACAAAAATAGACAAAAATATTTTACATTGCTATAATAAGGCTGCCATCGCAATGGAGGAGTTTCGAACCAGGTCAGGACGGGAACGTAGCAGCCTTAAGGAATGAGTTCATGTGCGGTGGTTTTTATTTAATAAAGGAAGGTAAAAGGAATGGCAAATCACGAGTCTTTTATGTTAGAAGCATTTAAAGAAGCGCAAATTGCCGCGAGTCTTGATGAAGTCCCAATTGGGGCCGTCATTGTGAAAGACGGCGTTATTATTGCGCGTGGTCATAATTTGCGGGAAAGTAAACAAAGCCCCCTTTTACATGCCGAAATTATCGCAATTGAAGAAGCTGCGCGTGTTTTAGGTTCGTGGCGGTTAATTGATTGCACGTTATATGTAACGCTTGAACCGTGTGCAATGTGTGCTGGCGCAATTGTTAATGCACGAATTCCTTTACTTGTTTATGGGGCAAAAGATCCAAAAGGCGGCGCGGTTGATAGTAATGTTAAACTATTTGAAATACCAAACCTTAATCATCGTCCGGAAGTAATAAGTGGAGTTTTATCTAGCGAATGTAGTCAAATCCTTTCGAGTTTTTTTAAAAATAAACGAAATTAAGGCATTTTTAATATAATGCCTAATCATAAATGCCGCATATAATGTTAAAATAAAAGTTAGGATACTTTTTTGCGATTTAAAAATGCGACGAAAGGCGGTTATTTATGTTAGAACTAAAAAATATCTACAAAGATTACTATATTGACAAAAAACCTTTGCATGTTTTAAAGGATGTCAATATAAGTTTTCCTCGTCAACAATTCGTTTCGCTATTAGGACCGTCGGGTTGTGGGAAAACAACAACATTAAATATTATTGGTGGATTAGATCAATATACAAAAGGCGACTTAGTTATTGAAGGTCGCTCCACAAAAGATTTTAACGCGGAAGACTGGGATGCGTACCGAAACGTTCGCATCGGTTTTGTTTTCCAAACGTATAATCTCATTTCGCATTTATCAGTTCGCGAAAACGTTGAAATGGGGATGCAACTTGCGGGCGTTAAACCCGAAGACCGGAAAAAACGCTCCGCCGAAGCTTTAGCAGCGGTTGGCTTAAGCGACGTTATTAATAAAGATGTTAAAAAATTATCTGGTGGGCAAATGCAACGGGTCGCAATCGCTCGCGCTTTAGTTAATGATCCGGATATTATTCTTGCGGATGAACCAACGGGTGCGTTAGATTCGGAAACAAGCAAAGATGTCATGGAATTACTTAAAGAAATTTCCAAAACCAAATTAGTAATTATGGTTACTCATAATGAACAACTTGCAAATGATTATAGTGACCGCGTAATTAGGATGCTTGATGGGGTGATTACAAGCGATTCCGCTCCCTATGAAATTGATTATGACCGCGAAGAAAAAAGTGTTAAAAAACCAAAACGAACAAAAATGTCATTTTGGACAGCGTTAAAAAGCTCGTTAAGAAACATTTCGACAAAAAAAGGTCGGACAATCATGACCTCGATTGCCGCTAGTTTTGGTATTATCGGTGTTGGGTTAGTTTTAGCTATTTCTAATGGCTTTTCGAACTACGTTGATCGCTTAGAACGAAGTACGTTATCGGTTTATCCGCTCGGCGTTTATTCAAGTACGATTACGTTAAAAAATGAAATATCACTTAAAACGGAGTTAGAACCATTCCCTGATCATGACACCGTCATAATTAGAGATAACACTCAAACAGCAAATCAAATATTTGAAATAGCGACAAATATTATTACGGATGATTCAATTCGAAAACTTGAAGAAAATTTTCTTGATACAGGTCAGGCCGCTAGTATTGTTAAAAACTATAATATGCATATGCATCTAACAACAGTTCGTCCAAAAGGGAAAACCGAACCTGAAAAATTATTAACAACGGAACTAACAAATAACGGCACAGTTATTCCAATGCCTGGTGGTAATTTTCACCAATTATTTGGTTCAAAAGAATATATGACAACTTATTATGATGTTATTTATGGTGATTATCCAACAAGCATGAATGATGTTGTTCTTGTTGTTGACCGCTACAACCAATTAACATATTCACAATTATATAATTTAGGAATTGTGCCGGCTGTTGAAGAAGGACAAACAGTCGCTGATATTGATAACATTCCTTTCTCGGATATTGCTGGCGAAAATGGGAAACGATATAAAGTTTATACAAATGATGAATATTACCACGAAGATGGAACTGTTGACGTTGCGGACCTAGGTATGTTAGGTGATGAATATACGATTATGGATCTATTTAAGAAAAATAAAACGATCCAACGGTATCGAAACCCAACTAGTAGTGAACGATGGGCTAATTGGGATGAAAGTAGCGATACCGGTGTTGAATTAAAAATCACAGGGGTTTTGCGTATGAAAAACAGTTCTGTTTATACCGACTTAATGGAAACAGGATTATGTTATACGCCCGAATTAGCGGATTATATCGCAAAAGAAAATATCGCTAGTAAGTTTAGTGAAAATTATGAAAAAGCCTATATTCAAAATATTCCTAATGTAATTCCGGATAACGTTAAGAGCATGCTTCCACCTGGAACGCCCGCGATGGGGTTATTTGACGTTATTGATGCTTTAAAAGTTCATTATGAAGATAAAGGTGAAGAAATTAACGCCTTAGAATTAGCAATGGCAATTATTGCGTATGGCATTCCAACTGGTGATGGCGATAAAACGATACCGGCATTTTCTTTCTACAACGTTATTAATAGTGGGTCAAATAATAGCGATCTTACACAAAATGATTATGTTATTAAAATGACCGATTATCTTAAAAACGCCAGCAAATACGGGGCAATGTTTGTTCATGAAGATGAAAGCGGAAATAAAATTCCTTTTAATCAAGTAAAACCAAAAGACCGGTTCTTCATGGATATATTTGATGAAATTATTCCATATCCAAGTATGGATGCAAATGATGTTGAACTTCAAATTCCTTATCGTGATTTAATTTATAGTATTTATGATTCTATTGCCATTTTCCCCGCCTCAAGCCAAGGGAAGAAAGCGATTATCGCTGGCATTAATTCCTATAACGACCAAATGAATAGAGAATGGCACGATAACGGCCAAAAAGGAAATTCACCATATTTTATTACTGTTAGTGACTTAATTAGTAATATAAGCAATTCATTAGCGATTTTAGTTCAAGTCATTAGTATCGTCTTATTAATATTCTCATCAATTTCGTTAATAACTGCGGCGGTTATGATTGGAATTATTACCTCGGCCTCCGTAATTGAGAGAACGAAAGAGATTGGGGTTTTGCGCGCTCTTGGGGCAAGGAAGAAGGATATTACAACACTATTTGAAGCGGAAACATTTATTATTGGTGTGATGGCAGGAATAATTGGTATATTGACGGTGCAACTTATCTCGTTACCATTAAACTATATTCTTAATCAACAATTTGCTTTTGCGGGGCTGGGAGCAATTTCTAATTTAAAATGGTGGCATGCGATCGCGCTTGTTGGTGTTAATTTATTAATTACAATGTTTGCAAGTTTAGTGCCAAGTCGAAACGCCGCGAAAAAAGAACCGGTGGAAGCACTACGTAGCGAATAAAAAAATAGGTCACTTTTGCACATTAAACTATCACTTTTGTGATAGTTTTTTCTTATAAAAAGAAATAAAATTCGGCAAGGAAGTTAACTTAGATACTAATTAGATTAATGAGGAAGCGTTTTCACACGAAGCAAAAATTATAATGTTATAAAAAAGCCCTAGATAATGGTAATATTATCAAGATAAAACTATCACCAATTAAACTAGTTTTTATTATATAATAGAGAAGAAGCGAGAATTACATGAATACCTTAATTGAAGAAAAAGAATCCAAAAAATCCCGCGAAACTGCAGAACGTTACATGGTCGACGCCAACAAAGGTTTAAGTGACGAACAAGTTCGTGAACGCACGGAAAACGGCCTTGTTAATAATGTTGACGCAACGGGAGGAAAAACCGTCTGGCAAATTACCAGACGTAACCTTTTTTCGTTTTTTAATATTTTACTTTATATAATCGCGATTGCGATGATTGTTGTCAAAAACTTCGGCGGTCTTTTCTTTGTTGTAATTTTAGTGGCAAACTCGGGCATTGGATTATTTCAAGATTTTCGCGCGCAAAAACAATTAAAGAAATTGCAAATTGTTGCGGCCTCACGTTCTACGGTTATTCGCGAAGGTGAAAAAACAGAAATTCTTGTTTCCGCGCTGGTTCTTGATGATATTGTCGTTTTAAAACAAGGAAATCAAATTCCGGCGGATAGTGTTGTTGTTGAAGGTACTCTCGCGGTTAATGAATCATTATTAACCGGCGAATCGACAACGATTAAAAAACA
Source organism: Caryophanales bacterium UBA5455 (assembly GCA_002427365.1). Taxonomy (GTDB): domain Bacteria; phylum Bacillota_I; class Bacilli_A; order RFN20; family CAG-826; genus UBA5455. The sequence continues at coordinate 12,607 of DIQT01000007.1, forward strand.
AGTTGGTGCACGCCTTCTTGGTGGAAGTTATGTAACAAGCGGAACCGCTAAAGCGCAAGTTGACCGGGTTGGCGATGATACATACATTAATAAGCTTCAAGAAAAAGCAAAAATATTTAAACGGCCGAAGTCACGACTATTATCTGTTATTGATGGGTTATTCCGGTTAATTGGGATCGTTGTTATCGTACTTGGCATCATTATGATTATAATGGGAATAATTAATAAAGAAGACCCAATTAAGTTAGTAACGCGAATTTCTGGCTCATTAGTTTCAATGATTCCGTCGGGTATGTATTTATTAACCTCTATGACGATTGCGGTATCAATTATTAACTTAGCTAAACGAAATACTTTAGCGCAAGAATCGTATGCGATTGAAATGCTTGCAAGAACCGATGTTCTTTGTATTGATAAAACCGGAACAATTACGGATGGTTCAATGAAACTAAAAGATGTTGTTCCAATTAAGAACTTTGATGTTTCTCAACTCTCCTATGTTATGGGATCATTTCTAAGGGTTACTAAAGACGTTTCCCCAACCACAAACGCTTTAAAAAATGCATATCCGGAAAATAATTTATATTTATCCGATAACTTTGTTCCATTTAGTAGTGAAAGAAAAAATTCGGCTGTTACTTTTGAAGGAATTGGAACATATATTTTAGGCGCCGCTAACTTTGTTTTAGATGCTAAAGCATATGAAGAAATTCGTGCACTTGAAGAAGATTATATGAGTCGCGGGTTACGAGTTCTTTTATTAGCGCACACGGATAAACCAATTAAAGATGACGTGATTCCTAAAAAAGCAAAACCATTAGTTTTATTTATAATTCAAGATCGTGTTCGCCCATATGTTGGCGATACATTTGATTGGTTTAGAGAAAATGGTGTTGAAATTAAAGTTATCTCGGGCGACCATCCAACAACTGTTGCGGAAATATGTAATCAAGTTGGGGTTGAAGGGGCGGACCGGTCAATCTCACTAGCGGGGTTAAGCGATGCTGAGGTCGCAGAAGCAGCACTAGCAAATGCGGTCTTTGGCCGTGTAAGTCCGGAACAAAAAGAAATCATTGTTAAAACCTTACAAAGTGATGGTAAAACCGTCGCGATGGTGGGCGATGGTGTTAATGATATTCTTGCACTTAAAAATGCTGAATGTTCAATCGCAATGGGGAATGGTGCAGAAGCAACACAAGCCGTATCGCATATTGTTCTTGTGGATAACGACTTTAACTCCTTACCAGAAATTGTTAAAGAAGGAAGACGGGTTATTAATAACTTACAACGAACATGGTCACTATTCTTAGTAAAAACAATCTTTGCCATAATTCTTACGATTGTCTTCTTAATCTCTAATAAGTCATATCCATTTGTTACTCAAAATATGTATATTTGGGAAACTGCGACAATTGGGATTTCCGCATTCTTCTTATCAATGCAGCCAAACTATCATAAAGTTGAGGGGAGCTTTAACTCGAACGTTACAAAGCGATCATTACCAGCAGCGATTACAATGGTCTTACTCGTTTTATCAATATTTGTGATGTTTAATTTTGAAGCAGATTATCCCGGATCAACGAAAATTGCTAGTGAAGAAGTGGCGATTACGATGGCGACAATAACGATGTCCGTATTTAGTTTTATTATTCTATTTAGAATTTCTTGGCCGTTTAACCGTTATCGGATAATTTTATTTACAGTCATTTTAGGTGTTACTGCGGTAATTTTAACGTTGGTTGGTGTTTCTCATTTAGAAGATATGTTTTTCAAAATTGATTTTAGTTTATTGAATTCAACAAACATCTGGACAATTGTTATTACACTTGTGGTCGGGATAATGCTTTATTGGGTGTTAGACCGCGCCTTTGGTTATCCATTACGAAGTAGTAGTGAAGAAAAAAACATTTAAAAGGTAGTGCTCATGATTCGAATTAGTGAAGAAGTTGCGTTAGCGTTAAAAGAACATAAACCTGTTGTTGCTTTAGAAACAACAATTATTTCGCACGGGATGCCTTATCCAAAAAACGTTGAAACCGCGTTAGCAGTTGAACAAGTAATTCGAAATAATGGGGCGACCCCCGCAACAATTGGCATAATTGATGGTGAAGTTGTTGTCGGAATGTCCAAAAGCGAAATTGAAGCATTTGGTATTAAAAAAGATATCGTTAAAGTGTCTCGCCGTGATTTACCATATGTGTTAGCCAAAAAGAAATGGGGTGCGACCACAGTTGCCGCGACCATGATTGTTGCGGAAAAAGCTGGTATTGAAGTGTTTGTTACCGGCGGAATTGGCGGTGTTCATCGGAGGGCAACGGAAACCTTTGATATTTCCGCGGACTTAGAAGAACTAGCGAATACGAACGTTACTGTTGTTTGTGCGGGCGCAAAAGCAATTCTTGATTTAGGACTTACCTTAGAATATTTAGAAACAAAAGGCGTGCCGGTGTATGGATATAAAACAAACATCCTCCCCGCTTTTTATACTAACAAATCAAACTTTTTTGTTGATGAACAAATCAATAGCGCTGACGAATTCGCGGATATTATTAAAGTAAAACGCGATAATAATCTTCGTGGGGGAATATTAATTACGAATCCAATTTCTCATGAATACTCGTTAGATAGTGAAAAAATTGACAAGGTTATTGAACAAGCGATTAAACAAGCTGAAGCAGAAGAAATCCATGGGAAAGAAACGACACCCTATTTACTTTCCGCGATTGTTAAAGCAACAAACGGGAAATCGCTTGAAGCAAATATTAAACTTATTTTAAATAACGCAAAGTTAGGAGCTGAAATTGCATCTGCTTTAAGTAAAAAAATAATTAAGGAGGGGGCAAGATGAAAACACAAACGAAATTAGCGAATGCGTTAAAAGAACTAATGGAAGCAAAACCATTAGATACAATTACCGTTAAAGAACTAACAGAAATAGTTGGAATTAATCGGCAAACTTTTTATTATCATTACAAAAATATTTATGATTTATTAACGGACATTTATTTAAATGAAGTTGTTTTAGGTATGGAAGAAGTCGAAGAATGGCGGCCAGCCTTAACCGCGATTTTTGAGTACACAAAAACTAATTTTGCGTTTGTTAAAAATACGTTAACAAGTGCGGGCCGTGATTTGTTTATTGAATTTTTATATTCGGTAACGTATCGGACCCATTTAAATATTTTAAAGAAGCGTGATACAAATAACGTTATGTCGCATGATGACCAAAAATTTATTGCGGGCTTTTACGCTCCATCATTTGTTTATTTGGTTGTTCGGTGGGTTGATAATTCAATGCGCGAAGATCCCAAAGAAATTATTGAATTAGTAGCGGCAATCGGAAGTGATTATTTACGCAACGCTCAAAAACGTGTGATTAATTATCGCGTCGCTCGAGGAGAAAGCCATGCTTGATTTTACTTTTAATATTCCAACAGAATTATATTTTGGCCGTGACCAAGAATTAGAAGTTGGCCGGATTTTATCAAAACACGGCGCAAAAAAGATTTTAATTATTTATGGAAAAGGATCAGTAATTAAAAGCGGTCTTTTAGCAAAAGTTAAAACCGCTTTAGAAGAAGAAAACATAACTTATTTAGAATTAAGCGGTGTTGAACCTAATCCTGATGTTAGTAAAGTTAAAGAAGGATTAGCGTTAATTAGAAAAGATCCGGTTGATTTTATTTTAACGATTGGTGGCGGTTCCGTTATTGATACCGGCAAACTTATCTCCACCGCATATTTTTATGATGGGGACCCTTATGATATTTCCTTAAAGAAAGTTGAAGCAACAAATCGGATTCCGTTAGGTGTGATTCTTACGATTAGCGCAGCAGGTTCGGAAATGTCGACATCCTCAGTTATATCTAATTCAGAAACATTAACGAAAACCGGGTATAACTCTCCTTACAATCGCCCCGTATTTGCGATTGAAAACCCCGAATTAACGTTTAGTGTTTCACCCTATCAAACAGCGGTGGGGGTTGTTGATATTTTAGCCCATACATTTGAACGCTACTTTAATCCATCCAGTGAATTTGAATTAAGTGATGGTTTTGCCGAAGGTTTAATGCGAAAAGTAATCGCAGCCGGAAAAGTAGCTGTAGAAGATCCAACCAATTATGAAGCACGGGCGACCTTAATGCTTGCGAGTTCGTTATCACATAACGGCTTAACAAGTATTGGAAAAAATTCGTATATGCCTGTTCATCAATTTGAACATATTATTAGTGGGTATTACCCTAATGTTGCCCATGGGGCAGGGCTTGCGGTGATGATTCCCGCATGGATGGAATATTATCGGAAAATCGATCCGAAAAAATTCACAGCATTTGCTAAAAACGTCTTCGACTATGATAGTGGAGATGATTTAGATAACGGTCGCTATGCGACGATTACCTTAAAAAGTTACTTTAAGAGTTTGGGAATGCCCATTTCATTAAAGGAACTAGGTATTGGCGCTCTTGATTTAAAGCGCTTTGCAGCAAGATTAACAAACGATGGGAAAAAGAAACTACCCCATCACATTAAGCCAGTCGACAATCAAGTTGCGTATCAAATTTTTGAACTGGCTTTGGAGGAATAGTTTATGAATAAAGACGATTGGTCAGCACTGCTTGTCTATGCATTAATGTTAGTTGCGGCAATTTTTATTGGCATTCAAGTTGTCCAACCTGCATTAGCGGATCTTGGCTTAGAATCCGCGGGACAATATGCATTTGCCATTATTACAATTTTAATTGGGGCAATTATTAGTTCAATCTTTTTTGAACTCGGACATATTGTCGGGGCGAAAATTGGTGGGTACACCATTTTATCCGTTAATATTTGGGGCTTAAAAATTTATCGTTCAGGTAAAAAATGGAAAGTTGGTTTTCGGAGTTTTGAAGGCTTAACCGGCGCGACCGAAATTGCACCAAAAAGCGAATCCGCAAATCCGCTTCCGTATTTATGGGGATCAACCATTTCATTTGTTATTGAAACAATAATTTTAATTCTCGTGTTTGTTTTCACCGAAGAAATATCTTCACAAAGCGAATTTGTGTTAGAAGCATATTTCCATCATGGCGCACTTATTACCGTCGCAATTGGGGCAATGTTAGCAATTTATAATATTATGCCTTTTAAACTCGATACGCTTAATGATGGTCATCAATTAGCGTTAGTTAGTAATAAAATAAATAAAGAAGCGTTTAATGAACTTCGGAGGTTAAACGCGCTTACGTATGCTGGTCTTCCTTATGACGAGGTAAAAACGTTTACCACGATTACAACATTAACCGCTGAAGTTAATTTACGGGCAATCTATCAATTTGAAGATCAAGGTAAAAACGAAGATGCGTTGGCGTTAATTGAAGCGCTTAATACAAGTGATGTTCAACTTGACCCGATTATGCGCGCGCGTATTCAAGCCCAAAAATTATGGCTCTTAATATTACTTGATCGAACAAGTGCCGCTAATGAACTATGGGAAAGTTTAGATGCTAAAAGTCGGAAAGCCATCGGTGATGACGATGCTTTAGAAACCATCCGCGCGTATTTCTTGTTTTCTGGTGTTGTTATTCATTCTGTTCACGAAAGTGTTTATGCGATTAATTCGCTTCCAAAAGCGAAGAAAAAAGCCAAACACTCGTATCGGTTAGAAGAAGAAAAAGCATTAATGAATCAAGCGTATAAAGCCGTTCAAGAAGCAAACCCTGATTGGGAAATCGTTGCCCCTGATCAACAATAATGTATACAATTCTTTAATATTGATAGAGAGAAGCATTAAATTGCTTACTTCTATTTTACAAATATTTATTTACCAAGTATAATGATTTCGAATTGGTAAACAATTCTTCCTCAAAGGGGAGTAGTTAATTCTTACCGCCAACAACACGGAAATAACACCTGGTTGGTAAGACCGGATCTTCTGGAAACAAGACCTTTAGGCCATTTTTTGGTTTAGAGGTCATTTTATTGTAGAAGGAGCAAATAAATTATGATTGAAACAAAAACTAAGGACCAGCTGTTAGTCGAGTTTGATGTTGATCCTAAAAGCGGTTTAACAAGTGAAGAAGCAAGCGAGCGGCTAAGTCGTGATGGTAAAAATAAATTACCAGATGAAACGAAGAAGTCGTGGATTAAAATCTTTTTCGCCCAAATGAACGATCCGATGATTTATATTTTAATGGTGGCAATTGTTATTTCGATTGGTATCGCAATATATGAACAAATAACATCGGGATCAGCCAGTTGGCTAGACGCTGTTGTTATTTTTCTTGTCATTATTATTAATGCGATTATTGGTACTGTCCAAGAAATGAAAGCAGAAAACGCCCTTGATGCGTTAAAAAAACTAAGCGCCCCAATTTGTGTTGTTCGGCGTAATGGCGAACTTCATGAAATCAAAGCCGAAGACTTAGTAGTTGGCGACATTGTTATCTTAGAAGAAGGAAGAACCGTCCCTGCGGACTTACGATTATTAGAAAGCGTTAATTTAAAAGCGGATGAATCAAGTTTAACGGGCGAATCCGTTCCGGTTAATAAAGATGCTGAGCTTGTCTACGCTAATGAAATGCCCATTGGTGACCGGGCGAATATGGTTTATAGTTCGACGCCCATCACATATGGTCGCGGTGAAGGAATTGTTGTTCGAACAGGTAGTAATACCGAAATTGGTAAAATTGCGGACATGCTTAAAGAAGCGGAAGAAGAAAAAACGCCGCTACAAAAACGGCTTGGTGACCTTTCTAAATTATTAGGAATTGTCGCTGTTGTTATTGTTGTTGTTATGTTAGCAATTGGTTTAATTCAAGGCCGCGAATGGTTAGCGATGTTAATGACCGCGATTTCACTTGCGGTTGCCGCTGTTCCGGAAGGATTAACCGCGGTTGTTACAATTACGCTAGCGATGGGTGTCCAACGAATGGTTAAAGTTAATTCCATCGTTCGTAAACTTCCAAGTGTTGAAACCCTTGGCGCTGTTAGCGTTATTTGTAGTGATAAAACCGGCACATTAACCCAAAATAAGATGACGGTTACAAATGCTTATATTAATGGCAAAATGGGTAAAATTGCCGACTTTAACGATGGAGAATTAAACCGCTTAGCAGCCGGGATGAGCTTATCATCAAATGCATCTGTTGATCATGGTGTGTATGGAGATCCAACCGAGATTGCCTTAGTGGAGTTTGCAAATTACTTTAATTTACATAAAGATGACCTTGAAGCAAGTTCCCCACGGATTGATGAACTACCCTTTGATAGTGTCCGGAAAATGATGTCAACCGCCCATAAGAATAACGAAGAAACAATCGTTTATACGAAAGGCGCGCTTGATAAAATTTTATTAAAAACAACACGAATTGAAATTGATGGTGTTGTGCGGCCAATAACAAAGGAAGATATTGATGAAATTTTATTAGCGAATAATAAAATGTCTAATCAAGCATTACGGGTTCTTGCGCTTGCAAGAAGCGAATATAACAAAACAATTAATGAAGATAATTTAATTTTTGTCGGTTTTGTCGGCATGGTTGATCCACCGCGTCCTGAAGTCGCTCCGGCGGTTCAAACCTTAAAAAGCGCCGGTGTTCGAACGGTAATGATTACTGGTGACCACGTTGATACAGCATTTGCAATTGCCGTAGAATTAGGAATTGCAGATGATCCAAAGCAAACGATGACAGGTGTCGAGCTCGATGCGTTAACGCCTGAAGAACTTCAAGATGTCGTTGAAACAATTCGGGTCTTCGCTCGCGTTTCGCCGCAAAACAAAGTACAAATTGTTCAAGCCTTAAAAGCTAACGGTCATATTGTCGCAATGACCGGTGATGGTGTTAATGATGCGCCAAGTTTAAAAACTGCGGATATCGGGGTTGCGATGGGAATAACCGGCACAGATGTAGCTAAAGGCGCCTCCGATATGGTCTTAATGGATGATAACTTTGCTTCGATAGAAAAAGCGGTTGAAGAAGGACGCGGTATTTACGCGAATATAAAGAAAACAGTTTGGTTCTTATTATCATCAAACTTTGGTGAAGTTATCTTAATGCTTCTTGCGGTCTTATTAAATATTAAACTATTACCGATGGTTGCTTCCCAAATTTTATTTGTTAACTTAGTAACGGATGCTTTGCCCGCGCTTGCACTCGGAGCGGATAAAAATAACGCGAACCTTATGGAAGAAGCACCGCGTGATCCAAACGAAAAAATCTTTGCCCACGGCGGACTTTCGACAACATTAGGCTATGGCATCTTAATGGCCTTAACGTCATTTCTCGCCTTCTTTTATCCCGCATTTCATAATGGTGCGCTTACCATTAGTGAAATTAATGCGTTTTATGGAAGTAATGAAGTAGCAGCGATGCAAGCCCAAACGTATTCATTTACCGTTTTAGCAGTTAGTCAATTATTCCATATGCTAGGAATGCTTAATCAAAAGAAGTCGGTTTTCCGGACATTTAGTAAAGACCACTGGCTTGCTTGGGTGGCTTTTTGGGTTGGGATGGCGCTTCAAGTCGCGGTTACGGAAATTCCGTTTATGAACGTCGCATTTTATACAGCGCACTTATCATTTATTGAATGGTTAGATTTACTCTTACTATCAATGGCCCCCCTTGTGGTGCATGAATTAGTTGTCTTCTTCATGTGGATTGAAAGTAAAGTTAAGGCGAAAAAAGTTAAGAAAGATTATTAAAATAAAGTATAGAAAAAGGCCGTTAGTTAATAACGACCTTTTTTTAATTAGCTAAATTAAACTTATTCTTCTTTGCTTTTTGTTGGGGTAGGCGCTTTTTCTGGCGCTGCTTTTTCTACTTTAAGCAAATCACGAATTTCTGTTAAGAGTGCAAGATCAGGACTTAATTCCGGTTCTTCTTCAACAACTTCTTCTTCGACAACTTCTTCGCCATTTTCTTCAGCGTGTTTGGCTGCGTGTTTGGCGTGGAATGCTAACCGTTTTTCTGCCGCTTTCATTGCGACTTTCACAATGATGAATAAGACAAACGCAACGATTAGGAAGTCGATAACTGTTTGAATGAATTGCCCATAACGAATCGCGCCTTCGGCAACAACTTCAACACCATCTTCAACGACCGCTTTTTTGAATATCCATTTCCAGTCCTTAACGTCAGCACCAACGAGTGTTCCAATAACCGGCATTAAGATGTCGTTTGTTAACGAAGTGACAATTGCTTTGAAGGCATTACCGATAATAACCCCAACGGCCATATCGAGAATGCTTCCTTTTGAGATGAATTCTTTAAACTCTCTAAAAAACTTCTTCATGAAACTTCTCCTCCATTTCTTCTCTATTATAGTGAAGAATAATGGAAACTTAAATAGGAAAATGTAAAAGTAGTTATAAAAAAGCCACATTTTGGCAATGTGGCGTTAATTGATATTTAAATTACACTAATTAAGAAGTTCGTTTTTAACATTACGGACATATAGAATCCCAATTGTTCCTTCACCGCAGTGGGCAGAAATTACGCAACCGGCTTTTTGTAAGATAATGTTTTCAGGGGGAACAAGTTTAGAAATTTCTTCTAAATAATATTCGGCGTGCTCATCACCAAGGACACCACTAGAAGTAATAAAAACAGTGCTTGTATCAATTCCTTCTTCAAGATGTTTTTCAAACATCTTAAGTTGGAACTTTAATGCTTTTTTAATTTTACCTTTTGGTAATTCCGCCGAATCCATTTTTCCGTTAGCGACAACGATATACGGATGCGCGCGTAATGCTTTTCCTAAAATAAACTTCGCTGATGTCATCCGGCCCCCGCGATATAAGTAGTCGATGGTTTCGACAATGAATTGGGAACGAATTCGTTCACGAACATCTTTCATTCCTGCAACGACTTCCTCCACAGTTTTACCTTCTTTAATCATACGATCAGCATTAATAAGTAATAAGGCGATACCTGAAGATAAGTTTTCTGAATCAACGAAATGAATTCTTCCTTCGGGGAAAGATTTCGCCATCATTTTTGCAACGTTTAATGTTCCTGACATGCTCCCCGCAATGCCAGTAAAAATAATGTCATAATCTTCATCAATGTACTTTTTAAAAGTATCATGAAATAAAGTAGGCGCAGGTGCGGAACTACGGGGCATTTCACCCGTTTCTTCAATTAGTTCAAACATGCGGTTTGTTGTTAGTTCAATACCATCTAAATACGGGTGACCCGCGATTGTGACGGTTAAAGGAATAACAGCGATATTATATTTTTCAATTAATTCATTAGAAAGATCGGCGGTTGAATCGGTAATTAATTTAATTTTACGCATAGGTTCCTCCGTATGAAAAATTATAAACATTTATAATTTTAAAATCTATACAAGCAATTTATTTTAACATAAAAGACTTAAAATGTAATAAAAAAGCTAGGTCTATGACCTAGCTTATAAAGTTTATTCACCAGAAATCGCTAACGATTTAACTTTGATGGATGGAGTAAGAATTGAAGAAGGCTGTAATTCGAGATTATTACCAACTAAGACAACATCTTTAAATAACGTAACTAAATTGCCAGCGATTGTAATTAAATTAACCGGTTCCGCAATTTTGCCATCACGAATCATAAACCCATTTGCTTGTAAGGAGAAGTTACCTGATTGTGGATTAAGTCCTGCATGTAAGCCTTGAACTTCTTTAATGTATAATCCTAATGATACGGTGCTAATAATTTCTTCTTCGCTCTTTTTGCCCGGTTTGATTGATAAGCCCCGGAAGCCAATCCCGATTTTTCCACCGCCACCGACGGCATTACCAGTTGTTTCAACGCCTTCTTTAGCGGCCGTGCCTAAGTTATACGCATAAGATTTTAAGATTCCTTTTTCAACGAATGTTTTTTTGCTTGTCGCAACGCCTTCGCTATCAAAGTATGTATAGAAGATGTTATTCGCTAACGGATTTTCAATAATTGTTACTTTTTTTGAAGCAACTTGTTCATTAAGTTTACCAACAAATAACGATGTTTGCTTTTGGACGTTTTCCGCATTGGCGTTACCCATAAATGCTGCTAATAAACTTGCCGTTGTGGAGGGATTTAAAACAACTGGGTATTTGCCTGATTTAGCGGGTTTTCCACCAAGTTGAGCGAGAGCGTTTTTAGCGATTTCTTCAACTAATTTATCGACATCAACACTCGCAAGGTCATTACCTAAATGGATTTTATAACCCGATTTTACATCTTCATCTTGTTTAACAATAACGGAACCATAAATATAAAAGTAATTAGATTTGGACCGTAAGTTAACACCATAGGAGTTGCGTTTAATCCGTTCCGAGGTTTCTTCACTATAAGCAACCGCTTCAACATCACTAATCCGTGGGTCATAGGCTGCAAGTTTCTTTTCGATTTCTAATAACAGGTTAATTTTTTCTTCCGTTGTAACACTCGCAAGTTCTTTTTTAAATGTCGTTTTGCGTTTATATTTTGGTGAACCTTTAAAAATAATCGCCGGTTGATCATCTTCATTAACCCGTGCGTTTTCAACAATCGCCGCAACGAGTTCCGCAGGAGTTTTAGCAGTGATTTTTTCCGTTGATGCCGCACCAAATTTTCCGTTTACGATTCCCCGTGCGCCAATAGCTTCCGAGTCAGCAACCGAGAATTGATCGACGACGCTTTTATAAATACTAATTTCTGTGGAGTTTTCTGCAACATAATTTACTTCCGCCGCTTCAATACCAGCAGCTTCGGCTAATGAGAAGAATTTTTCAAAGTTGAATTTCATTTTAAGCTCCCTCCGCTTCCACCAACGGTAATTTCCCGAACACGGATTGTTGGTTGACCAACGTCGGCTTGGATGGAGCCACTACTTGCTCCACACATTCCTTGACCACGTTTTAAGTCATTACCGACCATGTCGATGTTTTGAATAATTTCTGCACCACTACCAATAAGTGTTGCGCCTTTAACTTGTTCCGCAATTTTACCATCACGAATGATATACGCTTCGTTAGCGGCAAAGTTGAATGCCCCCGTTGCGGGGTTAACACTACCGCCACCAAGACTTTTTGCGTATAAGCCTAATTTAACGGAAGCGATAATTTCTTCCGGTGTCGAAGTGCCATTATCGATATATGTATTTGTCATTCGACTTGTTGGTTCATAGCGATAGTTTTCCCGTCGACTGGAGCCGGTTGAGGCTTTGCCCATTCTTCGACCATTAAAGCTATCGATCATGTAAGAAGTTAAGATACCATCTTTAATTAAAACGTTCTTTTTGCCAGGTGTTCCTTCATCATCATAGTTAACGGAACCCCATCCATTGGTTATTGTGCCATCATCAATCGCGGTAACAACGGGATTTGCGATTTGTTGGCCTTCTTTACCAGTAAAGACCGAGAAGCCTTTCGCAACCGAACTAGCTTCTAAGGCGTGACCACAAGCTTCGTGGAAGATGACGCCACCAAAGCCATTACCAATAACAACGGGCATTTTGCCACTTGGAGCGGGTTTGGCAACAAGCGCACTTAATGCGGCTTCGGCAACACTCTTCGCCATTTCTTTTAAATCGATAACGTCTTCAAAGTATTCATAGCCACCTTGTAAACCAGGCCCTTCAAAGGCACTTTCAATACCGTTTTCATCAGCGGCAACCGCCATTAAAACAAACCGTGTATGTTCACGCGCATCATTAATTTCTTTACCATCGGAATTAAAGATTTTAATTACTCTTCGTTCTTCAATAACACCAGTAACGGCTTGAACTATTTTTGGTGAGTATGATTTAATAATTTCATTTGTTTCTTTTACAAGTTCAATTTTCTTTTCAACAGGAATATCTTTTCCGGAAATCTTCGCAGCGTGAGTTTTCTTAACACGAACTTTGGTAATGGAATCGACCGTTAACTTCCGTTCTTCGCGAAAACTTGCCGCGAGGGTGTTCGTTAGTTTTAAGAGCCCTTTTTTGCTAATATCGTTAGTGGAACCATAAACGCTATTAAAACCATTTAATAAGCGAATACCTGCGCCGTACGTCGTTGAGGAGCTTGGTGATTGTGTTTTACCGTTTTCAACCCGGAGCCCATAATTCTCAATTTCTTCAAGATAAATTTCGACAAAGTCGGCACCAGTGGCTAAGCCAGCGTTGAGGACTTCGAGCGCTAATTTTTTTGAAATCATAGTTTACCCTCCTTTTGGATAAATTAAACAATAGTTAAGTTTAGTATAATAACTTTGATAATGCGATAAATAAACATAAAAACACGCCTTTTTACCGCAATTAATATGTAATTTACATCATATTAGGGTGCTTTACCAACATAAATTTAACTTTCTTTGCGAGAAACCGCTTTCTATGATTGTTTTTGATTGATTTAGCCGAAAAACATGGTATTATAATCAAGCAAACTTACTTTGGAGCAGTAAGCTTCAAGGCGGAAGGAGAACAAAATTATGAAGAAAGATATTCACCCAAAACACTACCGGGCAACCGTGACTTGTGTTACCTGTGGCAACACGTTCGAAATTGGCTCAACTGTTAAAGAAATTAAAGTTGATACATGCAGCAACTGCCATCCATTTTATACAGGTAAACAACGCTTTACAGTCGCTGATGGTCGTGTTGATCGCTTCAATAAAAAATACGGCATCAAAGAAGAAGCTTAATAAAAAAACTTATAAACCGCCTTCAACTTTGATGGCGGTTTTTTGTTGTTAAAGAAAGGAACTCACATGAAAAACAAATTTTATATCACAACACCGATTTATTATCCAAGCAACAAATTACATATTGGTCATGCTTACTCAACTGTTTTAGTTGATGTCTATGCACGTTTTCGGCGAATGCAAGGATATGAAACATATTTTTTAACGGGTTCTGATGAACATGGTCTAAAAATTGAACAAAGTGCAGAAAAAGCTGGGATGAGCCCCCAAGCATTTGTGGACGAACAAGTAAAAGGTTTTAAAAACCTTTGGAAAAAACTTGAAATTAGCAATGATGATTTTATTCGGACTTCGCAAGATCGACACAAAAACACTGTTCAACAAATTTTTGATGATATGATTAAAAAAGATGATATTTATTTAGGCGAATATGAAGGTTGGTACTGCGTTCATGAAGAAACGTTTTGGACGGAATCACAAGTTGGTCCTGACCACTTATGTCCGGAATGTCATCGCCCCGTTACCAAAGCAAGTGAAGAAACATATTTCTTCCGCACAAATAAATATTTACCTGAACTTTTAAAATATATGGATAATGATCCAAAGTTTTTATATCCATTATCACGGAAAAATGAAATGATTAATACATTTATTAAACCGGGCTTAGATGATTTAAGCGTTTCAAGAACGTCCTTTACATGGGGAATTCCTGTTTTAGCAAATCCGAAGCACGTAACATATGTTTGGTTAGATGCTTTAACAAACTATATTTCCGCTTTAGGTTATAAGAGCGAAGACGATTCGTTATTCCAAAAATTTTGGGCTGATGAAAATACGGAAATAATTCACGTTGTCGGTGCGGATATTACGCGCTTCCACGCGATTTATTGGCCAATGTTTTTACTAAGTGAAGGATTACGTTTACCTGATCGGATTTTTGTCCATGGTTTATTAATGATGAAAGATGGCAAAATGTCAAAATCTCGGGGCAACACGGTTGACCCAGTTCCATTAATTGACCGTTATGGCGTTGATGCTGTTCGCTATTATTTAGTTAGAGAAACAACGTTTGGAAGTGACGGCCAATTTACGCCCGAACAATTTGTTGAACGGATTAACATTGATTTAGCAAATGATTTTGGTAACTTACTCCACCGGAGTATTTCAATGATTCAAAAGTATTTTGATGGGGTTATTCCAACATATAAGGGTGATGTAACACTATTTGATAAACAATTACGCGAATTAGCGGAAGAAACTGTTAATGATTATGAAGAAAAAATGGCGGATCTAAAAATTACCGAAGCATTTATAAGCGTCTTTAAACTTGTTAGTAGTGCGAATAAATATATCGATAATACCGAACCATGGAATTTAAAGAAAAATGAAAAAACTGAAGAATTAGCGAGTGTAATGAATCACTTAGCGAACGCTTTATATATTGCTGGAACATTATTACAACCAGTTTTACCTCATGCGAGCGCTGGTTTATTTGAACAACTAGGTGTAGAAGACAAAATACGCGATTATCAACTCGTTCATAAGTTTGGTGTTCTTGGCGGACAAACCGTTAATAAAGGCCAACCATTATTCCCACGCTTAGACGTTGAAGAAGAAGTTGCCTATATTAAAAGCTTAATGAACGGAAACTAATTAACGATGGCGAACCGGTTTGCGAAAGTTAATGAAATATATCATGGTGTTGGACAAGGCTATACGTTTGATGGTCTTGGTATTTTGCTAAGCGATGATGGCCAACGCTTTTTTGTTAAAGGTTTAATTAAAGGTGAAGAAGCCGATGTAAAAGTCACTTATGCTTCAAGAAACGCTAATTACGCGGACCTTATTAAACTATATTCATTATCACCCCACCGGATTCAGCCAAAATGTCCCGTTGCGACCGCATGTGGGGGATGTCAATTTCAACATATTGCTTATGAAGAACAATTAAAGATTAAACAAGAAAAAGTTATAAACGCTTTTCGCACAATTGCGAAAAGTAATTTTCCGGTCGATGAATGTGTTGGATCGAAAGCACCATACTATTATCGAAATAAGACGCAAATCCCCCTTGGAATGGATAAAAAAGGAAATATTATTAGTGGCTTTTACCGAGCGAAAACGCATGATATTATTCCTACACCCGAATGTGCGATTGAAAACCAACGGTCAAACGGAATTATGGCAACTGTCCGAAATTTAATGAAGTCGATGAAGATTGATCCTTATGATGAAGATAAACGGACGGGAGTTATTCGCCACATTTTAATTCGCGCAAGTTACCATACACCAGAAATAATGGTCGTTATCGTTGCAAACGTGCCCTCTTTTCCCAGTCGCAACAACTTTATTAATGCCTTAAGAAAAGCACATCCTGAAATTACCACGATTGTTCAAAATACAAACACGCGCGCCACCAACGTTATTTTAGGCGAACATGATAAAGTTTTATTTGGCCCGGGCTTTATTTTAGATGATATTTTAGGTGTTCGGTTTCGGATTTCACCTCAATCATTTTTCCAAGTAAATCCCCTTCAAACGGAAACGCTTTATTCAATTGCGATAAACAAGGCGGCTTTGACTGGCAATGAACGTGTACTTGATGCGTATTGTGGGATTGGAACACTTTCATTAATTGCCGCGAGTAAAGCTGGAAGTGTAGTTGGTGTTGAAATTAATAACAAAGCAATTAAAGACGCTAAAGAAAATGCGTTTAGAAATAATATTAGTAATGTTAGCTTTTACACGGCGGATGCTGGTGAATTTATGGAAATTGCCGCCCATAACAACGAACAATATGATGTTGTTTTAATGGATCCACCAAGAAAAGGCGCTGATGAAAAGTTTCTTAATAGTTTAATGAAATTAAGTCCGCAAAAAATTGTTTATGTAAGTTGTGACCCAGGCACACTTGCCCGCGATGTTGCAATTTTAAATAAGAAATACGAAATTAAATCAATTACACCGGTTGATATGTTTTCTCAAACCCATCATGTTGAGACGGTCGTGTTGATGTCAAAAATCAAATAATAAAGGGCAAAAAAACCTGTAAAACAATGTGTTTTCACCGCTACTGAACTTATTTCCTAAATAACCTAACAATCATATGGTGAAACACTTGCTTTGCTTGAATAAAAAAGCAAACAAAGGTTGTTATTTACCTGTGTATAAAACCAAACAATAATTTTATCGGTATTTTTCTATTTAATAAAATATGTTAAACTTAAGACAGTTTAAAGTTTATGTCTAAATAACCGCACGAAGGATTTATTTACTAATGACAAAAAACAATAAAAAGAAAAAAGAAAAAAAGATTGTAAAAACGCGACATCGGGTTGCAACATGGTTTGCAAGGAATTTCATTTATCGTCCGTTTTGGGGTTGGTGGGCAATGGCAAAAAATGGTGTGAGCCGTAAACAAGCCAAAGAACTTCGTAAAGGCGGACCATATTTAATTGTTAGTAACCATATTTCTAACACCGATCCCGTTATGATTACAAACGCTGTGCGGATGCCAGTATATTACGTCGCAACCGAAGTCATTTTTTCGATGGGTTTAATAAGTAAACTCTTAACCTTCTTTTTAAAACCATTTCCTAAATCTAAATCGCAACCAGATATTTCTACAGTTCGCAATATGCTTCAAATTAGCAAAGAAGGCGGAAACGTTGGGGTTTTTATTGAAGGAAACGCAACTTTTAATGGCGCTCTTGCGTCAATGCCTGAAGCAATCGGCAAAGTTGCACTAAAAATGAAGCGGCCAATTTTAGTAATGAATTTTATTGACTTATATTTAAAAATTCCCCGCTGGGCAATTAAAGCGCGGCATAGTAAAATTCGACCACGGGTTGAGGTAAAACGGGTAATACCTTATGAAGAATATAAAGATTTAAGTCCAGAACAAATTAACGATTTGATTTATAAAGAAATAGAGTCTAGTCCATATGAAAATGTTGCGCCTGAACAATCATTTACAAGAAAACATATGGCGGAATCGTTACATCGCTTATTATTTATGTGTCCGAATTGTCATAATGTTGATCAAATGCACGGGCATGATGAATTAGTTTGTAAAGCGTGTGGATTTAAAGCAACATACGATGATAAAGGATATATTAATTCATCAATTACTGGCAAACAAACATTAATTGAGGCGGACGCAAGACAAGTTATTAATTACGAACAATATTTAGATAAAAATCGCGAATATAAAATATCGTTAGTCGCCCGCCAAGTGTATATTTTGAAACAACGTCGCATTCGTATCGGATATTGTGATTTTATTCTTGATGAAAATGGTATTCGCTTAGATTTAAAATCAAAAGTTTGGCAAAGTAATAGTGAAATTATTCCATTTGAAACAATCTCCGCATTCGCGTGCCAAGGAAAATATCGAGTTATTGTTTATTTACGGGGTGGCTTCACCCGAATGTTTGAATTTAATAAAGATGTAAATACATATAAGATTTTATTAACACTCCAAATTCTTAAACAACGTAATTTATATAAAAACGGATTATCACCGTATAAGTTAGTTAGTGAAGATCCAACAAAACGGTTAGGTTTATAATTAAAATTTTAATAAAATAATAATGATGGGAGAAAGTTATGTCAAATTATGTTCTATATTGGGGGAATTTAGTTGATTTAGGAATCATTGGCGTTCTTATTTTGTTTGCGAATACTTTACGAAGAAAAGTTCCGTTTTTAAAGAAGTACGTTATTCCAACATCAATTATCGCGGGATTTATTGGTTTAGGTCTTAAATATCTATTCACAATCAAAACTGGCTCAGGCGCTGCTTGGGGTTCGATCGATGGACGGCCTTTACTTGGTGGTGAATTTATGGGGATTGTCGCCTATCACACATTAGCGTTAGGCTTTATTGCAAGTAGTTTACGGAACACATCCAATAAAGAAAAGAAGGGCGTCGCTAAAGGGGGAACAATTAAAACTGGTTTAACAATTGTTACGTCTTATTTAATGCAAGCTGGATTAGGTTTAGTAATTACAATTGCCGGCTATTACATTTGGAAAAATACCGAATCATTAATGGCGAGCGGTCCTCATTCGGGGGTTATTCTTGCTTTAGCGTTTGGTCAAGGCCCCGGAAATGCGATGAATACGGGGCGGACCTTTGATTTAACATTAATTGGCCAAGGCTTATTACCCGTTGGTTCAAACGTTTGGGAAAGCTGGGGATTATCACTTGCAGCGATTGGTTTTTTAGCTGCTTGTATTCCTGGGATTATTTATATTAATTACTTAGTTAAGAAAAAGAAAATTATTCGCTATGAAGGTGCGGATGATATAAAAGTTGAAGAAACAAGTCAATTCGCCGATGAAAATGAAATTCCTTTAAGTGAATCAGTTGATAAATTTACTGTGCAAATCGCCTTTGTTTTAGGAATTTACTTTATAACGTGGTTATTATTGTATGGGATTGAAGCGCTCCTCACTTTAGGCTACAAGAATGGTGAAAGTAACATCTTTAATACTGTTTCTAATCTTATTTGGGGCTTTAACTTTATTTTTGCGATTGTCGCAACAATGATTGTGAAACTACTTGTTAACTTACTCCAAAAGAAAAAGATCATGAAACGCAAATACACAAACGATTTCATGCTAACAAGAATTTCCGGTCTTGCTTTTGACTTCATGGTTGTCGCGGCCTTAACTGCGATTGACGTTACGATTTTTAAAGACGCGGGACTTATTATTGTTCTAATTGTCGCTAGCCTTGTAGGCGCCGTTGCCACCTTCTTCTTAAATCGCTATCAAGCAAGAAAATGGTTTGCAAGTTATGAATACGAAGCATTTTTCTCCCTTTATGGAACATTAACTGGAACCAACTCTACCGGTATTGCTTTATTAAGAGAAATTGATCCATACTTTGAAACACCCGCGGCAAATAACTTAGTTAACGGGGCCGCAAGTGCGGTTTTATTTGGTGGGCCATTATTAATTGCGATTGCCTTTGTTCAAAACTGGCCTAATTATGGTTGGTGGTATTTACCAGTTATTACATTAGGAATCTTACTACTATTTGGTATTTATATGATTGTTGGGGAGTGGTATAACAAACGCATGGCCAAAGAAGAAGTTATTGAAAAGCCGGTTGAAGAATAATTACTAAACAAACATCCTAAGACAAAATCAAACGTCTAATAAGGATGTTTTTCTTTTTATAAATAAATTTAAAGCATTTGCGTGTCGGAGTTGCTTTGTTTTTGGGTATAATGTTTATATTATCTTAACTAGTAAAAGTTAAAATGAAAGGAATGATAAATATGCGTTTATTAATAATTGGCGCGGTCGCAGCGGGTACATCCGCGGCCGCCAAAGCACGACGTAACAATGAAGAAAATCAAATTGTTATTTATGAAAAAGGTGAATACATTTCGTATGCGGGGTGCGGAATGGCGTATTATATCGCTGGTGATGTCGCAAGCGGAAATAGTATTCATCCGCGCAACGTAAAATACTTTAAAGATACATACAACGTGGATATTAAATTAGGTCATGAAGTAGTGAAAATCATCCCCGAAAATCAAACAATTATCGTTAAAGATTTAGCTTCTGGAATTGAATTTGTTGATCGTTACGATAAATTAATTATTGCAACGGGCGCACGGGCATTAATTCCACCGGTTCCTGGCGTTAATAAAGAACACGTTTTCCCTTTAAGAAATGTTAATGACATGTATAAAATTACTTCGTTCTTAGAAGAAAAGAAACCAGTAAACGCTGTTGTTGTCGGGGGTGGGTTTATTGGTTTAGAAATGACCGAAAGTCTTGTTAAACTCGGTCTTAATGTTTCAATTGTTGAAATGAAAGACCAAATTGCAACAAACCTTGATGTCGATATGGCAAAACTAGTGGAACTAGAACTCCTAAAAGAAAACGTTAATGTTTATAAAGGTTTAGCGGCGGCCGAAATTCATGATCATAGTGTGACATTAAATAACGGTGAAACAATTTTAGGTGATATCGTTATTATGTCCGCAGGCGTTCGACCAAATAGTGAAATTGCGGTTGAAGCGGGAATTAAAACGGGAAAATTCCGGGGTATTTTAGTTAATGACAAACTCGAAACAAATCTTCCAAATATTTATGCCGCGGGTGATGTTAGTGAACAATATCATCTCTTATTAAAAGATTATGCATATCTTCCAATGGGCTCGACAGCGAATAAACAAGGTCGGGTAGCGGGCGATCAAGCAACCGGCGGCAATTTAATTTTTAAAGGTGTCTTTGGAACAAGCGTTTACCGCGTTTTTAATCAAACTGTCGCTCAAACTGGCCTAAATGAAGCGTCCGCACTAGCGGCTGGGTATGAACCAGTAACGATTTTTAATATCAAACCAAATAAAGTTACATATTTAGGCGGCAAAGATATGACAATTAAAGCGGTCGCAGATAAGAAGAGCGGTAAAATTTTAGGCGCACAAATTGTTGGACCAGAAGGCGTTGACCGGCGAATTGATGTACTTGCCACGGCAATTTATTTTGGCGCGACCGCATCAGATTTAGTTGATCTCGATTTAGCGTATTCACCGCCGTATTCCACGGTGCGCGATCCCGTCAATTATACAGGAATGATTATTAGTAACATTTTAAACAAAGATACTCCCCAAGTAAGTTCGAAGGAAGTGTTAGAAAAAATAAAAAAAGGTGAGCCGTTAACGATCATTGATACAAGACCCGCAATATTATATGGAGCCGATCATATTGAAGGGGCAATTAGTATCCCGTTAACGGATTTACGCAAAAAGGCGCCAACTTTACCAACCGATCGGCCAATTTATTTATATTGTAGTCGGGGACTTGATGGCTATGTCGGCCAAAAGATTTTATTAAATCTTGGCTTTAGTAATGTTTATAACGTTCGTGGTGGCTATTTAGGTTATTTAATTGAAAATGATTTTTAAATAAGATCGTTCAAGAACTTATAATATAGATGTTGTTTAGGTCGTGCTTGCCTTATAATAAGACACAACCAAAGGCGGATGATTAAATGGATCATTTAGAAAAAGACTTAGCAAAAAAAGACGAACAACTTGATGAAGTATTAGGTGAAAGTGGTGAAGTAACTTACGAAGAACTAGCACCTTTTAGTAAAGATGATGTTCCAAAACATTATAAGTATGCGCGAAAAGGTTATATTATTTCCTCAATCGTTACTTTTGTCTTATTAATCGTTTACGTTTTTGCGCTTGTTATTATTAGTTATTTTGATCGTGATGGTTTTACTCCGCTCGCGGCTACAAAAGAAGACTTTGCACCAGTATTTTATGCCGCCTTAGGTGGCTTTGCCGTTATGATTACGTTTGCGATCATGAAGTTTAGCTTAGAAAAGAAACATCCGGAATATAAAATCATGGATGAATTAAAAGTTCGAATCTTACCCGACGATAAAGAGCTAGTAAGTGAAGAACCTAGCGAAAAAAAAGCGAAATTACGAAGAAATAAAATAAAATAGAGCGCTCCTAAGAGCGCTCTTTTCTTAATTTCATAAATTAAATAAATGATAAAATTTTATTTTTTTCTAGCGTAAACTATGCAAAAGGCTATTAAATTTAATTAACGGCTTTAAAAGTTAATGGTGATGGTGATGATGATGGCTTTCTGATTCGCCATTTTCAATTTCACAGCGACCATCGACACAACCACTAGCGTCTCTTTCAAATTGAACGGTTAAATGGTTAATTTTATAATTTTTAGCAATTTCATTAACTTGTTCACGAATAAGATCAGCGTCTTTAAGTGTAAGACTTTCATCAAGTTTAATATGAACTGTTGCAAGGATTCCTTGGCCAGTTAATGTCCAAACGTGAAGATGATGAGCATCTTCAATAGGTTCGAGCGCTTTAATATCTTCGATGAATTTGTCATTTGGAAAATCTTTGGGCGCTTTTTCAAGTAAGATATCTAAAATCTTAAACAAGGTTTTCATCGCACCGATAAAGATAACAATACTAATAACAATTGTTAAGATCGGGTCGATTAAATAAATATATGGATTTTTGATTGTTAACATCAAAATCGAACCAATTAAAACAACAACCCAACCTAATACGTCTTCTAACATATGGAAAAAGGTTGTCCGTTGATTTAAGTTTTCGCCACCGCTTGTAATTAGAACCGCAATGAAGTTAAAGATGATCCCAACAATGGATAAAATTAACATCCCCATCGCGTTTACTTCTTCAATTTCGGGAGCGACTAACCGTTTAACAGCGGTTATAACCATAACGACCGATCCAACAATTAAAATCACCGCCATTAAAAGCGCGGAAATAATCGAATACCTTGAATAACCATATGTATAACGATCATCAGGTTTTCCTTCGGACTTTTTTTCTAACGCAAATGAGACACCAAGCGAGGTCGCATCGCCTAAGTCATGAATTGCATCGGAAAAAATCATAATACTATTTGTTATAAAACCACCAATAAATTCAATGATGGAAAAACTTAAGTTGACAATAAAGGCAATTAAAATATTTCTTGTCGACTTATTCATTTTTGGTTTTTTCGTTTTCTTTTCCATATAAATGCTCCTTGGTTGTCGTTAATAAACTTACAACATGTTCATCATGTAACTGATAAAAGACTTCTTTACCGCTTTTTCGTGCTTTAACGAGGCGGTTTTCAATTAAAATTTTCATTTGATGCGAGATTGCGGATTTCTCCATCTCCAGTAAATAACAAATTTCATATTGGCATAACTCAGTTAGTTCAAGTAGAACAAGCAGAACGCGGGAACGAGTTGAATTACCAATCGCTTTGAAAAACTCCGTCAGTTGACTTGCTTCATCGCTTGAGGGGACTTGCTTTTTAACTTCATCAAGTAAGGTAATGTTATGTGTGTGCATAGCGCCTCCATAGTTGAATAATTACTCAACTGTTATATTATACAACGCTCTTTTTTTAATGCAACAAAAAACCCCACAAAATTGTGGGGTTAAAAGTTTTCTTTCTTTTTATTCGTTAAAAGTTACAAACACCGCTTAATGGGTCACAAAACAAGGAACTTTTATGAATTGAAATTAATTCACCGGTGCCTAAATGGTCACGGTTAATTAAACTATTTTTTTCTAACGTATCAAGCCAATGAAGAAGTTCTTCATCACTTAAATTAAAACTACTTTGAATTTCAATGGGGGCAACAGGGCCAAACTCTTCAATAAACGCTAAGAGGGAATCTTCGTTCGCAGTTGGAATAACTTCATTTAAATTTGCGCCTAACATTTTAAAGACAGTAAGGAAATCTTCATATGTTTGGAAGCTCCGCATTAAAACTTGTTTGTCTTGGTATTTAACCATAAAAGCGGGATAACCCCGAACTTGGTATTGTTGGACTAAATACCGGTCTTCTTCAAAAGCGGCTTCCGCACTTCCATCTTGGAAATGAGTAATAAACTTAGAGACATTAAGACCAATTTCGCTTGCCAGTTCAACTAATACATCAAGACGCGAAGTAATTTTTCCTTCGAGAATTGTTGCAAAGCGGAGCCGGCGTAAAAACTTATGAGCTAACTCTTCACTTTCAAATTGCGCGGCTTTGATCGCAATATTTTGCGGATACGTCGAAGGATATTCGTTACTAAATAAGTTAAACCCTTCTTTAATAATGGGCATTTTGTGTTTTGCTGTTGCTTCTAGCCAACTTAATGGAAGGTTTTTGTTATTTGCTACAATTGGATCAAGGTCGGGATTTCTTACATCATACCAATCACGAATATCACGGACTAATCCGCCCATAACAAAAGCAAACTTAATTTGATCACCGAAGTGGTGTTGTAGTTTTGTAAGAATTGGTTCCGAGCCATAGCACCAAGTGCAAACTGGATCGTTAAATTCAATAATTTCAATGTAATCTTTCATAAATATCTCTCTTTCGCACTTATTGTATATGATTTTTACTTCATACAAAAATTTATGCTTTTGGTGTGGTAATATTTAGTTATGATTTATATTAATGCGCACGATATCGCGAAAGCGTTTGGAACTTCATATTTATTCGAACATCTTTCTTTTAAGGTGGATAGTAAAGATCGTCTGGCCTTAATTGGTGACAACGGCACTGGTAAGACGACCATTTTAAAAATTTTAATTGGTCATAGTGATATATCACGAAACGCGGATGGAAGTTTAGGAACAATCGCGACCGCAAAAAATTTACAAATCGGTTATTTATCGCAAGATGTAATTTCTTCGCTCGAAAATACTTTGCTTGAAGAAGCAGAGTTAATTTTCACAAACTTAATTGAACAAGAAAAAGACCTCGAAGCATTAACGTTACAACTTGCTCACGATCCACATAATAAAACATTAATTGATAGTTATGGGAGAAAGCAAGCTAGTTTTGAAGCGAAAGGTGGGTATGACTACCATTATAAAATAAAAACGATTTTAACAAAGTTTGGTTTTTCAATTGAAGAATGGAACCGGCCGATTAAAACGTTTTCGGGTGGTGAGCGGACGAAAGTCGCTTTTATTAAACTTTTGTTAATGGAACCGGATTTATTAATTCTTGATGAACCAACCAACCACTTAGATGTGGAAACGATTGATTGGCTCGAAACGTATTTAAAAGCATATCAAGGCGCAATTTTATTTGTTACACACGACCGGTATTTTATTAATAATGTTGCCTCCCGGATTATTGAATTAGAAGATGGTCATTTAAATGAATATAACGGAAACTTTGATTTTTATTTAGAAGAAAAGAAACGCCGATATGAAGAACAACGGAAAGCATATAAAGTTCAACAACGGGAAATTGAAAAGATGGAACGCTTTATTGCCTTTTTTAAACCAAAACCCCGATTTACCTCACGCGCGAAAGACCGCGAAAAGAAACTCGCGCGGATTGAGCGAATTAAAGAACCAAAAAACCAAAAGCAAGCAATTAAATATCGCTTTCAAGGATCAATTAAAAACACCAAAGAACTAATCGCCTTAACAGATATTGTTGCTGGCTATGATGAGCCATTAATTAAACCATTATCAATTGATATATATTCGCATGATAAAATCGCAATTATGGGTGATAACGGGGTGGGAAAAACAACATTAATTAAAGTAATTGAAAAGTCACTTGCGCCAATTAGCGGTGTTGTAACCCATTATGGAAATTTAAAAATTGGTCATCTCGAACAAAACGACTTTGATTTGCCAGAGAATCTTACTTTATTTGATTATCTTCATGATGCCTTTCCTTATATGAATAATACGGAAATTAGAAATCACTTAGGCCAATTTGGCTTTCGCGGTGAAGAAGTGTTTAAACTTATTGGGGTAATTTCTGGTGGCGAAAAAATGCGTCTACTACTCGCACGTCTTGTCTTATTAAAGTTTGATGTTTTGTTATTAGATGAACCAACCAACCACCTAGATATGTTAAGCCGCGAAGGATTAATCGAAGCGATGCAAGCATTTAATGCGACAATCATTTTTATTAGCCATGACCGTCACTTCATTGATAGTGTTGCGACAAGAATTATTTATATCCAAAAACAAATCCCGACGGTTTTTGAAGGGAATTATGAAGAATATAAAGAAGTGATGGAAGTAGAAGTGATAAAAGAAGAAACAAAAGTTGTCGCAAGTAAAAATAAACAAACACCAATCTTTAAAGGTAAAAGTAAGAAGCGGTTAGAGTCAGAACTAGGGACCTTAGAAGAAAAAATCACCGCGAATAAAGAAGCCCAGTTACTTGATGAAAACCTTCGTGACTACCAAAAGTTTGCTGCGCTTGAACAGGAAGCAAAAGAACTCGAAGAACAATATTTACGTGTCATTGAAGAGTTAGATAAGTTTAATAACGATTAATTTAAAAATTACTTTTCTTTTAAAAGAGCTTTAAGCAAGCGATAATATTACTAGATACTCGTAAGGAGAAAACGCTATGGATAACAATCAAGACTTTTTACGCAACTATAAACGCCTCGAGGCTTTACTTGAAGAAAAATATAATTTAGATAGTGGAAGTAATAATTCATCGTCAATTATTCGCTACTACCATGAATTACGAAAATCTTATTCGGTCCGCGATAAACAACGGGCGGTTAAACTCGATTCCTGTCGAACAATTCGAAACATGCTTTCGCATGAAGATGTATTAGACGCAATTACGGTAAGTGATGAATATATAATGTTTCTAAGTGACGAAATAAAACGGATTGTTAATCCAATCACCGCCTTACAAGTTGCTGTTAAAATTGATAAAGCATTCACTTGTTCTTTAGATGATGAAGTCCGAAAAGTTATGGAGGTCATGGTTAAACGCGGTTTTTCTCATGTCCCTGTAATCGATGAACAAGGTTATCTTATTGGTGTCTTTTCCCAAAAGATTGTTTTCCATCGGCTTTACGCGGAAGGTGATATTGGTAGTGATGAGAAGGCAATAATAAAAACATTTGAAAAGTATTTACCAATTAGCGCCCATATTAGTGAAAATTATGTGTTTGTTTCCGCGAATGAAACGATTGATAAAATTACGCGCGTGTTTGAAGAAAGTCGGGGTCAAAAAAACAAAATCGGTTTAATCTTTGTAACAAAAGAAGGAAAACCAGCGGAAAAGATTCTAGGTTTTATTACACCATACGATTTAATCTATTATCATTAATAAAC
This sequence comes from Caryophanales bacterium UBA5455, assembly GCA_002427365.1. Lineage (GTDB taxonomy): Bacteria > Bacillota_I > Bacilli_A > RFN20 > CAG-826 > UBA5455. The sequence goes on from DIQT01000007.1 coordinate 39,855, forward strand.
ATTAAGAATGTTTTCTCATTTTACTTAAATTTATATGATAACGCTTGCATTTTATTTTAAATTCTATTATCATAAAGCAGTTCTAAAAACTTTAACAAAAGTTCTTTAGAATTTTGGAAGTTATCGCAACAAGATGATAAAAAACAATGGATCCCCCTTCCTATAATAAAAATCGTCTTGTTGTTACTTCCATAACATTATTTGTCCTTGACTATTGATGATTTTTAAAATAGAAATGAGTAGGAGCAATCTTACTCATTTTTTTATGTAAAAAAGATTAATGAAAGTAACATTCATTTCCTAAATAAGGTAAAATGAATAGCGGTAGGTTTAGTAATGGGAAATAAACGATTAATTAGCGAATTTTATGAATTAAGCTATAACCAAAAAGATTATGAAGCGGCGAGTGCATACTTAGCGCCAAGCTTTTTTGACCATTCCCCGGTTGCTTCTAAAAGTCGCGAAGAAACGCTTGCCGCAATTAAAGATGTTCATCATGCCTTTCCAGATTTAGAAGTTCGAATTCTCGATTTAGTGATGGAAGATGACGTTGTTGTCGTACAAGCTTTTTTTAGTGGAACCCAAGCTGCGCCATATTTAGGCGTAGAAAATCACGGCAACAAAATTGAATTTTTTGCCTTAGAAATGTATCGCTTTAATAAGATGGGAAAGATGATTGAATCGTGGGGCTATTGGCCGAACCAAGCAATTATTGAGCAATTAACAAGATTAGAGGAAGAAGAATGAAAGCATTAATTAGTTTATTAAAATCTTTAGTTATCGTAACGCTTTTATCTGGTGTTGCTGTTTTCTTTTATGGTTTATTAATGGCGGATAACCACCGTCTTACGCTAATTCTAATTGGTTTAGGACTCTTAGTGGTTATGGGGATTCTCCTTGTTGTTTTATATTTTGTTGGTAAGCGTCATGATAAGAACGAAGAACATTTAGAAGCCGTTAATAATGAAAAAGATAATAATGAAGAAGAAAATATTCCGTTAGAATAATTTAAAATAAATAATTAAAATTAAAATAATAAATAGACATCATTTTGAATTGGAGCACGTATGGAACAAGCACTCGACAACAACTTATATTTAAAATTACAAAACGAAAGCATTAAACAACGGGTTGCCCGCTTTGGGAACAAGCTATATTTAGAATTTGGTGGTAAGTTATTTGACGACCGCCACGCAACACGTGTTTTTCCGGGCTTTCAAATCGACTCCAAAGTAAAAGTTTTGTTATCGATGAAAAAAGACGTTGAATTTATTATTACAGTGTCCGCAGATGATATTCAAGATGGTAAAATTCGCAGTGATACCGGCTTAAGTTATGAAGATGAAACATTACGGTTAATTGATGAAATTACAAATGTTGGTCTTACAATATGCGCGGTTGTCATTACCAAATATACCCATCAACCCGCGGTTAATGTGTTCCGCCGGTTATTAAAATCATTTAAAATTCCAACATATATTCATCAACCAATTAAAGGATATCCTCATGATATCGATTATGTTTTATCTAACGAAGGCTTTGGCCAAAATGAATATGTTAAAACGTCACGTCCAATTGTTGTTGTTACTGCGCCTGGTCCTGGATCAGGAAAAATGGCGACATGCCTATCGCAAATCTATTTAGATGATAAACGGGGAATTAAATCAGGTTACGCAAAATATGAAACATTTCCCGTGTGGAATTTGCCATTAAAGCACCCCATTAATTTAGCGTATGAAGCCGCGACCGCGGATTTAAATGATGTAACAATGGTGGATTACTACCACTATGAAAAGTATCAAGTTGCCGCTGTTTCGTATAACCGCGATATGGAAGTGTTTCCAATTCTAGCAAAAATGTTTGAACGGATTTATGGAGAATCACCATATTATTCACCCACGGATATGGGTGTAAATATGATTGGGTTAGCAATTTCGAATAATGATTCAGCGGTTCAAGCCGCAAAAGATGAAATTATTCGCCGCTATTACCAAGCATTATGGAAAAATAAAACGGGTCGCTTAAGCGATGAAGGCTTAGAGCGAATTCATTATATTGTGAAAAGTTTAAATCTTGATCCGCAAGTTGATCGGATTCCTGTTTTACCGGCGCTTAAAAAAGCGGAAGAAAAGAATGCCCCCGCTGTTGCAATTTTATTAAACGATGGAACGCTTGTTACTGGTAAAGAAAGCGCCCGCTTTACCGCGGGAGCGGCTGCCCTAATTAACGCGCTAAAATATTTAGCGAGCATTAATAAAAAACTTCATTTACTCGCGCCAAAGTTAATTGAAACGATTCAAAACCTTAAAAAAGAAAACATGCGTTCGCAATCATTACGACTATCAGTGAACGAAGTATTAATTACGCTAGCGATTACCGCAACAACCAACTCATTTAGTGAAGTGGCTTTAAATCAAACCGAATTTCTTGCTCACGCCCAAGCGCATTCAAGCATCAGAATGAATAGTGAAGATAAACAAGCATATAAAGAATTAGGCATTGACGTTACAAGCGAACCGGTGCAAACAAGTTATTTTCTTAAAGAATAATTAATTTTCATAAAAAATACCGACCACAAATGTTATGGTATAATAAATTTAGTATGGGAAAAAATATCTTTATATTATTAACGTTTGATGATGAAACAACAAAACGCTTACAAGCTTTTAAAGAAGAATTGTACGCTTTTGATGTACATTTTGATTATAATCATCCCCATATCACGATTGCTAATTATCCAGGCATTAATACGGTTACGATAAAAAAGTACGCCGAGCACTTTTTTAAGAAAATCAAACCATTTCCAATTATATTAGCAAAACTCGCCTTAATTGATAAACATTTGCTTGTAATTGAACCAATTGATAACTCGCGACTAAATGAAATTCATCACACATTTCATGAAGCATATGATGAATATTCGACAATTTATACAACGATGAAAGACGGAAAATATATGCCGCATATTACGCTTCATTATGATTTAGAACGGGATTTAAAACCGATTTTTGAAGAACTTGCGCCGAAATTTGTTAGTTTTACTGGTTTTATTACGGGTGTTGAAGTAAGTCAAATTAATGATAACGGCTTTAAAATCTTACGAAGAATCTTGTTAAAGGGTGCATAAAAAATCGATTTTGTGCAATGAATTTCAAAAAATAACAAGCTATAATTAAAGTAGGTATGATACTAACAATAGAATCATTACTCAAATGTCAAAATTAGGGTTGATTTACAAGATAACGATATATAAAAAATAGTGTTATTAAGAAAAACGCCGCAACTTTGACATTGAAAATGGGAGTTGAGGTACTTTATGATTATAACTATTGTTGCTGATGTTTTGGGTGATGAAAATAATGGCACGACAATCGCGGCCTATAATTTAATTAGAGCGCTTCGTAAACGGGGACATCAAGTCCGTATCCTTTGTTGTGATCAAGATAAAATTGGCATGGAAGATTATTATGTTGTTCCAACATATAATTTTGGAAAAGTAATTAATAATTATATTCTAAAAAACGGTGTACAACTTGCTAAACCGGATAAGAAAGTAATTGCGGCGGCTTTTGATGGATGTGATCATGTTCATGCTATGGTGCCGTTATCATTAGGGAAAGCCGGCGTGAAAGAAGCACGAAAACGGGGCTTATCCGTAACAGCGGGCTTTCATATGCAAGCCGAAAATCTTTCTTCACACCTTTTCTTAAAAAACGATCCGTTATTTAACTGGATTGTTTATAAAGTAATGCACAATAGTTTTTATAAACATGTCCACGCAGTTCATTATCCGACCGAATTTGTTCATCAACTTCATTTAAAATACGCCAAAGAAACAAATGCGTACGTTATTAGTAATGGAGTAAATCTCGCTTTCCAAAATAATGCGAAAAAGGATAAACCAAAACAATTTGAAGATAAATATCTTATTTTAAATACAAGCCGGTATAGTGATGAAAAATGTCAAAAAGTTTTATTACGCGCGGTTAAAAAATCGAAACATGAAAAAGATATTCAAGTCGTCTTAGCGGGCGCGGGCCCATTAGAAAAGAAGTATCGGCGGATTGGTAAGAAACTTACGAACAAACCGATTTTAAACTTTTTTACTCGTGAACAAATGATTGAAATTATACAAGAAGCTGACCTATATGTTCACCCAGCGGATATTGAAGCGGAATCAATTGCGACTTTAGAAGCCATCGCCGGTGGCCTTGTTCCCGTTATTAGTAATTCAAAACGGTCTGCGGCCCGATATTTTGCTTTAACTGAAGAAAATACTTTTAAAAACAACTCCCCCAAAAAACTTGCGGAACGAATTGATTATTGGCTCGAAAATCCTGACAAATTACAAGAAAACAAAGAAAAATACGTTGGTTTTACCGACCAATTTGCTTTTGAAACATGTATGGACAGAATGGAGATGATGATAATTGAAACGCACGAAAAATTCAGAAGTTAAGTTTCGTCCATATCAAACAATATTTTATAACGACCCGTTAAATGATGATTTTGCCAGCAATAATATTGTGACAAAACCATTACGGGCGAATTTTAAATATGATAATAAAAATATTTTTTATCGGATTGGTTCCTGGTGTTTATACTTTTTAGTTGCGATACCAATTTTAAATACATATAACTTCTTTAAACGACATAAAGTAGAAAACCGTAAAGTCATTCGCAAACTAAAAAAGCAAGGTTTTGTCGTATATATGAACCATGTAACTGACCTTGACCCGTTATACTTAATGGGGTTTATTCTTGGCTATCATCACCGCCGGGCTTACGTTATCGCGGGCCTTGATGCTTTTTCAATTAAAGGTGTATCGTGGATTGTTAAAGGTTTAGGCGGCTTACCTGTTCCAGAAAATTATCAAAACGCAAAAGATTTAAAACATAAAATCAAAGATGTGTTAGAAGATAAAAACCAAGTTCTTTGTGTTTATCCTGAAGAACATATTTGGCCGTACTTTACGGGAATTAGACCGTTTAAAGCAACGTCATTTCGTTATCCTGTTGATCATAATGTACCCGCAGTCCCAATTGTTACCGTTTTTGCGTCGCGGAAGAAGTGGAATAAAAAACCAAAACCACGCTTTATAATTTGTGAACCAATTTATCCAGATATGAGTATTGAAAATCGGAGCGAACGAAGTCAAAAACTTCGTGATGATGTTTATAACCAAATGGTAAAAGTTTCTTCCTCTTACCCAAATGATGAATATATTAGATATATTAAACGGACAACACCAAAAGCTAAACAAACCGATGCGTTAATAAAAGATTCGCAACAATAACCTAAACATAAAATGTGGTAAAATATAAGTGGTACAGAGCAATGATGGATAAACCACAAGTAGAAAAAAAACCACGGAATATTTTTGCGCAAATTGGGTTAGGGCTCATGATTGTTTTTTTGAACGCTAGTTTTATTGCCGATATTGTTTATTATTTCGATTTAAAACATCATAGCGGTCATATTCCCAATCTTCTAATAGGCGATATTATTTTTATGGTTTTGTTTTTAAGTATGAGTGTTATTACTTGGCGGCATAGTTTTAATAATCCTGTCTTATGGGAAGAAAAAAAGAAACTCGCAATTATTGTCGCGCTTTTATATTTCTTTTACTATTTATATTTTATCGGTTCCAAGCTAAGCGACCGCTGGGATGTTGATTTTGGTGTTTTCACTTTAGTAATGTATGCGGCAATTATTCCGGATGGTTTGTTATGGTGGGATATTTATGGAACAAAAGCGCGCGCCGATAAATATTTCGCCTATCTATTTTCATTAAAACAGTTATCCTTATATGAGCAACGGAAACTTCAAGCGTTTAATAAAGAAGATTCCTCTAAGCAAGAACAAAATAACTAGGAAGTATAAATAAGTAAGAAGGAAATTATGAACAATCGTAAACGAGACGCAATTAAAGGGCGGGTTAGTAAACCCACGCCTAAAAAGAAACAACCAAAGTCTTCAAGTCCAAGAAAACCAAGGAAAGATGACAACAAGGCTTTAGTGACCATTAATGTTCACGGCCAAGGCGAATTGCTTGAATATTTAATTAAGCAATTACCAAGCTATTCACGTACAAAGATTAAAGGCTATTTATCACGGAAACAAATTTCGGTTAACGGTGTTCCAATTACCCAATTTGATTATCCATTAGCGAACAAAGATACAATTATTATTCATGAAAAGACTTTGCGGATTAATAAAGAAGATTCGCGGCGACTTAATATTATTTATGAAGATGATGATTTTATTGTTATTAATAAACCAGCGGGCTTATTAAGTGTCGCTAGTGATAACGATAAACATGAAACGGCTTATCGCTATGTTAGTGATTATGTTAAACAAACGCATCCACGCGCGCGAATTTACGTTGTCCAACGACTTGATAAAGAAACAAGCGGTGTTCTCGCCTTTGTCAAAAGCGTTAAAATGCGTAATGCCTTAACAAAAGATTGGAATACGTTAGTTAAAGAACGCGCGTATGCCGCGGTTACCGTTGGAACACCAAAGAAACTTGAAGACACATTAGAAGATTATTTATTTACGAACTCAACAAATTTAATGTTTGTTGGTAACAAATCACCCGAATCCGTTTTAGCTATTACAAAATATAAAGTTACTGCGCATAATGATAAATTCGCGCTCCTTGATGTGCGGATTGAAACTGGAAAGAAAAACCAAATCCGTGTTCAACTAAAAAATATCGGAACACCGATTATTGGTGATGAAAAATATGAAACGCACGCTGATCCTCTAAAACGGTTAGGGCTTCATGCGTATTCACTCGTCTTAACTAATCCAATTACGGAACAAATATTACACTTTTCCGCCCCAACGCCGGATTCGTTTTTTCAACTAGTTAAATAACGAGAAAAAAGCGCCAAGAAGTTTGCAAAAACGCCGTTTCTCGGTTATTATTTATTTAAGAAGCAAAGAGGTAAAAATAATGTTAAGTAATCAAACAGAAACAATCTTACGGTCTTATCAAAAATTAACACCTGCCGAACAAGAAACGTATAAGAAAGAATTTAGCGAAGACACAAAAAATCTTTATGATTATTTATTAGCGCTCGGCTGGTTGCCATTACTATTCTTAATTGTCCCCGTTTTACGGAAAGTCTGGTATATTTGGGTGATTTTAACAATTGCGGCGTTTGTCTTTTTACAACTTTTCTACTTTAGAAAATTTGCGCTTCATTTACTTAAAGAAAAGAACATGCGTGGCTTTATGGAATTTCTTATTAAAGCCGAATTAGTGGGCGCACCCGAACCAATTGATGCGGATAAACCTAAACCAACCATTGAAGATAGTTTTATCCGTAGTTCCACTCCCGAAAAGCAACCGCCTGTTGAAGAAAAACCAGTTGAGGAAGAACCAACGGTCTTATAATAAAGCAAATAATGAACGCGCGCGAAAGCCGCGTTTTTCTTTTATTTTCTTTTCCGCACAATTAGTTGCAAAAGCCATATATTTATAAGACAAAAGACAATTTTTGTTAAATTGTTTTCTTTTGTTAAAGAGATTTTTTAATGTATAATTAAAAAGATCGAAATGAAGTATTGAAAGGAGATAACACATGAAATCGTTTCTAAAAAATTTACGTGAATCTTCCTTATCAATTGTTCCAGTAACAGCGGTTGTTTTTGTCCTCTTCGCCTTTGGCTGGATTGACATGTCCGGACCTGTTATTGTCCGCACCGTTATA
>DIQT01000007.1:47777-63262 GCA_002427365.1 Caryophanales bacterium UBA5455
ACAAGTAACGGCATTCAACCAATCGGTGAGTTAATGTCGGCCTCATTAACAAAACGAGGAAAGGTTTTACTTTTATCACTCGTTGTGTTTGCGCTTGGGTTTTTAGTAACCGCTGCCGAACCTTCGGTTTCCGTTTTTGGCGGACAAACACCAATTGATATGACCATATTTATTATTGTTTCCGCGCTTGGGGTTGGTGTCTTTTTAACGCTTGGCGCATTACGAATAATTTTCCAATGGAAAATTAAAACAGTTTTAACATTCTTTTATATGATTTTATTTGGCATAATCGTTTTATTAAAAGACAAAGCTTTTATTCCAATTGCGTTTGATGGTAGTGCGGCCACAACCGGATTACTAACATTCCCATTATTTTTATCGTTAGCGAGTGGGATTGCGAATAACCGTGGGGGCAACAACCCGCAAGAAGATAGTTTTGGTTTAATCGGCGTTAGTGCGATTGGCCCAATGATTTCGATTGTTCTTACAGGTGTTTTAATGGCCGGTGGTGGCGAACTTATTTTTGAAGTTGGAGAATACGCTGATTATTCCGGCATGGCGATAAGTGAAATCGCTCGCGTGATGGGAAAAGATTTTGGTAAACAATTTCTTTATTTCTTCGTCATCGCATTAATTATTATTATTCCAATTGGCGCGATGTTTGCGGTTTATGAGATAACGAACATTAAACTTCCAAAGAAAAAACGCCAATCAATTTATATTGGATTAGCGGCAACAATTCTTGGAATGATGTTTTTCTTAACAGGTGCGAATGTTGGTTATGTTCCTTTAGGTAACTTAGCGGGAACGGACGTTGCGAATAGTTTGCCATTATGGGCACTATTAATTGTTGGCTTTATCTTAGGCTTTGTTAATGCGTCTGCTGAACCAGGCGTTCACATTTTATCGCGTCAAGTTGAAGAAGTTTCAAACGGGGCGATTACGTTTAAAACAATGTTAATAACGTTATCCGTTGGTTTAGGTATTTCCGTTTTCCTTAGTGTAGGAAGAATTTATTGGCGAATCCCCGTTGAATATATGTTAATGATTGGCTTCTTTATTTCGTTAACCCTCGCCCAAATTGTTCCAAGCATTTATACCGGGATTGCTTTTGACTCTGGTGGAGCGGTCTCCGGCCCAATGACAACAAGTTTTATTACCCCATTTATTTCCGCAATCGCGGTCGTACAATTTGAAAATGCTGTTAACCCATTAACCGAAGTTGTCCCATACGCTTTTGGCTCGGTTGGGTTAGTTGCCTTAATTCCCACAATTACGATTCAATTACTTGGCTTACATACGATGATTATCGAAAAACGTCATTTAAGATATGTTCGGAGCCAAGTCTTTAGTGAAGACGACGCCGAAATTATTTACTTCCCGGAGGTTGATTAAAAATGTTACATAAAGAAACGAAGCCGACCCCGATTGAAAGATTAAAAGCAATCATTATTATTGTTCCCCGCGGCGAAGCAGATGTTTATCGGGAACATTTAAAAACAATGGATGTCGCCATACAAATAAACTTTAGTGGGCACGGCACCGCATCAAAAGAAATTATTAATATGTTTAACGTCGAAGGAAGTAATCGTCGCGACGTTCTTGTCGCACTTGTCCGTGAATCGCGGGTTGATGCAATTCTTGATTATATTCAAATCCGCTTCGATTTAGCACCAAAGAAAAAAGGTGTTGCATGCGTTGCTCCAATTAGTGCGATAATCGGAAAAACTGCATATAACTATTTAATGAATAATAACCCCCAAAGGAGGGAATAACCATGAACGAAAATAAATTTTCCTTAATTGTAACTGTAATTAACGCTGGGTTTGTCGACCTTGTCATGGACGCTGCGAAAGAAGCCGGCGCTGGTGGTGGAACCGTCGTATCTGGACGCGGCACGGGTAATGAAGAAATTGAAAAACTTTTTGGTATTGTTATTCAACCAGAAAAAGAAGTCGTTTTAATTATTGCTTTAAAAGAAATTGTCGATGATGTTTTAAAAGCAATTTATGAACAAGCAGGATTAAAAACATCCGGCCATGGAATTGCTTTTGCGGTACCTTTAGATGATGCAGTTGGCATTGGTAAAGCAACAACTGATGTTAAAGCTGCAGTCAAAATTCAAAAGAAACTCGCTACCGCTAGTGAAAAACAAGAAGAATAACCGCCTTATGGAGCGGTTGCTTCGATTTAAGGTAATATGAAAAATAAAGAATTTTTAAATAAAAAGACGACCAATATTCTCCGTTTGAGTGTAACGTTAACATTAGTTGTTACTTTGTTACTCGTTATTTTTGCCTCGCCACTATCGAAAATATCGCATTCAATCTTCGGAACCGTTTTTGGCGCTCTTGGTGTTGGTTTTGGCGGCGGAATTTTCGCTTATTTTTTATATAAAGAACTTGCAAAATCTAAAAATGAACGAAACAATTCACTTCTAGTTGCCCCAATTGCCTTTGTTATTTTAAGCGGCTACATTTCCTTTGTTTTACCTGGCGTTGAAAAAGACGTTTATCCAAAAGAACCGGTTTTAGCAGTCTTTCTTTTAATTTTTGTCGTTATAAGTTTTCTCATTGTCAGTTTTAAGATTGTTTATGATTTTATTTATTTGAAATATTATAAAAGTGAAGAACCAGTCGAAGTGGCACATGAAGAAAAGATTGTTATTGAAACTAATAAAAAAGACGCCTTTAAAACAAGATGGCAAAAAGCATGGAAATCATGGGATTTAGGATCGCTTAAATATTATGTCTTATTTGTTGGTGTTTTAGCTATTTTATATTTTGCGGACGCGTTATTCTCCCAATCATTTACGATTCCCTTAGGCGGCGATTACACAATGCAATCAATTCCTTTTTACACAAATGGATATGATGATTGGTGGCATTTTCTTAAGACCGGTGAATTTCCATTATGGGATTCCAATACATTTTTAGGTGCGGATAATATTGGCTCTAACGCCTTTTATTATTCAATGAATCCGTTTTTCTTACCCATTTTACTTTTCCCGCGAAAATATATTGCTCAAGGCCTTGCCGTATTAATGATTGGCAAAATTATCTTAGCCGCTCTAACAATGAATAAATATCTTCAATATATGGGTGTTAAGAAATCATCGGCCCGCTTTTTTGGCATTGCCTATGCCTTTTGCGGGTGGAATTCTTATCACTTATGGTTTAACCACTTTATGGAAGTTGTTGTTGTCTTCCCGTTGGTCTTTTATGGGATTGAAAAAACATTACAAGAAAGAAAACCTTGGACCCTTGCTTTTTCGTTAGCGTTAATGGGAATTACTAATTTCTTTTTCTTCGTTACAACGTGTATTGTTGGTGTGATGTACGCCTTATTCCGTTTCTTCCAACTTTATAAACGTTATAATTTTAAAGATTATGTTGTTGTCCTAGGAATATCGATTGGAAGTATTGTTTTACTTGGGGGATCATCGGCTTTATTACTTTTAAGCGAAGAAAAGCTTCTTGGTGTTATCGCTTTAACGTTTAGCCTAGCGATTAGTGGTTATTGGTTATTTTACTTTTATTACCGTGTTAAAAACCAGCGGTGGCGGAACGGATTAACCGTTATCTTAAGTGGCGTTATGGCGTTTGCGGTGGGCATTATGATGTCGACAATTGTTTTTATCCCTGGTGTTATTGCTTCGTCAGGTAGTGACCGCGTAACCGGCGCAACATATTTAGATAATTTAACCGAAGCGTTTAAATTAAGAAACTGGCAAACGTTTTTCAATTACATGTTAAAGTGGGAAGCACAAAGTAGTTCGTATGATTATAAAGTTTATTATCCGTTAATTTCTTTTTTATTCCCAACTTCAACAAACCGGCACACAACATTATTAGTAACCGGTTTTGATAATACTGTTTCAAGTTTATTTGTGTATACACCCGCGATATTGTTATTAGTTCCATCACTAATTCAATCATTTAAAGAAAAGAAAGTTTCGCACTTCTTAGCGTTTACGTTTTTTATCTTTGCCTTATTTACCCCATTCTTTTATAACGCCTTTCATGGCTTTACCAAAGAATATGGAAGATGGGAAATCTTTCCAGTCTTCGTTTTAATTACGTATGTCGCAATTAATTATGAAAAACATGAAGAGTGGGAGTCCTGGCGCTACACGGTATCATTTATTATTATTTTATTACTAACGTGGGCAACATATTTATGGGCATCCGATTATATTATCGATTCAACAAAATTTGAACCATTAGAAAATCGAAAATACTTAGTGTATTTCCAATTCTTTGCTTTATTTGCCGTGTACTTTATTTATCGCTTTGCCCACCGGAACAAAGACATAAATATGACAAAATATTTAACCGCATTTATGAGTGTGGAAATTATTGTAATGGGCGCCTCAACCTTATTAGGCCATGGATTATCGGACTTTAAAAACTCAGTTGGCGGGGGTATTGCTATGGTTAATACCGAAACCGCGATTGTGAAGAAAATCCAAAAAGCCGATAATTCGTATTATCGAATTTATAACTCAGCGATTGCGAAAACATATAATAACGATAATGTTGGAATGCGTGAAAACTATAACGGCATCTCGGCTTTCCATAGTGTTTATAACTTCGATTTAAAAGACTTTAATAAATGGAGCCGGATTAACTATACAAACAATGGTTGGTCATTAGGAATTTTTGAAAAACGTTATAACCTCGATACGTTTTTAGGCATCAAATATTATGTAATTGCAAATAATTATAATAATGTAAATAATGACAAGATTGGTGAATTTAATGTTCCATACGGGTATAAACGGGTTTTTGATGAGGAAGGTAATGATTTATTATCAACTGCGACCCACACTGTTTATCAAAACAAAAACTTTGTTGAATTAGGTAGTAGTTATGACGTCTTAATGTCGAGTAGTGCCCCAGGTGAAGAAGAAGACGAAACAAAGAGCATCTTTTATTCGGGTGGAACGTATGGAATATCAAATACGAACGAAGTCGTTCGTAATGAAGAAATGTATTTAAATTATGGAATTCTACGGCAAAACGATATTGATGAAATATTAGAAGAATATCCTAACTTTAACTTAGAAACATATTACTACACACCCAAAGCGGGAAAATATGAAACAACAAGGACATACGCTCCTAGTGAAGTTAATTCTCCTCGCCCAACAACCGGTGGATTAGTTTCAAAATTTTATGAATCCGAAGGAAACCAAATTTGGGACGCGGATGTTGGTCGCGTTGATCAAAATGAAAACTTTCAAATAACAAGCAACCGTGACTTTGAATTTAAAAAAGGTGTTGTTATTATTGAACGCGATAATGGGCAACCGATTTTAGCGGACGCCGGCCAAATTATGGTTGAAATACCGTTTAACAGGGTTGTTAGAACATATTTAATTGATGAAAATGACGATGTGATTACGTTTGACCAATTTGCCCCAAATACAACACGACTTAATAACTATAAATCGATGCGTTCGTTATATTCTGATCGGGCGGTTAAGAAAATTGCAATTGTGCCGACCGCGAGCAAAACGGGCAGTTTACCAGCGCGTTACACAGTTACAAGTGTTAGTGGTAGTGAACTGCAAGCCCAAGTAGAAAAATACGCAAAAGATGGATTTGAAAATGTGAAACATACAACAAATACATATTCATTTACAACTAATTATGAAGCACCGCGCTTTGCAGTGACAAATATCCCTTATGATGCGGGGTGGAAAGTAAAAATCACCGATAGCGAAGGCACAGTTTATAAACCAAAAGTTTATTTAGGCCAAGGTGGGTTTGTTAGTTTTGTTATTCCTTCGGGCTCTCAAATGATTAAGATGAGCTTTGCCTCCGAAGGATTAGAAGTTGGAATCGGACTAACCGCTATTGGGTTAGTTATTTCAATTGCCTCATATAGCGTTTATCGCTATTTAGGTAAACGGAATCGGCTAACAAAAAACTTACGGGAACAATTAGAAAGTTTAGATAATAAATAATAAGAAACCATTAAAATTATTCGATAATATGGTAAACTAAAAACATATAGCGGAGGTGTTTTATGAGTGGAAGACTTGGCGAAACCTTATTAACAGAAAAACAAATTGTCACGCGTTGTAAGGAATTAGGAGCAAAAATTAGTAAGGACGCTAATGGCGAACCATTAATCGTTGTCGGCTTATTAAATGGTTGTGTGCCGTTTGTCGCTGAGTTAATTAAACATCTAAGCGTTACAACATACATCGATTTTATTCGAGTTAAATCTTATTATTCTGGCACCTCATCCGGCGAACTAAAAATTATTAATGATCTCGAACTTGATGTTAAAGGCAAAAACGTTCTCTTAGTGGATGACATTATCGATTCCGGCAAAACAATGGTAAATCTTGTTCGTTTCTTAAAAATTAAAGGAGCGAAAAATGTTCGGGTTTGTGCTTTGTTAAACAAACCAACCGCTCATAGTGAAGAGGTCGATAATTTAACGCTTGATTATATTGGCTTTGATATTGAAAATACATGGGTTGTTGGATTTGGTTTAGACTGTAATGAGCTTTATCGCAACTTACCATATATTGCCGTTTATTATCCAAACGAGTAAGTAAAAACTACTTAAATATAAATGTTGACGAAGAACCTTAACAAAGGAATAAAAGTGATTTTTGTTCCTTTGTTTTTGTATATCTAAACAAGAAAATCACGGCTTTTCTTGATCTCGCTATCTACTTAACAAAACTTAACAATGAGTAATAACTAAAGTTATATTTTGGGATGGTTTATCATCGTAAATTTGCTAAAATAAAAGGTTGCATAAGTGAAATCGAATTAAAAAGATAAATGCCATCTAATGTTTTACAATTTTTAAAAGCCTTTAAACAAGTTATAAAACCGCTATTTTATATAAATCCTTTTTAAATTGAGGCGTAGAAATGCGAATTAAATAACCGCTAATATAAATAGTTTATTAACCTATTATATAGTGGAAAACCACGTATTTAACCGCTGATAGAAAAAGACAATGGTTTGAGCAATTTACTTAAAATGTTAGAAAGTTTTTGCCTGAAAGCGCTTGCAATTATATACCCACAGTGTTATCCTTTTTGTATACACAAAGGAGGAATAGACTGTGAAAAAATTCTTTACAATTACCTTAGCCGGACTTCTCGTTATTGGCCTTGCTAGCTGCGGCGAAAAAAAGTCAGAAGTCCAAAAGATTATTGAAGAAGCTCAGACGATGACGTATGAAGAAATTCTAGACAAAGCTTACGAAGAGTCCAAGAATAAAACCTTACAAGGTTTAGGAAACTCGAGCCGTGGTAAAACCGCTGGTGAAACATTCGTGGCGATGATGAAGGAAAAGTATTCAGATTACGCAGGTGAAATCACTTGGAGTCAGCCGAAAGAAAACTCAATTTTCCAAATGTTGGAAAGCGATTCCAAGAGTTCAAACCCACAATTCGGCATGACGTTAATTCAAGACGGTGCGCAAATTAAATCTAAAATGATTGATACAGGCATCTTATTAAACTACGTTCCAAAAGAATGGAAAGAAGCAAAAGGAACAAGCATGGAAGAAAATGGTAACCCATTAGCACTTCAAACATTATCCAAAGTATTTATGTATAATGTCGCTGATGATCCAACCAAAAAAGTTGACAACGTTTGGAAATTCGTTGCCGACAAACAAGCCCCAATGTTCATGGGTTTACAATCTGAACCAATTGGCTTTAACTTCTTATTAATGTTAACATCCGAAACATACATTCCTTTAGTTAAAGGTGCGTTCGATGCATTATCAGCCGAAGAAAAAGCTTACTTCCAACCAAAAGTTGATGCTTTAAAAGCAAAAGCCAAAGAACTCAAATTAGCCAAAGACGCTGAATACTCATTAGCGTGGATCCAACTCTGGGTCAACCAAATGAACGTTCAAACTGACGATGGACCAATTTGTAACGAATTAGTCAAAAAATCAGCAGTAGGAAAATCTGGCTTATTAGTTTATTCCAAATTACGTTCAGTTAGCGAAACCGAAGAAGTTTCCGTTAATAACGTTAAAGTTGCCGCTCTTGAAGACGGTTACGTTGGCTTTGGTGGATACGCCTATAAACACTACTTACAAATGATGAAAACCTCTCCATTACCATGGACATCAATTGCCTTTATTAACTACATGGTTACAAGCGCGGAAGGCTTCCAACCTTGGGGTAAAGATATGGGCGGTTATAGCTCAAATCCAAACATTAACCAAGACCACTCCAAAGACGGATGGGTTGGTGACGTTAACCAATATCCAAATAAGAATGACGCTGGTTATGATTGGTGGACAAGTCTAGAATCTGGCAAAGGCCGCTTAGTCGTTGAAGACCCAACATACGCTGCGAAAGTTTCATTCACAGTTGGTAGCTGGATCGAAACATTAAAAGGTTACAAATAGACGCTAGACAAAGTGTATTTATTAATACATAATTAATTAAATTAAAGTAAGAAAAATAAGGAACGATTGCATGACAAAAACAGTAGCAAAAAATGAAAGTAGAAATCTGCGCTTTCAAAAAGTAAAAACATATTTTCAAAAGCCAGAACATATCATCTTAGTCATCTTTGCCATCATTTTAACTGTCGCAACAATCGTTCCTATTTTTACTTTATTGTTAGATACGATTAAAGTTCACCCTGGTAGCGTTGACTCCGTACTGACGGGCAAAACGTCGGGCTTAACAGGTTATAATTGGAAAGATTTATTTGCTGGGGATTTAGCCAAAAGTAACTTATGGTCACCACTACTTAACAGTATTATTTTATCTGTATTTTCTTGTTTAGGATCAATCTTATATGGCGGTATTTTTGCTTATTTAATTACGCGGACAAATATCAAGTTTAAAAAATACTTATCTGCGATTTTCATTTTCCCCTACATCATGCCCCAATGGACGTTAGCGACAATTTGGCAAACCCTTTTCAAATCAGGCGCGGTTACGGGAACATCAGATGGGATTTTTGCGACACTATTTAATATAAGAATGCCATTATGGTGGGCACAAGGAATGTTCCCATCAATCGTTATTCTTTCCATGCACTATGCACCATTTGCTTATTTATTAATTGGTGGCATTTTTAGAAACATGGACTCCAACTTAGAAGAAGCGGCGGTTATTTTAAATACCCCGCGTCGCAAAATCTTTAGCAGAATTACTTTACCAATGATTTATCCCGCAATTTTATCAACAATCTTGTTAGTTTTCGGTAGTGCAATGGGAAGCTATCCGGTTCCTCATTACCTAAAGTTAACAACCCTTTCGACGAAATATGTCGACATGGGCGTTAGACGTGCGGGCCAAGCAAGTATTCTTGGCGTTATTATGATGCTTTTTGGTGTAGCGCTATTAATCTCGAATGAGTTTGCTACACGGAGTCGGAAATCATATACAACGGTTACCGGAAAAAGCGGTCAAGTTAGCCAAGTCAACTTAGGAAAAGTTGGCAAGTACGCGTTTGGTATTCTCTTTATTATTCTTACGTTCTTTACAAGTATTTATCCAATTATTAGTTTTGCGGTTGAAACATTCTTACCAAACCCTGGTGACTATAGTTTCTTAAAGAATTGGGACTTTAGTAACTTAACGACAAAATGGTGGACCCATAACTCAACTTCGGAAGCCGGGTTATATGGTCAACTAGGAATGTTATATAACAAAACAATTTGGAACGGGTTTAAAGGAACCTTAATTGTTGCTGGTATTAGTGCCTTAGTGGCCGGTGCATCGGGAACACTTATTGGGTATGCGGTTAGTAAAAACAGAAGATCGAAATTTGCTAACTATGTTAATAACGTTTCCTTCTTACCATACTTATTACCTTCATTAGCCGTTGGTATTTCCTTCTTCATTATCGGTTCATCCGTTGGAATTTATGATACATACTTACTCGCAATTCTTGCCGGGACATTTAAATACATTCCGTTTGCGGTTCGTAGCTCATTAACTTCAATGATGCAATTAAGTAACGAAATTGAAGAAGCAGCGGAAATTCAAGGGGTGCCATGGCGGAAGCGGATGACAAGAATTATTATTCCAATTCAAAAATCCGCAATCATTAGTGGGTTCCTCTTACCGTTTATGACGGGTGTTCGCGAATTAACATTATTCATGTTATTAGTGAACCAAACAAGATTAAGTACAACGTTACTTGACTACTTCGATGAAATGGGACTTTATGCTTTCTCAAGTGGGATTAACTTAATTATTATTGTATTCATCTTAATACTAAACTTTGGAATTAATAAATTAACAGGCGCGAGCCTTGATAAAGGAATTGGAGGAGACAAATAATGCCATCGATTAAACTAATTAATTTAACAAAAAGATGGGGTAACTTCTACGGGGTCGATAATTTAAACATGACCATCGAAGACAACTCATTTGTGACTTTATTAGGCCCTTCTGGTTGTGGTAAAACAACGACATTACGGATGATTGCCGGATTAGAAACCCCAACTGAAGGAAAAATTTTGATTAATGACGTTCCTGTTTTTGATTCGGAAAAAGGTATTAACGTACCTGCGAGTAAAAGAAAAGTCGGGTTCTTATTTCAAAACTATGCCTTATGGCCAAATATGACAGTTTACCAAAACATTAGTTTTGGCTTAAAAAACGTTAAAGAAGAATTACCATTATATTCGTTTGACGCAAAAAACACTGTTCGGAAAATTGAAATCCTAAAGAAACCAAAAGATTTACTTTTAATTATTAGTGAATCATATGATAAGCACGGTAAATTCCAAAAAGATCGGGCGGAATTAAAAGTTATTGATAAATTCTTAGTTTCAATGTTTACCGCGAGAGATCTTCTTAATCTTAAAATTCAAGATGCGGAAGTTCCAGCAGATGTAATTGAAGCCGCGATTGTCGCGCTTGAAGCCGAATTGGTGGAAATTAACGCGAAACTAGAAAAACGCGGTTTAACTTATAACGAACAATTCCAATTAGTAAAAGGCGAAGAAGTTGTCGTTAAGAAAAGAAGATTAACAAAAGAAGAAATTGATTTACGTGTTCGTGAAGTTTCACGCATTGTTAAAATCGGTATTTTTATGGACCGTTATCCTAACGAATTATCTGGTGGTCAACAACAACGGGTCGCGATTGCGCGTACGTTAGCGCCCGAACCAGAAGTCTTATTCATGGATGAACCACTTTCCAACTTAGACGCTAAATTACGCTTAGAAATGCGTAGTGAACTACAAAGATTACACTTAACATCAAATTCAACATTCGTATATGTTACGCATGACCAATTAGAAGCGATGACGTTAGCGACTAAAATTGCCTTACTTGAAAATGGTATTTTACAACAATACGAAAAACCATTAACAATTTACGAACAACCCCGCAATTTATTTGTCGCGGACTTTGTTGGTAACCCAAGCATTAACTTTATTGAAGCTGAAGGTAAATTTAAAGCGGGTAAATTTGAAATAAGTTTCTGGAACGGCAAATATAACGCCGTCTTCACCCCCGCGGAAAAAGTCGATTATAAGAAAAAACTTGAAAAAATGGAAGAAGAAAAAGAACTCGAAAAAATTACTTATTCCGTTGAAAAATCAAATACCGATAAACTCTTTGATTATGAAATTCATGTTGATGAAGAAGAAGTTGATCTTGAAGAAGAAAAAGAATTAACAGATAACGATTTCGTCCTTGGAATTCGCCCAGAGTTTATTAACATCCACGAAGAAGGTAGTATGGAAGGTGAAATTTATAGCTCCATGCCGACCGGGATGGAAACAACAATTAAAGTTCTTGTTAATAACTTTATTATTACAGGTGTCGTCTTTGGTAACATTGATTTCGAAATTGGTAAAAAGGTTAGATTTGACTTTGAAACTGATCGAATTGTCTTATTTAACCGGCGCAACCAACGCTTAATTGCAACGGGTTCATTAGAAATTAAATAAGAAAAGTTTATTAAAAAATAAAAGCCCACGTCATGAAGATTTGGGCTTTTTATATTAATTTAAGAAGGTCAGATAGTTTATCAAGTTTATATGTGGCACCCGAGGATGTTGATTGATTATTAATAAGTGCACTATCGAAGTTCGCGCTACTGGCGGCTTTAATTCCTGCGAGCGCATCTTCCACCACTAAGGCAACGTGCGGTGAAACATTAAGGTGTTGAGCGGCTAATAAGAAGATCTCCGGGTCAGGCTTGGCTTTAGAAATAAGCGTTCCATCAATAATCACGGAAAACAGGTCAATAATGCCAGCGTTTTTTAAAATTGTCTTCGCATTTTTACTTGAAGAAGCAATCGCCATTGGGATGCCGTATTCCTTTAATGTATTTAAGGTAAATAAAACATCCTTATCTAAACTGGCCCATGATAAAGTTGCAAGGGACTCGACATATAAATCATTTTTTTCAACAAGCATTTTATTTTTAGTAGCGTTATCAAGGGTAATATTTGCCTCGCTTAAAATAATATCTAAACTATCAATGCGTGAACGACCTCGTAATAAGTTATTCGTTTCTTCATCAAAAGGAATAGTATATTTTTGGGCAACATGTAACCAGGCGGCATAATGAAGTTTATCAGTTTCAATAATCACGCCATCTAAATCAAAAATAATTGCTGAATACTTTTTCATTATTAAGCGATTTCACCTTTTGTTTTAAAGATGTCATAAACCTTTGACATGGAGCCATTATTTTCCATAATATCAATTGCTTCCGCAATCATTGGGGCAATCGAAATTACTTTAATCTTTGGTGTTTTCTTTTTTTCTTCTAAGGGAATGGAGTCCGTAACAATTACTTCTTTTAAAGGTGAATCTTCAATTCTTTGGCACGCTCCATCGTTTAATAAGGGGTGCGAAACGGCAGCATATACTTCCATCGCCCCCGCATTAATTAGCGCTTTGGCGGCTTCAGCTAACGTATTACCAGTATCAAGAATATCATCGACTAAAATTGCTGTTTTTCCTTTAACTGAACCAATCACGTTCATAACTTCAACTTGGTTTGGCCGTGGGCGCCGTTTATCAATAATTGCGAGTGTTGTATTTGGGCCTAAGTGCGTTGATAAGCGGCGGGCGCGAGCAATTCCACCATGATCTGGCGAAACAACGACAATATCTTTTCCTTTTAAGTTATGCGAAAAATATTCGCCAAATAATGGTGTTGCGCTTAAGTCATCAATAGGCACCGTAAAAAACCCTTGGATTTGTGGTGTATGTAAATCGGTGACAACAACATGGTCGGCACCAGCCATTTGGAGCATATCCGCGACTAACCGCGCTGAAATTGGTTCGCGGGGGTTAGCTTTCCGGTCTTGGCGGGCGTAACCGTAATATGGCATAATGACCGTAATTTTTCGTGCGGAGGCCCGCCGTAATCCATCGATAAATAATAGAAGTTCAAATAACCGTTCCGTTACTGGTGGACATGTTGATTGAATAATATAAATATCTTTGCCACGCACTGTTGTGTAATTTTCAACAATAATTTCGCCATCGGCAAAATGTTTAACTTCGTTTTTACCTATTTCAATACCTAAGTGGTTAGCCACCGTTGATACTAAATCGAGGTTAGCGCTAATGCCATAAATAATTGATGAGTTTTTCATAGTTAATTTTCCTCCGCTACGCCATAGAGGCGGTCGCCTGCGTCACCTAGACCAGGAACAATGTAGCCAACGTCATTTAATTTTTCATCTTTTGCCGCTAAGTATATGTTAACATCAGGATGAGTTTTTTCTAAGTATGCTAACCCTTCCGGCGCGGCGAGAAGAGAAACAATAATAATGTTTTGATAACCGTGCGCTTTTATTTCATCCACAGTTTGGGCAAGTGATCCGCCTGTTGCTAACATTGGATCAAGGATAACAACAAAGGAATTTTCTACAGCAGGAATTTTCACATAAGATTTTGCAGCGATTAATGTATCATGGTTTCTTTCTAAGGCAACAAAACCAACGTTTGCGCTAGGAACAAGCGTCAACATTGGGGATAACATCCCTAAGCCTGCTCGTAGAACAGGGACAAAGATGACATTTTCTTTTAACGTTATGTGGCGAAAAATTTCATGTCCCATTAAGGAAGTAATTTCTTCTAAATTATTCCGAAAAATGTTATTTGGTGTATTTCGGTCGCGCATTTGGATAAGTAATTCACTAATGAGTGGATGCTCACAAATATGATACATGTCGCTCCTCCTAATAAATACAAGCTTTAGTGTCGCTATGTTAGAAATAAACTTTATTCCCTCTTAAATATTAGCAATGTTATGAAGTTATTGCAAAGAGAGAGGGATATTTTCTTACGAACGATTATAAAAAAGGTCACTAAGATAGTTTTTCGCAATGTGGTGTTCGTTTGCTAAAAAGCGAATAGCGTCTTTCGTACTAACACCAAAAGAAATTAATTCATCTAAACTTGCAAGAAGTTTATCATCATTCATCGTTTGAAGTTCGTCGCGATTTCCCCCTTCAACAATAATAACCATTTCCCCTTTTAAGGTAGTTGGGTCAAGCAAAGCTAATTCTTCAAGCGTTCCAAAAAGATATTCTTCGTGAAGTTT
Source organism: Caryophanales bacterium UBA5455 (assembly GCA_002427365.1). Classification (GTDB taxonomy): domain Bacteria; phylum Bacillota_I; class Bacilli_A; order RFN20; family CAG-826; genus UBA5455. The sequence goes on from DIQT01000007.1 coordinate 62,315, forward strand.
TGTTAATTCACGAGCTAAGACGCTTTTACGGGGACCAAAAACCGCGGCTAAATCCGTTAAAGTTTCCTTAATTCGATGGGGAGCTTCATAAAAAATTAATGTTTCTGTTTTTGATAGCAACATCTCAAGTTCACTAATTCTTGCGCTTTTCTTTGGTGATAAAAAGCCATGGAAATAAAAGTGTTCGGTTGATAAACCGCTACCAACTAGGCCAGATAAAAAAGCCGCCGGGCCAGGAATGACACTAACCGCAATATTATTTTCTAATAGAATTTGAACTAACTTTTCACCCGGATCAGAAATCCCAGGATAACCAGCATCAGAAATAAAGACGCCTAATTCACCAGCGTTTATTTTATTAATGACATCAAGTGAGGCGCTTACTTCGTTATGTTCATGGACACTAATTAATGGTTTTGCTAAATCATACATTGATAACAATTTAAGTGCGTTTCGTGTATCTTCCGCAGCGACAAAATCAGCCGCGTCTAAAATTTTAAGCGCGCGTAAGGAAATATCTTCACGATTACCAATCGGTGTCGCGATGAGATAAAATAACGGCTTACCTTGGTCAAAAGATTTATTTCTTTTCATAATTAATTTTTATTACTCGTAAGGACAATAATGCCCGTTGCAATAAGTTTGTTATATTCTTCAAGCGTGAATGTTTCACGGTTTTCGCGATTTGTAATTGTTACTTTCCGCGAAATAACATTTAAACTATTAATCGCAAAATGTTCACCTTTATATGTAAGTTTTGTTCCAATACGCGGCATGTCTTTTTTTGCTTCCGTATATATTTCATCTTCAAACGATAAACAACAAATAAGTTTGCCACAGTGGCCACTAATTTTTGGAATATTTAACGCAAGCATTTGGTTCTTCGCACGGTTAATGGAAATGCCATCAAAATCATTGAGCCAGGTCGTACAGCATAAGGGAAGACCA
>DIQT01000007.1:63421-67589 GCA_002427365.1 Caryophanales bacterium UBA5455
CAGCATAAGGGAAGACCACAAATGCCAATTCCACCAATCATTTTTGCTTTATCACGTGTTCCAATTTGCCGAAGTTCAATCCGGGTATGGAGACGTCCCGCCATCGAACGAAGAAGTTCACGGAAATCAACCCGTTGGTCCGCTAAATAAGTTACGGTAAATTTACTTTGATCAAGCGTATATTCAGCACTAATTAACTGCATATTAAGTCCTAATCGTTTGACTTCGCTTAATGTGAAGGCTAATCCTTCTTTGGCCAAAATAAGGTTTTCTTCATATGTTTTAATGTCATTAGCGTCCGCTAGGCGAATAACGGGTTTTAAATCTAAATTTGAATTATATAAACTTAATTCTTTGGGGAAATCGGCAATCTTTCCAATTTCAAACCCGCGAATTGTTTCAACAACAACAAAATCGCCCGGCTTTAAATCACCAGTTGTGGATGAGAAGAAATATCTTTTTCCTTCGTCATAAAATGTAATGGGAACGAAATAGCCAAGGCTATTTTCGGTATTTTCTAAAATAATATCTTCCATATTTTAATCTTCCTTTATAATCGCATTCGCGACATGATCAAGTGTTAAAGCTAAGTTAACGTTATAATCTAATCGGCTTCTTGCTTCTAGTGTATCAAGTAAGGCTTGGCTTGGATTTATGACATTAGGTAAGGCCGCACGATATTGATAAGCGAGTTCACTAATTTTTGGTTCTTGATTCAAACTAACTTTAACAATCTCATTAAGTATAATCGAAATGAGGTCTAAATAAAAGCGTGCCGATTTTACTGATTTAATTAATTTGTTTGTTTCGGTTTGTGAAGTATATAAGGCGTGATGCGAAGAAATCGCTAAGGCGTTAAGAAAACCAAGTGCGGCATCGCGCGCGGCGAGATAGTCATCGCTATCACTAATTTGTTTAATTGTAACGGGATCATTATAAAAATTCGCTAGCAAATTAGCGTCTAATTCATTAATACCTAAACTAATTGCTTCTTTAGCAACAAGATCTTGTGGGATTAACCATAACCGTAAAATTTGTGCGCGCGAAAGAATTGTTGGTAAGACTTTTGCTTCATTTTCGGTTGTTAAAAAGCCATAAACACCGGGTTTTGGTTCTTCAAGAAACTTTAATAAAGCATTCACTGCTTCTGGCGTCATATTTTCAACAAGATGAATAACATAAATTAATTTATTAGCGTCTTCCAGTGCGGTTCGTTCAAAACTTTCGGATAAATCTTGAACAGCTTCTTTTTTAATTGTTTGTTCACTGCCATCTAAAAAGACAAAATCAGCGTATGATCCTCCGTCAAGCCGTAAACATGTTGGACAAACGCCACACGCTAATGGGGAAGGATGTTCACAAATAAGTGATTTGGCTAATAAAAAAGCGGTACCTAAAATAGGTGTACCAGCTTCGCCACTTAATAAATAAGCATGCGAAAGTTGTTTGTTATTAATCGCATTAACAAAAGTTTGATAAATAATTGGTTGTGTATTTGCTAACTGGGCAGCGCGCATTAAAGCGCCTCCAATTTATCGTTAATAACTTTTAATGTATCGGTAATAACACGATTAAGATCTTGTTCAGCATTAATAATTACGTAACGTTTCGGCCACCGCTTGGCTAACGCTAAAAAGGCGTCGCGGACTTTTTGATGGAAGTTAAGCGCTTCTAAATCAAGTCGATTTACTTCGCGTTGGTCGTTTTTCATAATCCGCGCAAGCCCAACTTCTGGGCGTATATCAAATAGAAGTGTTAAATCCGGCATTCTTTTTTCGGTTGCAAATTCATTAATTGCTAAAACTTGATCAACGCCTAAGCCGCGTCCTTCGCCTTGATAGGCAAGCGACGAATCAATAAAGCGATCACAAATAACTGTTTGACCTTTTTCTAAAGCGGGCCAAATTTTATTAACGAGATGTTGTCTTCGGCTTGCGGCAAACAAAAGCGCTTCCGCACGAGCGTCGAGTAATTCGTCATCTTGCGACAAAATAATCGCACGAATTTGTTCCGCTAACGGCGTGCCACCTGGTTCACGGGTAAGAACAACATCGACACCATTTTTTATAAGTTCGGCCGTTACCGCATTAGCGACACTTGTTTTGCCACTACCTTCCGGGCCTTCAAATGTAATAAATAACCCCATTTTATTCATCCTCACCTTTCATTGATGTTCGACCTTTAATTGATTTTTCTAATGTCACCGCATCCGCATAACCTAAATGGCCACCCATCGGGAGTCCATACGCTAATCTTGTGACTTTAGTTGGATATGGCTCTAAGAGTTTTGCTAAATATAATGCGGTTGTTTCGCCTTCAATTGTTGGATTAGTCGCAATAATAATTTCTTTAATTCCTTCGTTATCAATTCGTGCGAAGAGTGAATTAACGTTTAAATCGTTAATACCAATACCACTACTAGCGGATATTGAACCGCCTAGAACATGATAAACGCCATTAAAATTATCAATCTTTTCAAAGCTTTGATAATCGAGCGGTTGTGATATTACAATAAGAAGTGAATGGTCGCGGGTTGTAGAAGAACAAACAGAACAAGTTGGGGCTTCTGTATATAAGCCACAAATTGGACACGGATGGATTTTTTCTTTTACTTCTTTTAAAGCATCCGCAAAATTATTAACGGTCTTGGTGTCCATTTTTAAAACAGCGTATGCCATCCGTTCGGCACTTTTTGCGCCAACGCTTGGTAACTTTTGGAAAGCCTCTTTTAGTTTTTCAATACTAATGAGTTCATCCATTAAAAGAAACCACCTGCTTGTCCTGTAACTGATTCATTAATTTCATCTTCGTCTTCTTGAATCGTTTCTAAAATTTCATTAACAGCGAGTTTAATCATTTCTTCAAGCATTTCAGCATTTTCACTTTCAAGAAGTTCGGGATCAATTTTAATTGATTGCATTTGCCGGTCACCGGTAAAAACAACAGTTACTCCGCCGCCTTTTGTAATTTCATATTCCGTTTCCGCTAATTCTTTTTGTTTAGCTTCGATTTCGCGTTGCATTTTTTGGGCATCGCGTAACATTTTTTTCATTGATGAATTCATACTCATAATTTTTCTGCTCCTTTAATTTCAATCACAATGTCTTTTGTCCGGGGTAAGCGACCAATTTGACTTAAGTCCATAAATTTCTTTTGGGCGATACTCCGTTCTTTATCATAAACCGCGAGAACAATAACTTTGCGTCCAACAATGCGTTCGACGATTTTTTGAATTGTCCGCTGGTTAACAATATTATTTACTAATGTTGTCCGTGCTTCATTCATATAATTTAAAACAAGAACAGTATCCGTTAAAACATAAGGTGTCCCGTTTAATAGAAGTGCCCCATAATCAGAAAACTCGGGGTCAAACATTAATTCATTTAACTGTGGCCAATCATTAACGAGATCTCTACGTTCGTCGCGGTCACCTAAACACATTAAATTAATGAGCATATCTTCATCCACACTAATAAGGTCGCCCTCTAAAACTAAGGGGACATAGTCAATATTCGCGAAGAGTTTTCTGATTGAAGGTTCAGGTTTTTTGCTTTCTTTGACGGGTTCAACTTTCTTTTTAGGTTTTGGTTGTTGATCGATAAGCGGTTCTTCCTTAACAACGTTACTAACTGGAGGGACGATTTTTTCGACTTCCTTAACGATTGGTTTTGGCGTTAGGGTAACTGGCGGTTCAACAACTGGGTCAGCTTGAGGCACCGGTGTTTCTTTAACGGGTTTAACAAGCGGTTGTTCACTAATTTCTAGTTCATCATGACCAATTAACGCCATTTTTAAGAGGGAAATTTCAAATAATGACCGTGCATTAGCGACGTTTTTAAAGTTGTTTTGCGTTTCCATTAAAATATTAATCATTTGTTCGATTTTACTAACGGGGAACTCTAATAATAAATTTTTCGCTTCGGTTTCGTTTAAAACTTTTAACAAACTCTTATCTTTTGTAACTTTATAAATTAATAATTCTTTAAAGATATCTAATAAATCAGCGTTCAGCCGTTTTAAATCAATGCCACCTTCCGCGAACTTATCAAACGTATTTAAAATATTTGCGATTTCACCGCGATTAATTGCTTGAATTAAAGCAATCTTTTCGCTTGTCCCTAACAAACCAAAAAGAAGTTCAATATCATTTACTTGAAGTTTATTTGTG
>DIQT01000007.1:67732-134447 GCA_002427365.1 Caryophanales bacterium UBA5455
AAGTTCAATATCATTTATTTGAAGTTTATTTGTGGAATACGCTAACAGTTGATCAAGCATGGATAAGGCATCACGCACCCCACCATCAGATAACGAAATTAATAAATTAAGCGCATGGTCATCATAAATAACTTTTTCTAATTTTAAAATTTCAATTAAGCGTTTCTTTAAATCATGGTCACTAACCTTAGAAAAATCAAAACGTTGAACGCGCGATAAAATTGTTGGTAAAACTTTATGTGGTTCGGTTGTCGCTAAAATAAATACAACATTTGAAGGAGGTTCTTCAAGCGTTTTTAATAAGGCATTAAACGCTGATGTCGACATCATATGAACTTCATCAATAATATAAACTTTATAGCGACCTTTAATTGGTGAATATTTAATATTTTCCACGAGATTGCGAATATTATCGACACCACTATTCGATGCGGCGTCAATTTCAAAAACATCTGGATGGGAACCATCGACAATTGTTAAACAGTTATCACACTTATTACATTGATGGCCAACGCCTTCTTCGCAATTGAGTGCTTTCGCAAGCAGTTTCGCCATCGTTGTTTTTCCCGTTCCACGCGGTCCTGAAAATAAATACGCGTGAGCGATTTTCCCGCTCTTAAGCGCATTTGCGATTGTTTTAACGACTGTTTGTTGACCTGCAACTTCTTCAAAGGTCTGCGGACGATATGTCCGATATAATGCTTTGTATGCCATATTTCACCTGCTTCTATTATAGCAATAAAACGGGGCAATTGTATCGCTTAGATACGAACTCTTTGGAAAGTTTTGAAAGTTACGAGGATATAAGTGCGTTCGTGGTTGAAAAGATGAAAATTATTCTAAATAATCTTATGAAGAGCGAACAAAAGCCACCATTTATTGTTGAATATCATTAATGTATAATGATGCGAAGATATGATAAAATATATAAGATGGAAAAGAGGAAGTTATGGACGAATCATTAAGAAACAGACTAGAAACAACAGCAGCGCGGTTAGATGAAATTGACGAACAGCTTGCTGACCCTAACGTTACGAAAGATATGAAGAAATTTCGTTCTTTAACAATTGAACGGTCACAAATTGCGGATGTTGTTGATAAATTTAATGAATATTTACGAAACGAATCGGATGAAGAAGACGCTCTTTTAATGAGCGGTGATAGCGATCCAGATATCGCCTCTTTTGCCAAAGAAGAACATAAACGGCTTGTTGAAGCACAAAATGAATTAATTCAAGAACTTAGAGTTTTATTAATTCCCCGTGACCCTAATGATGACAAAAATATTGTTGTTGAAATTCGGGGCGCGGTTGGTGGTGATGAAGCCAACATTTTTGCGGGTGATTTATTTAGAATGTACACTCGTTATGCAGAATCAAAAGGCTGGACACTTGATATTCTTGATGAAAACCCATCCGATAGCGGTGGCTTTTCAATGATTTCTTTTATGGTTAAAGGGAATGGTGTTTATAGTCGCTTAAAATTTGAAAGTGGTGCGCACCGCGTTCAACGGGTACCAAAAACCGAAGCAAGTGGAAGAATTCATACTTCGACCGCGACCGTTCTTGTCATGCCTGAAGTTGAAGAAGTTGAAATTGAAATTCGCGAAGAAGACTTACAAATGGATACGTTCCGTAGTGGTGGCGCGGGTGGCCAAAACGTTAATAAAGTTGAATCCGCTGTTCGGATTACCCACATTCCGACCGGGATTGTTGCAAGTTCCCAAATTGAAAAGTCGCAAACGCAAAACCGTAAAATTGCGATGACAATGTTAAGAGCCAAACTTTTTGCGGCAAAACAAGCTGAACAAGATGCAAAAGTTGGTGCGGAACGGAAACTTAAAGTTGGTACCGGCGAACGAAGCGAAAAAATTAGAACATATAACTACCCGCAAAATCGGGTTACTGATCACCGGATTGGTTTAACCCTCCAAAAACTTGATCGGATTATTGAAGGCGATTTAGATGAAGTGTTGGAAGCGTTAATTCACTACGATCAAGAACAAAAAATTAAAGGAGAAAGTTAATGGCAAAAATTAGAGACGTTTACGAACAAGCACGAAAAGAACTTAATCCTAATATTTCCGCAGCGTCATTACGATTGTTAATGGTCGAAACAAATAACTTTAAAAATTACGCTGATTTAGATCATAACCTTGAAAAAGAACAACAAAACGAGGATATTTTCTGGAAAATGTTTGCAAGCCTTAATAAAGGTGTTCCTGTTCAATATATTGTTAATAACGCTAATTTTTTAGGGGAAGATTTTCACGTCGATTCACGTGTCTTAATTCCTCGTCCCGAAACGGAAGAACTTGTTGAACAAGTATATCGCGATTTATTATTTAATTACCGCGATGAACCATTTACGCTTGTGGATTTAGGTACAGGAAGTGGTGTAATTGCCATAAGTATTGCAAAACGCTTCCCAAACGCTAAAGTTTACGCAGTTGATATTGATTATGATGCCCTAAAAGTCGCTCGGTTTAACGCTCGCCGGCATGAAGTTGATGTTCAATTTCTTATTGGAGATATGCTAAAACCTTTAATCCAACAAGGGGTTAAATTCGATTATATTATCTCTAATCCACCTTATATTGGAAATTTAGAAGAAATCGAAGAAAACGTTTTTAAATATGAACCTTTAATTGCTCTCGAAGCAAAAGAAGGAACTGAATTTTATGAAAAGATTTTCGCGGATGTTAACGAAGTTTTTGATGAACAAGTAAAAATTTATTTTGAAATTGGTTATGACCAAAAGAAAAAATTAACGAAATTCGTTGAAAAGCTTCCGTTTCAAACAAAATTTAATTTTAGCCGCGATTTGCAAGGAAAAGACCGATATTTATTTGTCAGCCTTAAAAAGTAATTATGAAAACTAAAGTATTAAATTCTCATCAACTCGGTGAAGCCGCTAATTTTTTATTAAGCGGGGAAATTGTTGCGTTTCCAACGGAAACCGTTTTTGGCCTTGGTGTTGTTTATGATAACGAAGATTCATTTAAAAAGTTAATTGAAGTTAAACACCGGCCCGCAAATAAATTATTTACATTAATGGTCGCCGATCCGGATGATATTGCTAAATACGCCGTCGTTACCCCCTTAATTCAAAAGGTTATTGATAATTTTATGGTTGGTCCATTAACAATTATTTTACCCGCTAAAGAAGATGTGCCGCACTATGTAAAAGGCGATAATAATGAAATTGGTATTCGAATTTCAAGTCTTGCTTTTGTGAGAAAGTTAATTCGCGAAACAGGGAAACCATTACTTGTACCAAGCGCAAATAAAACCGGTGAACCACCAGCGTTAAACGATAAACAAGCGTTAAAAATATTTGATGGTGAAATTGCTGCGGTTATTGAAGGACAAAGTCGCTCGCATATTCCTAGTACGGTTGTGCGGATTAATGATAAAATTACATTGATTAGACAAGGCGCAATTAGTTTAGAAGAAATCTTAGAAAAAGTGGAGGAAGAACAATGATTATTAGTATAGGTAGTGACCACGCTGGTTACGAATATAAAGAAATTATTAAAAAACATTTAATCGATAAAGGATATGAAGTACTTGACGCTGGTGCGTTTGGTAAAGATAGTGTTCATTATCCAGAATTTGCGATTAAAGCAGCGGAAGCGGTACGCGATGGCAAAGCTTCATTTGGTTTTGTTGTTTGTTCAAGTGGTGAAGGTGTTTCAATGGCGGCCAATAAAGTAAAAGGTATTCGCTGTGGTGTTGGGTATAATGACCATGTTAGTGAATACGCTAGACGCCATAATAACGCAAATATGTTAAGCTTTGGCCAAGATCAAATGGCGATTGAAGATGTCTTACGGCGTGTTGACCTATTTCTAGCGACCGAATTTGAAGGTGGTCGGCATGATATTCGCGTTCAACAAATTATTGATTACGAAAATAAAAAATAACGCTAAATAAGAAAGTTATCTAAAACGGTCCATATTTATTAGTATGGACCTTTTTATTTGTCCGCTATGTGGAAATAGCAATCCGCGTTATATTGGTGTTCGTCCTAACGGTGTGAAATATTGCCGGTATTGTTTAAGTTTGCACGGGGAAGAAGTCGATGATAGTGCTCCGTTTTTATGGCCCGCCGAAGTCACGCTAAATTATTCCTTAAGCGAAGATCAAATAACGGTTTCAAACAAGCTCGTTGAAGCAATTTCAAATAATAAAAACGTTTTAATTCATGCGATTTGTGGTGCAGGTAAAACGGAGCTCGTATATGAGACAATTAAAGTCGCACTTAATAAGGGACTTCAAGTTGGGTTTGCTATTCCCCGCCGCGACGTTGTTATTGAATTAAGTGTTCGCCTCCGCGACGCTTTTCCTGGTATTAATGTAACTGCGGTTTATGGCGGACATACCAACCACTTAACCGGTGATATTATTATTTTAACAACGCACCAACTATATCGCTATCCAGAGTATTTTGACTTATTGGTTTTTGATGAAATTGACGCCTTCCCGTATAAAGATAATGATTTACTTCAAAAAATGTTTATCCGGGCAACAAAAGGAAATTATGTCATGCTTTCCGCGACCCCATCGGATAAATTTATTAATGATTTTAAAAAAGAAGGTGTTGTTTTAGAACTTTTTACAAGATTTCATCGTCATCCCTTACCTGTTCCAAAAATTGTGCGTCGCTATGGGATAATGGAGTACTTTTACGTAATTAAAGCATTAAAAAAATATGAAAAGCTCGGCAAACCTGTCCTCGTTTTTGTGCCAACTGTGTCAAGCGCTGAAACGTTAGCAAGAGCGTTAAAGCCATTTTTGAAGTTAGGGACATACGTTCATTCTCGATGTAGTGACCGCGGCGAAAGAATTAAAGCCTTTGTTCAAGGAAAATATAACTATTTAGTAACCACAAGCGTTTTAGAACGTGGTGTAACAATTAAGAACCTTCAAGTTATTATTTATCAAGCGGATGCTTGGCTATATGATGAGGCAACGCTAGTGCAAATTTCTGGCCGGGTTGGGCGAAAGGTCGATGCCCCCACGGGCGATGTTATTTTTCTTGCGACAAAGAAAACAAAAGCGATGATAAGCGCGATTAAAAATATCGAGGATAAAAATGCCCATTTGTAAAGTGTGTTTAAAAGAAATGACAACACCAAGTTTTCTATCCTTTTTTAGTAAAGAAAATATTATGTGTCCCGAATGTCAAAATAAATTTCGACCGGTATTTCGTAAAGTTAGTAAGTTGGATGGAAACATTTATGTACTCTACCATTATGACGAAACAATTCGAAGTTTACTTTACCAATTTAAAGTCGCGGATGATTATGAAATTTATTCAGTCTTTTTAGGGCGCTTTGCGCCATATCTACGGCTTAAGTTTCATGATTATATTTTAGTTCCTGCACCAAGTGTTTCGATAGATAATGAACGCCGTGGGTATAATCATGTGGAAATGATGTTTAGCGTCCTTAAGTTACCTCTTGTTCGAGCGGTTAAAAAGATAAATTCGAATAAACAAACAAATCGAACAAAACGCGAAAGATATCAAATTAAAGATGATCTTGCGTTAGAAGATAATATTAATCTTGCGGGTAAAAAAGTGTTATTAATTGATGACGTTTTAACAACCGGCTCAACCTTAAACACAATGGAACAATTAATTAAAACATTAAAGCCCGCAAAAATTGAAAAACTTGTTTTATCAATTGTGGCAAGTCACCCGCTTTAATTGCTCTTTTGATTGAGAATAAGGGGATTAAATGCTACTATTTAACAAGTAGACTTGATTTATTTATTTATAAATAAAAAAAAGAATAAAAGAAAAATAAAGGGTAGGATAATATGGCAAATTTCTTTGAGAAAATATTTAGAACAGAACAACGACGCTTAAATAAATTAAAACATCGTGCAACAAAAGTTGATGCTTATGCCGCAACAATGGCGGCGATGAGTGATGATGAATTACGGGCAAAAACAAAAGAATTCCAACATCGTTTACAAGTGGATGGCGAACCATTATCAGCGGTTGAATATGAAGCATTTGCTGTTGCGCGGGAAGCTGCAAAACGGACAATTGGTTTATATCCTTTCTTCGTGCAAATTGTTGGGGCGTTAATTTTAAATCAAGGTGACGTTGCGGAAATGAAAACTGGTGAAGGTAAAACACTAACCGCTACGATGGCGGTTTACGCAAACGCGTTAATGGGTAAAGGCGTCCACGTCGTTACTGTTAACGAATATCTTGCTCAACGTGACGCGGAATGGATGGGTGAAATTTATCGTTTCCTTGGATTAACCGTTGGAGTTAACTTACGGGAAAAAACTGTTTCCGAAAAACAAGCGGCTTATAAATGTGATATTACATACACAACTAACTCTGAATTAGGGTTTGACTATCTTCGTGATAACATGGCGACCCGCAAGGAAGACCGTGTTTTACGGGGACTTGAATACGCGGTTGTTGACGAAGCTGACTCGATTTTAATTGACGAAGCAAGGACCCCATTAATTATTTCCGGTGGTTCAAAAGCGAGCGCTAGTGCGTATAACATCGCCGACCGGTTTGTTAAAACACTCCGCCGGGAAAAACATTTTACAGTTGATATTAAAGATAAAGTTGCCCACTTAACTGATGAAGGAAACTCAACCGCTGAACGGATGTTTGGTGTTAAAAACTTATATGATCCCGAAAACGCTGATTTAGTTCACCGGATTCACCAAGCATTAAAAGCAAACTATATTATGAGCCGTGATGTTGAATACATGGTCGACCAAGAAGGCGAAATTCAATTAATTGACCAATTTACTGGTCGGGTTTTAAAAGGAAGAGAATATAGTGATGGGCTCCAACAAGCGATCCAAGCAAAAGAACACGTGAATATTAAACAAGAAACAATCACGATGGCGACGATTACTTATCAAAACTTCTTCCGTTTATACAAAAAAATGTCCGGGATGACGGGGACCGCAAAAACGGAAGAAGAAGAATTCCGGAAAATTTATAACATGCGCGTTATCGAAGTTCCAACAAACAAACCATTAATAAGAATTGATGATGTTGATATCGTTTTTGCGCATAAACAACATAAACTTGAAGCACTCGTGGAAGAAGTTAAAAAACGGCATGAATTAGGTCAACCAATTCTTGTTGGGACCGCGTCGGTTGAATCAAGTGAAGAAGTATCCGCCTTATTCACAGAGGCCGGTTTACCGCATAACACCTTAAACGCGAAAAACCACGCGCGTGAAGCAGAATTTATTGCCCACGCTGGTGAAAAAGGTGCAATTACAATCGCTACCAATATGGCGGGTCGCGGAACTGACATTAAGCTTGGTGAAGGTGTTGTTGAATTAGGTGGTCTTGCTGTTTTAGGAACAGAACGCCATGAAGCGCGCCGGATTGATAACCAACTTCGTGGTCGGGCTGGTCGGCAAGGGGACCCTGGGTACTCACGGTTCTTTGTTTCCTTTGAAGATGAATTATTACGGCGGTTCTCAAGTGATGCAATGCTTTCGTTAGTGCAACGAATGGGTGATGACCCAATTGAAGAAAGAATGTTTACCGCTGCAATTACCCAAGCGCAAAAACAAATTGAAGGAATGAACTTCGATATTCGGAAAAACTTACTTGATTATGATGACGTTTTAGCTAAACAACGGCAAATCATGTACGATAAACGTGACCGAATTATTTATACGGACGATATTGAAGACTTAATTGAAGAATTCTTTATTACCGCTAGTAAAGCATTAACAAGAAAATGCACATATCCTGGTGATAATAACAACCTTGTTGATGGTGAAAAACTTAAAAAAGAATTAGAACCACGGTTCTTAGAAGAAGGAACAATTGATCCTGATGCATATGATGAATCACCAGTCGATGATTCAAGTGAAGATATTGCTTATTTATTAATTAGACGCTATACCGTAAGAAAACAAACCTGGAATGAAACGATTTTAAATGATGTTCAACATAATGTTGCTTTACGCTGTATTGATCGGTCATGGACAAGACATATTGATACGATGGCCCACTTACGCCAAGCAATTTATTTAAGAAGTTATGCTGGACGGAACCCATTACAAGATTATGTTAATGAAGGTTATGAAAACTTTGCGGAAATGCAAGATACAATTGCGATTGAAGCAGTTCTTAATTTATTAAATGCACAAATTCGTATTCAACGGGTTGATCCCGACGGAAATGAAATTCCTAATGATGATGAAGAAGTCAAAGTTGTCACAAACTAAAGGAGGTAACGATGGATTTTACAACCTTTAAACAAGAAGTCAATTATGTCGCTGATTTGATTACGCAAATTAGCGACTCTCTTTGACCTTCCTAAATTAGAACAAACAATTGCTGAAGCTGAACGTAAAATGGATGACCCTAATTTTTGGAGTGATCAACGGACGGCGTTAGGTGTTGTTAATAGTTTAAAAGGCGCCCGAAAAAAAGTTGATAATTTAAAAATTATTAATGAGCGCTTTGCTGACCTAAAAGAAATTGCGGCTTTATCAATTAATGAAATTGACGCTGATTTTTTAGCGCTTGCGGAAAGTGATTTAATTGAACTCCAAGCACTTGTGAAAGAAATGCATCATAACATTTTATTTCAAGGTGAATATGACCACATGAACGCAATCGTGGAAATTCATGCGGGTGCCGGGGGAACCGAATCACAAGATTGGGCCTCGATGTTATATCGGATGTATGTTCGCTATGCAGAACGCCATAACTATAAAATTCAAGTTGTTGATTATCAAGCAGGCAATGAAGCCGGTATTACAAGCGCCACCTTAATTATTCAAGGCGAAAACGTATATGGGTTATTAAAAGGCGAAAAAGGTGTTCATCGGTTAGTACGAATTTCACCCTTTGATGCGCAAGGTAGACGCCATACATCGTTTGCGAGCGTTAACGTAATTCCTGAATTTAGTGAAGAAATTAATGTCGATATAAATGAAGCTGATTTAAAAATTGATACATTCCGTAGTGGAGGCGCCGGTGGCCAAAATGTTAATAAAGTTGAAACCGCTGTTCGAATTACTCACCTTCCTTCAGGAATTGTAACTTCAAGTCAAGTAGAACGAAGTCAATCACGCAACAAAGATATTGCGTTAAACATGCTCAAAAGTCGCTTATATGAACAAGAACAACAAGCAAAGTCCGCAAAAATCAGTGGAATTGTCGGAGAACAAAAACTTGTCGAATGGGGTTCCCAAGTTCGTTCATATGTTTATCAACCTTATCGGCTAGTAAAAGATAACCGAACAAATTATGAAACGGGTGACTTTGATAGCGTAATGGATGGCGAATTGGATGAGTTTGCGTATGCGTATTTAGAAATGGAGGCAAAAAAACATGGCTAAAATTAAAGAATGGTTTAAAAAATTAGAACACCAACGGCAAATTAAAAATATTGCGCTAGTTATTGTTGGTGCTTTTTTACTTGCTCTAGGCACAGGTATGTTTTTAACGCCGAACATTACTAATTCCAACCTTGGAAATTTTGAAGGTATTAATGCAGGCGGATTAGGCGGAAGTGGTTTAATTGTGCAAAACCTTACTGGTTTTCCTGTAGACTTCACCGTTATGATTTCTAGTGTCCTTGTATTTATTCTTGGTTATTTTGTTCTTGGAAAAGAATTTGCCATGAAAACATTGCTGGCAACAATCGTATATCCATTATTTCTTACCTTAGTAATTCGCGTTGACTTTTTCCAATTACCGGCCCGACATTTATATGAAGCAGGAGTAAACGGCATGCCTGATACCGCAAATGTGTTAATTGGTGGCCTTGTTGGTGGCGGTTTAATTGGTATTGGTGTTGGTTTAGCCTTATTAGGTGGCGGATCAACGGGTGGCGTTGATGTCTTAGCGTTTGTTTTAACGAAGTACACACATATTAGAACTTCAGTTACAACTTTTATTATTGATGGCACGATTGTTGTCATTGGCATGATTGTTTTTGGAGCAGATTATTTAGTTGTTGGTTTAATTGGAATTATTTCCGCTTTAATTTGTGCAGCGACAATTAACTTCGTCTTTAGTGGTAAGTCTGATATTTATGACGCAAAAATCATTTCCAGTGAATGGGAAAAAATTAATGCGTATATTCAAGATGAAATGGGTCGCGGCTCAACGATTACAAACGTTGAAGGCGGATGGAAATATACAAATTACCGGCAAATAAACGTTGTTTTTAGTCGCGATCAACACGCGAGTTTACTTAAAGCAATCGCTGAAATTGACCCACATGCCTTTATTGTTATTAATCACCTCCAAAACGTTTTTGGTGAAGGATTTGTTGATTTAGAAAAACAACGTTTAAGTCGGAAAAAAAATAACAAAGAACCCACTAAGAAAAGCGAGTCCAATAATTTAAAAGAAGATGAAAAGTCATAAATTTGAAATTGTTAGTGAATATAAACCAACGGGAGATCAACCAACCGCGATTAAGCAATTAATTGAAGGGCTTAATGAAGGGAAGGATGTTCAAGTTCTTTTAGGTGCAACTGGAACCGGAAAAACATTTACGATCGCTAATGTCATCGAAGAAACCCAGCGCCCAACTTTAGTTCTAGTTCATAACAAAACACTAGCGGGTCAATTATATAGTGAATTTAAAGAATTATTTCCGCATAACCGGGTGGAATATTTTGTTTCGAACTTTGATTTTTATCAACCAGAAGCCTATCTACCAAAGTCGGATATGTATATTGAAAAGAACGCAGTTATGAATGAAGAAATTGAACAACTGCGCATTTCGGCGATTAATTCCGTCTTAGAAAGGCGGGATACAATTATTGTCGCAAGTGTTGCGTCAATTTATGGGTTAAGTGACCCAGAAGAATATCGCGCCTTAGTGTTTGAAGTGCGCGTTGGCGAAGAAATTGAACGCCGTGAATTCATTAATAAATTAATTGATGCGCAATATACACGAACAAATATGGATTTGTCACCTGGAACATTCCGTGTGCGGGGCGATATATATGAACTATTTCCAATGGATATGGGCGATATGGCCATTCGCATTGATACGTTTGGTGATGAAATCGAAGCAATCGCAGTAATTAATACTGTAACGGGTGAAGTTATTCATCAACTTCAACATTATCCAATATATCCAGCATATGACCACGCTTCAACGCGTGAACGAATTAAAACGGCGACGGTTGGTATCTTAGAAGAAATGGTTGAACGGCTCGCGTATTTTGAAGATAATAATAAACTCATTGAGGCGCAGCGGCTCGAAATGCGGACGCGGCAAGATGTCGAAAGTCTCCGCGAATTTGGGATGGTTCCTGGAATTGAAAACTATTCGCGCCACATTGATGGAAGAAAACCCGGCGAACGCCCATTTTGTTTAATCGATTATTTTCCTAAAGATTTTTTAGTTGTTGTCGATGAATCACACGTTTCCCTTCCACAAATTCGTGGCATGTATAATGGTGACCGGTCCCGTAAAGAAACACTTGTGGAATACGGCTTTCGTTTACCAAGCGCATTAGATAACCGCCCTTTAAAGTTTGAAGAGTTTGTTGATTTAGTGCCACAAATGATTTGTACATCCGCAACACCCGGCGATTATGAATTAGACCGTGCGAATAATGAAGTTGTTGAACAAATTATTCGGCCAACCGGTTTAGTTGATCCACAAGTTGAAGTCCGAAGAACATTAGGACAAATTGATGACCTAATTATGGAAATTGATGAACGGATTAAACGGAATGAACGGACACTTGTTATTACGTTAACAATAAAAATGGCGGAAGATCTTACCGACTATTTGAAGAGTTATGGTTATAAAGTCGCGTATTTACATACCGAAACCAAAACATTAGAACGGACCGAAATTATTTATCAACTACGAAAAGGTAAATATGATGTTTTAATTGGGATTAACTTATTACGCGAAGGGTTAGATATTCCCGAAGTAAGCTTAATTACAATTTTAGATGCGGATAAAGAAGGGTTCTTACGAAGTGAACGTTCCCTTATTCAAATTATTGGTCGGGCAGCCCGAAACGCGAATGGACGTGTAATTATGTATGCGGATAAGATGACAAATAGTATGGCGGGAGCGATTGAAGAAACAAACCGGCGGCGGGCAATTCAAGAAGCATACAATAATGAACATGGAATTATTCCAATGACAATTCAAAAAGAAATACGTCTACCCGTACGTGGGTTCGAACAAGAAACCGATCACGTTCATAATAAAGCGATTAAAATGTCGAGTAGTGAAAAGGAAGAATATATTAAAACACTTCGAAAAGACATGCAAGAAGCAGCCCGGAAACTCGATTTTGAGACAGCAGCGACTTTGCGTGATATTATATTAGAGTTGAAAGCTGAGGATTAACAATGAATTTAGAAAACCCAATTCACTTCGATACTACTGAAGGAATTAACACGGAACAATTTAGCGGCCCCATCTTAATGAAACCAAACCGCAAGAGTTATATGGTGCGTTATTTTTTAATGGTTTTAGCGGTCCTCTTAAGTCTTGCCTTTTTAATTACCGCACTTGCAATTAAGCCGAGCAAATTAGAACTTAAAATTGGATTCTTTCTTGGTGCTTTTGTCGCATTTGGTGTTTTTTGGTTACTAAAACGAATTAATACAAAAGATAATAAAAAAATCAAAATTGGTGAATTTGACCAAGATAAAATAATTCTTTATAACGAAAACGAAAAAGGAAAGTTCACAAATGAAGATGTCGATATTTATTTATGGGATGATATTCTTAGTGCAAAAATTAACATTGTCTTTTTTCAAGAAACATTTGTCGGCCCGTTAACGATTGAAACAAATGAAGTAATCGTAACAATTAAAGATGTAATGGTCTTACCAAATATGTATGACCTTCAAGAGAGGACGGATAAATTTAAAGTTATTCATCCCGCGGAAGAAATGCACGCCGAACGTCAAGAACAAGTATTAGAAGAAGTCGAAGATGAAGAAAGTGATAGCGTCGTTGATTTTAATAAAAAGTTTGAAGAAATAATTGAAAATGATGAAGTAGAACAAGTAATAATTAACCACGATGAAAACGATGAAATTATCACTCGTGAAGCGGAAGATAGCAAAAAGTAGCAAGAAAGGTTTTTATTTACAAAATGATTGGGTTATGGTATTATAACTACCGTATCTTAGCAGGAGGAATGTTATAAATGAGCGCATTAGATTGGATTTTCTTAGTAATAGCAGTGTTTCTTATCATTGTTACGCTACTTCAAGGTGGTAAATCAGAAGGCGCTTCTGGGGCAATCACTGGTGGCGGGATGAACGTTTTTGCTAAAACAAAAGAACGCGGTGTTGATCGTGTCTTATCAATTATAACTTATGTACTCGTTGCAATTTTCTTCCTTATCGCGATTCTTGTGAAGGTACTATAAAGTAAATATTGAAAAAGCAAAAAGGGCCAGCTGCCCTTTTTATTTTTTGTTAGGAAACATGAATGAACAATAAAATTATTGATATTATTAAAGACAAAGGTCCAAGAACTTATCGGCAGTTGCTTGAAGAGGTTGAACTTGGCCATTTTTTAGGTGATGAATTAGATAAGTTATTTACTCAAGGTGAACTTGTTGAACATAACGGCCTTGTTTTTCTTCCAACCCAACTATATTTGGAAAAAGCAACTGTCGTTAGTGTTAAAAGTAACTTTGCCTTTGCGCGAATTGACGATACTGATGAAGATATTCGTATAGATGCACAAAACCTTGGTAACGCTTTATTAGGTGACCGGGTCTTTGTAGAAATTAATCGCGGAGAATATTCTGTCCATAACGTTTTTGTTCGGGCAAACAAAAAAGTAATCGGCGAAATATATTATTTAGCAAATAAACCGTTTTTAAAAGTTAATAAATTAGGTAGTAGCGCCGTTTCCTTTCGACTTGAAGATCATCAAGGTTTTAGCGATGAATTAGTGGTCGCGGAAATTACAAGTTATAGTGAATTTTTTGTTCACACAAAATTCATTGAAAGTCTTGGCTCAAAAAACGCTCCAGGTAATGATATTTCGCGAATTTTAATTGAAGAAAATATTCCAAATGAGTTTTCGCTTGAAGTTGAAGAACAACTTAAAAATATTCCAACATCTATTTTAAAAAGCGATTTAGAAGGTCGCCGCGATTTTCGTGATGAATTAATTGTGACAATTGATGGCGAACTTGCCCGTGATTTTGATGATGCGGTTAGTGTTCAAAAAATTCCGACGGGATATCGCTTAGGAATTCATATTGCTGATGTTGCAAGTTATGTAAAAGAAAAATCACCAATTGATGTGGAAGCCTATGAACGGGGAACGTCGATTTATGTCACGGACCGTGTTGTGCCGATGCTTCCATTTCCATTATCAAATGGAATTTGTTCGTTAAGCGAAGGTATGGACCGTTTAACTATTTCGGTTATTATCGACGTTGATAATCAAGGCCAAGTAATGAAATCACAAATTTTCCCAAGTGTAATTAATTCGAAAGGCCGCCTTACTTATACATATGTTCAACAAGTAATTGACGCTAAAAAAGCAACCAATGACATTGAAGAAATGCTTTTGTTATTAAATGAAGTATCAAGGAAAATAAGAAAACAACGGAACCGTCGTGGTTCACTTGATTTAGATCTAGGCGAAGTTGTTATCGATGTTGATGAAGAAGGAAAAGCAATTGGTGTTCATCTAAAAAAAGCAATTGAAGCTGAACAACTAATTGAAGACTTAATGGTTCTTACAAATGAAGTAGTTGCTGAAACAATTACAAATAAACAACTACCAATGTTATATCGGATTCATGAACAACCCGAAGGTCAACGGATTGATAATTTAAATTATTTATTAAAACGCCTTGGGCATAAACCAGAATTAAATCCGAAAAATGTTTCGCCCAAAGATATGCAAATCTTAGTTAATAAGTATAAATATGAACCAGATGGTCCGGTAATTATGGAAGCATCCCTTCGTTCATTAGCGAAAGCTAAATATTCACCAACAAATTATGGTCACTTTGGTTTAGCGTCCGCTTGCTATACTCATTTTACATCTCCAATTAGAAGATATCCTGATTTAATCGTTCATCGCTTAATTCATAAATATTTATTTAATCGTAATACCAATGATTTAGATTTATTAAAGAAGAAACTTATTAAAGATGGTGACCAAACATCCGACTTAGAACGGAAAGCTCTTCAAATTGAACGCCGTGTCACTGATATCAAGAGCGCTGAATATATGGCATCGCATTTAGGCCAAAAAATGGTGGGCATGATTAGTGGCCTAACAAATATGGGCATGTTTATTCAATTAGATAATGGCATTTCTGGCCTTGTTCGCTTTGATACACTTAACGATTATTATGTTGTTGATGACGCGAATATCGCCGCAACGGGTAAACGCAATAAAAAGCAATACATGTTAGGTGACCGTGTTGAGGTTGTGATCGGTAGTGTTAACGTGGATGCTGGCAACATTGATTTACTCATGCAAAGTGAACCAAAACCGCGTCAGAAAGGTTCAAATCAAAAAAGTAGTCAAAATAAAAAGAGCGGCAAACGGAGTTATCAAAACCAACCGCCGTCAAAAAGAAAAAATAAACGTTAATTATCTACGTAGTCCTTTTGGATAATGATTTTTTAAAACACCATTAACATTTTTAACTAAACCAATGGCAAAACCTTGGTAACTTACAACATGATACCCATTAGGTAGGTCGCCACGCACTTGTAATGTTTCACCGCTTAAATAGCGGTTTTTTTCTTCGTTTGTTAAAGCATATGATTCATCACTGGTACTTGCTCTTGCATAGTGGTGCGATGGAACAAAACCATACCTTTCTTGCCTTCCTAATTCAAGACCTGGACGCACTAAATAAAATAATGCGGGTATTGCATAGTTTGTTGGTAAAAGATACGTTATATCACGATAAACAAATTTAGTTGATGTTTGTTTAGAAAAAGTAATTATTTTTTCGCCGGTTTTTTTAATCATTGCAATAAACTGTCCTTCGCCTTTAAATAATGAAGGAAGTAAATATAGCGTTTCAGGCCTATTTTGCGGTCTATATTCGCCGTTAATTGTTGGTACACTAATTAATTCTGCATCAGTGTTTGCTAAAAGGTGTGAAATTATCTCCTCATTTTCTTCGGGTGAAAACGAACAAGTTGAATAGATTAAAGTGCCACCAGGCTTTAAATATTTATAAGCATTTACAATCATAACTTGCTGTAATGACGCAAATTTTTGAACTTTCGCTAGTGACCATTCATCAAGAATCGCTGGTATTTTCCGCCCCATTCCTGAACCAGAGCAAGGAGCATCAAGTAATATCGCATCAAAGGTGTTTTGAAGGTTAGGAACAAACTTTTCGAAGTTATTGTTTGTAACAATGATATTTTTTCTTCCCATTCGTTCAACATTACGGCTTAATTCTTTGGCGCGCGCCGCGCTTATATCATTAGCGATAATAATTCCTTCGTTATTCATTGTTCGACTTACTTGGATTGTTTTTCCGCCTGGTGCCGCACACATATCTAAAACAAGATCACTATTTGTAACAGGTAATAATGATGCGGGAATCATTGCGCTTGGATCTTGCAAATAAAAAGCGCCAAAATCATGGAGTTCATGTTTTCCTAAATCATCAATTTCTTTATCGTAGTAATAAGCGTGGGGAACAAATGGATGTGGTGTGGCACTTTTAAATAATGATAAAAACATTTCATCACTAATTTTATCCGTATTTAAAAGGGCGGCTCTTTCTTCAGGACCACTTAAGGAGTTTATTAACGAATGAGCGATATCTAAGGGGAAAATATCAAGAAGATGGTTTTTAAATGATTCATTCATAATTCATATTATACAAAAGAAAATTAGATGACCGTTAGTTTATTAGTTGTTCTTAACGCGTTTTTAAATTTTTTATTTGTCAAATCCGCATTTTTATTAAAAAATAGATGGTTTATTGCGTTTTTATGACAATGTGAAAATAAAAGAGTATAATTATATTAATTATTAGTCAGTTATAGAAGAGGGGATGTTATGTCTAAGCCGAAGGAA
This sequence comes from Caryophanales bacterium UBA5455, assembly GCA_002427365.1. Classification (GTDB taxonomy): domain Bacteria; phylum Bacillota_I; class Bacilli_A; order RFN20; family CAG-826; genus UBA5455. Next base: position 84,780 of record DIQT01000007.1, read on the forward strand.
AAACGCAAACCATTTTGGTTCTATAAAGGTCTATTGATACTTAGTGTCGTTTTTTTGTCGTCTCTATCAACGACGTATGCGTATTGGTAAGGGGAGGTTCTATCAGCGAACTCGGAATCGCATGTAACAATAACAATTGGCGATTGGACGTATGCGATTGATGATATTGATCCTGATACATTACCACTTGGGCCTAAGTTTGCTGGTGCGGTTGATCCTGATTATGGATTTGCTTATTCTTTTGATGGTATTTTAGATATCATTACGGTTGTTACGAAAATTCCAGCCGGAACTTATATTTCATCGAATGGAAAACTTTATAAAACAGCACACACTTATTACGCAATTCCGATTATAGCGGGTGGCCCCAGCGGTATTTTTGCTTCGTACTATTTTGATGAAATGCCGAGCGAAAATATTATTGAATGGGATGCAACATTAACTTACAAAGCAAATCGGGTGGTAAAGGTTGCGGGTAGTGAAGGTGATGAATTTTATATCGCAACTACCCAATCAAAAAATCAAAACCCACAAAATCATAGTGAGTACTGGCGAAGAATTTCGCAAGAAGATGGTGAAGTAAATCTTCTTGAATCTAACTGGAAATATTATTTTGGTCGAACAATTATTCCAATTGAAGATATTGAAGGAAATAAATTAAATTATGAATTGCCGGATTATTCAAAACCGCTTCGTGATGAAAATAATAACTTGCTTGCTCGTGCACTTTATGATTATGGTACAAGTAACAAAACAGCGCTTGTCGCCTAGTAAAATTTAGTTTCTTGATGGTCTAGTAAAAAAGATGAATAATAATATGAAGAAAAAAGGCTTAAGTGCCTTTTTTTAAAAAACTCTAATAAATCTATCTTTTAGTCGATAAATTAACTATTTAATGCTTTAGCGCATAGTAAAAATACGATTTAAAATGTATAATTAAATTTGCAATTTCCTCAAATATATAAATAAACGAAAGGAGTTTTTGTTATGAATCGTAAGGAAATTAAAAAACAAGCAAGAGAAAGAATTAAACCGAGTTTTGGTTATATTTTTCTTGCAATAGTGCTTTGGACACTAGTCGCGCTTGGCTCAGTCGCAGTTGGCTTTATTGTTGGTCCGATTATTGTTGGTGGTGCACTTGCGGTAAGCAAAGTGTCGTATTTTATTGATATCGCTAACGGAGATGATGAACGTGTCGCGGACATTAATTACATCTTCAAAGGATTTCCAAAATTTCTACGGGCTTTAAAACTTCAAGTTGCCATCGTCTTATTGTCTCTTGGTTTTTCTCTTGCAATTGGATTAGTGAGTTTTCTTTTACTTTTAATTGCCGGCTACATTCATTATGTTGTTTATATTATTATGACAATTATTGTGGTTTTAGGAATAATCTTTGCGGTGTTAGCGTTTTATGTCTTCCTTTACTTCCCGTTTTATATTCTTGCGGATGAAAGATATAACAGTTATCACACAAAAGACATTCTTAAACTAAGCTTCAATTTAGGAAAAAAACATTTTGGTGAAATTATTGTTTTTGACCTTAGTTTTATCTTATGGCGAATTGGTGTTGCCCTAACAGCGGGAATGTTAAATGTTTATTTTAGTCCTTATTATCAAACCGCTAAAGCAACGTTCTATTTAGAACGCGTTAAAGGATTAATCGATAATATCGCTCAACCAATCGAACCAGAAGTTGTAGAAGTAAAAAATGATAGTGGTGAAGCCGCTTAATAGTTAACAAGATAAAACCCGTTTATTTGTTTCTAAATCAAATTTTAAAAAGAAATATTTAATCGATGCGTTATTATTGTTTTTCGTTTGAAGTAAAAACTTAATAAAAAATATTGTAAATATGTTTATCTAGGCTACCTGAAGGTAGTCTTTTTTGTTATAATTTTACTCGTGATGGAGATGGCCAATGGATATTAAACAATATGTACAAATTCGAAAAGAAAATTTACGCGCGGTGACCGCAACTTTAAAGCGGATACCGTCTTTATGTATTGTTCAAGTTAATGATGATCCTGCCTCAAATACGTATATTAAAGGTAAATTAGCGGATGCTGCGGAAGTTGGAATTAACGCAGAAGTTAAAAAGTTTCCGACCTCAATTAGTGAAGAACAACTGTTAAAAGAAATTGATTTATTAAATAATGACCCGACAATTGATGGTTTTATTGTACAAATGCCCTTACCAAAGCAAATTGATGAAGAGAAAGTTAAAGTTGCGGTTACCCCTTTAAAAGATGTCGATGGGTTCCATCCCTTATCAAAATTTAAGGCGTGTACACCATTAGGAATTATGAATTATTTATCATATTCAGGTGTTAGTTTTACCGGAAAAAACGCTGTTGTTATTGGCCGCTCAAACATCGTTGGTAAACCAATGGCGAAACTTTTATTGAACGCTAATATGAATGTAACAATTTTACATTCAAAAACGACACCGGAAGATATGCGGCGATATTTAGCAAATGCTGATATTATTGTCGTCGCAGTTGGTAAAAAATATTTCCTTGATCATTCATATGTCTTAAAAGAAAGCGCGGTCGTTGTGGATGTTGGAATTAACCGGCTTGAGGGCGTAACATATGGTGACGTCGAACCAAACTTAAAAGTTGCCCTACAAACTCCTGTTCCTGGTGGCGTTGGGTTATTAACGCGACTTACCTTATTAGAAAATTTATTGGAGGCATATAATAATGGAATTTAAAATTGAAAACACGTTTGTGTATGGATTAGAACGGGCGGTAAAAGCAAGCGGAAACCCGATGCGGACCGTTATTGAAATTGATGAACCAACCGAAAAAGACTTTTCCCGCGCGATTAATCTAGGCTCCACAAAAGGTGGCGAAGGGCATGATAACTTTTTAAAAGGAATTCTTGTCCATATGGATGTGACCGCTCCGTTGTATTGGTGGAAAGAAGCCCAACGCTATCACTGGTTTGATTTTATTTCTTCGCAATCAACGATGCATATGTTAATGAAATTCGATATTAAAGAACGGTGTGTTCCTGAAGTTGATGAGCGGATTCTTGCAGTCATTCGTGAACTTGTTGAACAATATAATGAAATTGAAGATCGTAACGCTAAAAAGGCGAAGTGGCGTGAAATTGTTGCGTCCTTGCCAAGTGGGTTTTGCTTATCCGCGACAATGACAACAAATTATCAACAACTTAAAACGATGTACAATCAACGGAAAAACCATAAACTAATTGAATGGCATCATTTCTGTGCTTGGTGTGAATCCTTACCACACTTTAGCGAATTCACTTCTCCGCGGATTAGTGCATAACTTAGGTAAATGATCTAAAGCAGCTTTAAATGGCTGCTTTTTTATTTGTAAAATAATAATCGTTGAAGAATAAAAATAATTTAATCAATGTTATAATATTTATAGAGATAAAAGGAGGAATGGCATATGAAAAAACGTATTTTTGCGATCACTGGCATCGGCGGACATTTAGGCTCAACAATCGCCCATGATTTACTAATGCAAGGCGAAACCGTCCGTGGTTTTTATTTACCAAATGAAAAAAATATCGTGCCAGGAACCTCCGTTTATTATGGTGATGTAACAAAACCGGCGACGCTTGTTCCGTTTCTACTCCATCGCCCCGATGAAGAAATTATTTTAATCCACTGTGCGGCGTTAATTAGCATTTCAAAGCACGTCTCAAAACGCGTTTATGACGTAAACGTAACGGGGACGGAAAATGTTGTTGAAATTGCAAAGGCGCTAGGAGTTAAACGGCTCGTCCATGTAAGTAGTGTTCACGCTATTGAAGAACCACCTAAAGGCACGCAAATTGTTGAAACAAAACATTTTGATCCAAGGTTAGTCCATGGTGAATACGCGAAAACAAAAGCGGAAGCAACAAACTATGTCTTAAATGCTGAAACCGATATCTTTGAAGTTGTTGTTGTGCATCCGTCGGGCATTATTGGTCCAGGCTACACCCAAGCGGGTGACTTTTTAAGCCATGTTATTACAATGTACCTTGCGGGTAAACTTAAAGTTGCGGTCAAAGGTGGTTATGACTTTGTCGATGTTCGCGATGTGGCGGATGGGGTGATTTCTGCCGCCTTAAATGGTCGAAGCGGTGAAACATATATTCTTGCGGGTGGCTATTATACAATTAAAGAAATAACTGATTTGTTATCAAAAATAACCGATTTAAAACCAACGAAAGTCTTTTTAGCCCCGAAGTTTGTGCGTTCGGTCGCCTGGATTGTCGAATGGTATTATAAAGTTAAAAAACAAACACCGTTATTTACCGCATATTCTATGTCAACGCTTGAAGCAAATGCGGATTTTTCAACAAAGAAGGCGCATTTGGAACTTGGCTATAATCCACGGCCGTTAATTTCAACACTCGCTGATACCGTCAATGAAGCGAAAACGAAAGCAACGATTAAAGGTTTTACGGTGAAAAAATCAAAAAAGAATTAAAAAAAGTTGTTTTTATAGGCAGATGATTTATCAATTAATATAATACACTGGCTAGTTTTGTTTTGATTATTGTTGTATTTATATGATACTTGTTTATAATTAAATTGCGTGTTAATAAGAGTTTTCATAGATAAGTAAGAATTTAATTAGGGGGCAGCCGCCAATTTATTTTGAAAATTAAAAGACGCACATAAGGAGAAATGACATGCAAGTAAGTAAGATGAAAAAATATGCACGCTTAATCGTGCATCGCGGTGCGAATGTCCAACCTGGGCAAGATGTCATCGTTTACGCTGATCTTGACCAACCAGAATTTGTTCGATATTTAGTAATCGAAATCTATCGGGCAGAAGCAAGAAGCGTGGAAGTGAAATGGAATTACCCCCCACTCACCAAAGCCAAATATCAGTACGAGAAATTAAAAGTTCTTGGAAAAGTAACAGAATGGGAAAAAGCCCGTTTGCAACATTATGTTGATACAAAGCCAGTTCGGATTTATTTAGAAAGTAGTGATCCGGCCGGATTAAAAGGAATTAATCAAAAGAAAGTTTCGCGAACATCGCAAATTCGTTATCCAATTATTAAAGGATACCGTGATGCAATGGAAAATAAGTATCAATGGTGTATTGCAGGGGTTCCGGGGATTGAATGGGCTAGACACGTCTTTCCTGATATTCCAAAAATCCAAGCGCTTGAAGCATTATGGGATGCAATCTTAAAAGTTTCACGCGCTGATGGCGCTGATCCAATTTCAGCGTGGGATGAACATAACGCGAATTTAAAAGCTCGGTGTGATTGGTTAAATGATTATCGGTTTAAAGAATTACGCTACAAAGCAAGTAATGGAACCGATTTCCGCGTGGGTTTATTACCAAATGCTAAATTCTTAGGTGGCCGTGATAAGACGCTTGATGGCGTTTGGTATAATCCAAATATCCCAAGCGAAGAAGTCTTTACCTCACCACGGAAAGGTGATGCTGACGGAATCGTTTATTCTTCGAAACCATTAAGCTACCGCGGAAACATTATTGATGAATTCTGGCTTCGCTTTGAAAACGGAAAAGTCGTCGAAACCGGTGCAAAAAAAGGCGCAAAATTATTAAAAGAAATGGTGAGCCTTGATGAAGGTGCATCAATGTTAGGCGAAGTTGCCCTTGTTCCATATGATTCACCAATTAGTAATTCGGGTATTACATTTTGGAATACGTTATATGATGAAAACGCCTCCTGCCATTTAGCGTTAGGTGCAGCGTTTAATAACGCACTTGATGGGTATGAAAGTTTAACGTTAGAAGAAATTCGTGAAGATATTAATGATTCGATGATTCACGTTGACTTCATGATTGGCACCAAAGATTTAGAAATTATTGGAATTACACCAAACGGTAAAGAAATTCAAATATTCAAAAACGGTAATTGGGCCTTTTAAGAAGTAAAAAAAATAAAAAAATAAACCTCGAAGAAATAACTTCGAGGTTTTTATTTTGCAATTAACTATTTAATAATTCTTCGATATTCTTTAGGTGAATAGCCGGTTTTCTTTTTAAACAAACGAGAAAAGTAGTTATATGAAGAAAAGCCAATCATTTCCGAAATATCATTAAGTGGCATCGCGCCTTCAATTAACAATTCCTTTGCTTTATTAATCGAATAGTTGTTTAAAAAATCAATAATTGAGACGCCTTTTTCATTTTTAAAAATGACGTGACAATGGGTTTTGGAGAAGAACGTAAACTTTTCAATATCTTCTAACGTAATCGGCTTATTATAGTTTTCATATAAGAATTTTTCAATCTTTAAAACGGTCGGATTAACCGGTACTTGGTTGATTCTTTTTTTAATCAAATTAAGGAGCGTAATCAAAGTAAGAGCCGTGTTTTCTTTGTCTAATTCAAACTCATTAAACGAATTAAGTACCGCTAAAAGGAGCTTTGTTTGATTGCCAAAGCACTTAATAAGTTATTTGGCTAATAAACAAAAAGAGCGTAGTATTGCAGCTAATTTAGCAAATTTAAAAGACTTAAGTTTATGCTTAGGTCTTTTTTATTCAGCGTAAATAATATCTATTACATCCGCAAAACTAAGTTTAAAATTAGTAAGAGTTAATTCTTTAAAAGTGGGATCAATTCTTTTAATGTAAGTTGTTGTTTGATAAATATAACCCGCTTTAAAGTACGTAATAATAACTTCTTCGCCATGATAGTTTGTTAACAACATATTAATTCGTTCTTGCTCATCATAGCTAACAAGTGGTTTGCTAACCTTTTGCTTTTCATAAAGCATTTGCTTTATAAACTCACCTTGTTCGATTAGCGAAGCATAAGGGAGAAACTTTTTCATTCCGCGACTCATCGAGCGTGTCCTCCGATTTCATTGTGACGTTTAATTGAATTAGAGTGGCCGATAAGTGCGGTTGAGCGCATTACCGCATTTAAGCCGTATTTTGCTTGGATATGATCAAGCGTTGCGTATAAATTTAGCTCAATAATTTGTTCATCCACATCATTAAAGAAATCAATTTGATAATAGTTATCTTCTTGTAGTCCGAAATAAGAAATATGTACGCCGCGGATTGGGAGGTTCTTCGCCTTTTGTTCATAGAGCGTAACAAGTGCTTCATATAGTTCGTTGTTATGTTTGGAGGGTCTAGTTAAATTAACTTGAACCGTATCGCTTTTTAAGGTGCGGTCCGCATAAACAATTTGCACGCTGACACCGGTAGCAACTTGTTCACGGGCGCGGAGACGTCTAGCTAAATCATCATTCATTTCGCGAAGAAGAAGTTTGGCTTCAGATTTATTATAGTTACGAAAGAGTGTTTGCCCCTGCGATATCGAAGTGCTTGTTGGAATATATTTATCACGAATATCGGTATCATCAATTCCATTCGCGTGTTCCCATAGTTCTTCGCCCATTACGCCAAACAACTCTTTTAGCCGAACTTTAGGATAAGTAGCAATATCACCAATTGATAATAGTCCCAAATTGTTTAATTTCCGTTCATACCCTTTTGCAATACCCCAAAGTTTACTTAACGGTGTAATTGGCCATAATTTTGTAGGGACATCATCGTATGTCCAGTGTGCAATATTATTTGCTTGGTGTTTAGCGTCAATATCCATCGCAACTTTAGCTAAAAACATATTTGGACCAATCCCGGCGGTTGCGACTAAACCTAACGTGCGTTTAATATCTTGTAAAATAACTTCCGCAAGTTCATCCGCACTCATGTTATACATTTTTAAATACGGGCCAACATTAAGAAAACATTCATCAACGGAATAAATATGTAAATCATCTTCCCCAACATAATTTAATAATAAGGAATTAAACATTGCGCTAACTTCAAGATATCGTCCCATGCGTGGTTTAGCAAAAATAATATTAGGAAGGCGGGGAAGTTCAAACTTCCGTAACCTTGATGGGACTCCTAAGGCGCGAAGGCATGGCGAAACCGCAAGAACAATTGTTCCTTCCCCGCGCGTTTCATCACACACCACAAGCGGTGAAGAAAACATATCTAGTCCGCGATCAATACATTCAACAGCCGCATAGAAGCTTTTGAGGTCGATCGCTAAGAAATAATCATTGCGCATTTATACACCTCAACTAGTGAAATCAGTATAAAACTTAAAAAACTTTTTTGTAGTCTTGCAATTTGGTTTTTAATTTAGTATGCGCAAAATGTTTCAAAAAATTGCCTTTGTATTCATCGTTACAATTCGAGTTATCTATAAGGTGTTTCACAATTGTAAAATTATTTATTAAAAAAACGAAACAATAAAAAATATCTAAATTAATAAAAAGCAAACAAGACAAAAAGTTAGTGTTCCCACTTGCAAAAAAAGGATAAATAGTCTAGTATATTTAAGCCTATAAATGGGGCTGTAGCTCACCTGGGAGAGCGCTTCGTTCGCAACGAAGAGGTAGCGAGTTCGATCCTCGTCAGCTCCACCATATTGAAAGCATTAGTCTGATACTTCAAGTATTGGACTTTTTTTATCGTTTTTAGTCTGTCAATGATATTTAAATTTTGTACATAAATCACCTTCGAAAAATGAACAAATAATATAATAACTACAAAGAACATAAAGTACAAGAAAATGGGATCAATTCACTTCGTGTCTATTTTATTGTATACCATTCACATTTAACTTAATACTTTAGAGGTATCGTATCAGTATCGGACCTATTCTATTCTAATGGTTTAATAAAGCCACGTTTTTTATTTTTTGTTTAAAAGTTGATCTGGGTCAAGGAAAATGAAAGAAAGAATATATATAATAAAAGTATAAAAAGAAAGGAAGTGTTTTAAATGAAAACATTAGAAATAAAATTAAACACTCTTACATGTCCAAGTTGTGTAAGAAAAATAGAAAATACTTTAAATAAAGAAAACGGAGTTGAAAGTGCAAAAGTTTACTTTAACTTAAGCAAAGTAAAAACCGATTTCAATGAAGAAGTAACAAGCGATGAAACATTAGTAAACATCGTTCAAAAATTAGGATTTGAAGTTATAGAATATGATGTTTATTAATAGACATACAAATAAGTTAACTCTCTTATCGGGAGTTCTTATTTTATTCGGAGTATTATTTAAAGTATTAAATTTTAGTTTAACAAGTGATATCTTGTTAATTATCGCAACAGCTGTTGCATTTTTACCAATATTCCTTAAAGCATATAGTTCAACTAGAATGAAACAATTTAGTATTGAGTTATTAGTTGTAATTGCTATTATTGGGGCTATATATATTAAAGAATATATTGAAAGTAGTGTAGTAAGTTTCTTGTTTTTATTTGGAGCATACTTAGAAGCAAAAACATTAGAAAAAATGAGAAACTCATTGGACAAACTTACATCATTAGCACCAAAGGAAGCTTTAGTTCTAAGAGATGGAATTGAAGAAACTATAAGTGTAAATAAAGTTGTAGTTGATGATTTAGTTATATTAAAAGCAGGTACAGTAGTTCCAGTAGATGGAGTTGTAATTAATGGTGATGCAACTATTAATGAAGCTAGTATTACTGGTGAAAGTGTACCAGTATTAAAAGACATAGGTAGTGAAGTTTATAGTGGGAGTATTGTACTAGATGGTTATTTAACGTTTAGATCTACTAAAGTTGGTAGAGATACTACTTTTAATAAGATGATTAACTTAATTGAAGAAGCGAGTGAGTCTAAGACACAAGCACAAAAGTTTTTAGATAAATTTGCAAGTATATATACACCTCTAATTGCAGTGTTATCTTTACTTGTTTACTTGTTTACTAAAGATTTACATTTATCAATCACCTTTTTAGTAGTTGCCTGTCCAGGGGCATTAGTAATAGGTTCGCCAGTTTCTACTGTTAGTGGTATTGCTAGAGGAGCTAGAATGGGTGTTTTAATTAAAGGTGGAGAAGCTGTAAACAACTTAGCAAAGACAAATATATTTGTTTTTGATAAGACAGGAACACTTACAGTTGGAAGACCAGAAGTAAATGAGTTTATTGATTTTAAAGCAACAAAAGATCCATTGCTATATCTAGGTTCATTGGAACAAGCAAGTGAACACCACTTAGCAAGAGCTATAGTGAATTATACAAACGATCAAAATATTACTTTATCAGAAGATGTTAAAGATATTAATGTTATAAGAGGTTATGGTATTAGTGGCTTAGTAAACGAATTAAGTGTTTTAATTGGTAATGTAGAGTTAATGGAAAACAATAATATTAAGGTAAGTAGTGAAATAAAAGAAACTATCAAGAAATATGAAGCATTAGGAAACACTACGATTCTATTAAGTGTTGAAAACAAATTATCTGGTTTAGTATCTATTAGTGACCAAGTTAAAGATGAAGCTAAAGGTGCACTAAAAAATCTTAAGCCAAATAAAACAGTTATGTTAACAGGTGATAATGAGTTAACAGCTTTAAAGGTAAGTGAAGAACTAGGGATTGATTATACTTTTGCTAGTTTAAAACCAGAAGACAAAGTAGAAAAAATCAAAGAACTTCAAAGTAAAGGCTATAAAGTTGCATTTGTTGGTGATGGATTAAATGATGCACCAGCATTAAAACTTTCTGATTCAGGAATATCTATGGGTATTAGTAGTGTTGAAGTAAGTAGAGATATTAGTTATGTAGTTATTATGAATGATAACTTAGATGTTTTAGTCGATAGTGTTAGTTTAGCTAAAAAGACAAGATCAAACATGATTCAAAATATGTTGATTGCTATTATTACTGTTATTATTTTGTTAATAGGAGTAGTATTTAAGAAAGTTAATTTAGCAATTGGAATGTTCGTTCATGAAGGTAGTATTTTAGTAGTTATTCTAAATGGAATGAGGTTACTTCGTTTTAAAAACAAAGAAAAATAATGTACAATATTGTTAGGTGATATTATGAAATGTAATCATGATTTAAGTACTGATAAAAATTGTTTATTACAAGTTCCAATTTTCAATCATTTAGAAAATAAATATTTAGAAGAAATTTTGCCATTATTAAATTCTAAAAAGTTTAAAAAAGGTGATGAAGTTGTTAATCCTTTTGATAATACAAGTGACTTATATATATTAAGAAGTGGTTATGTCAAAGTTTTTAAATTAAGTGAAAATGGTAAAGAACAAATATTAAGATTTTTAACTCCAGGAAAGGTTCTAGGTGAATTAAATATATTTACTAATACTAATCATGATGTTTATGTTGTAGCACTTGAAGATTTAGAAGTGTGTATGATTAGTAGAAAAGACTTTGAAAAAGTAATAAGTAAATATCCTAGTATTTCTTTAGAAATAATTAAAGAATTAAGTAATAGGTTAAACGATGCAGAAGAAAAATTAACTTATGTTTCAACAAGTAATGTTAAAGTTAGAGTTGTTAAATACTTGTTAACATTATTAAATCCAATAATTAAAACAGATAAAGTTGTTATTCCTATGAAAAAGAAAGATTTATCTTCATATTTAAGTATTAGTCCAGAAACATTAAGTAGAAATCTTAAACAATTAGAAGATGAAAAACTAATTAAACAAATTAATAATAGAACTATTAAATTATTAAATATAAATGAATTGGAAAGTTTAGTAGAGTGAAAAATAGGGGCTGTAAAGAATTAAAATAATGCAGTCCATCAAAAACAAAAGCCGAGTCTTTAATAGATTCGGCTTTTTTGGTATAATATATGTATGCAAAACAACTAAAATTGCCACTAAATTTAGGAATAAAAATACCTTTTGATAGTGAGGCAAGAACATTCGATGAAGTATTTTATAAATCAGGAGTAGAAAAATACTTAATATCTAAAGACAAAGGTCGTATCGGATATAATTTAGTATCAATGTTAAAATTAGTTTTATTTTGTAATATGATCAATATTTATTCACTAAGAGGCATGGAAAGTGCAGCAAGAAATGATATAAGACTTATGTGGCTAACAGATGAAATAAAACCAAGCCGTCAGGCAATTGGTAATTTTATCAACAATTATTTAAGTAAAAGTATTGACGATATCTTTAAAGAAATCAACAATTATATAATTAAAGCTGATAATGTAAATACTGATATCTTATATATCGATGGAACAAAAATAGAATCTAAAGCTAACAAATATACATTCGTTTGGCGCGGATCGGTAGATTAGTTTGAAGCTATGTTAGATAGATTAATCAAAGAAGATGTGCTTCAAAATGTTCGTTGTTTATTAGTTGGAAAACCATATGACGAAATTTATTATGATGAATATCGTGAAATATTATTTAAAATATCAAATAGAATAAATTTGCCTATAGTATACAATCTTAATTTTGGACATTCTCTTCCTAGAGCAATGATTCCTTGTGGGATTAGAGGAAAAATTGATTTTGCTAATAAACATATTTTTATAACGGAAAATATTTTAGACTGAAGTTTTTAAAAAAAACACCAATTTCGGGGAGGGTGCTGTAAAAAAACGCAGGGGTGTTGTAGTTTTTCGCAGGGGTGCTGTAAGTGTATCAAAATAGGTCACCCAACACATTTATAAAACATTAGTCCGACATGGTAAGTGTCGGACTTTTTTGTCCCTTAATTAAAATGTGCTGATAAATTGTGTAAAAAATGGTCGCAAAAGGCATCGTGACTAAAAAAAGTAATCTTTTAGTCACGAAGACTTTACATGAACAAACTACCATTTGAAGTTGATTTAAATACTTTAGCGGTCTTAAAACAACTAAATTTAGCGAATAATAAAATTGGTGAACTTAAAGGAGTAATGAATTTACTTCCAAACCCCAATTTGGTTTTAAGCTTAATAAGTATTAGTGAATCAAAGGATTCATCCGCACTTGAAAATATTATTACAACCTATGACGAAATTTTTAAAGAGTTAGTAGTTAAACAAAGTAAAGGCGGTAAGCCAAAAGAAGTTATTAATTATAGAGTCGCGATCTTTAAAGGATTTGATTTAGTTAAAGCAAATGGTTTTATTAGCACAAACGATATTATTAAAATTCATCAAGAAGTTGAACCAAGCGTTGGTGGAATACGCAAACTACCAGGAACCGTTATTAAAAATGATTTAACAGGTGAAGTTGTCCATACACCGCCACAAAGCGAAAATGAAATACGCGACTTAATGGGAAACCTTGAAAAATATATAAATGAAAATGATGATTATGATCCATTAATTCAAATGGCAATAATTCATTATCAGTTTGAATCAATTCATCCTTTTTATGATGGTAATGGACGGGTTGGAAGAATACTAAATATTTTATATTTAGTGTTAAAAGAAAAAATTAATGAACCGATTTTTTATTTAAGTAAATATATTATTGAAAACAAAGAAGACTACTATAAGCTTCTTAAAAAGGGCCAAGCGGATTCTAAATATTTAGAAGCGTTTGTTTTATATATTTTGAAGGGGATTGAACAAACATCAACGTTTACGATAAATCTCATTTTAGATATTAATAATAAAATTGAACAAGCAAAAGCATTAATGCAAGAACGCTTACCAGACATTTATAAAGCGGAAATTGTTGAACACTTGTTTTCTTATATGTACACAAAGAATGAATTTTTTCGCGAAAGTTTAAATATTTCACGAGCGACTGCGACAAAGTATTTAAAGCTATTAGAAGATGAAGGTTTTGTTATATCCGAACAAGTTGGCAAAGAAGTAATTTATAAAAACGTCCAACTCTTTAATCTTATTAAAGAACGCGACTAATATTTACTTATCAAATATTTATAAAATTGTAAATTATAGCCGACTTTTTTACTTATTTAATAGCAAATTATTAATTTTCGACTTTTTTGGTGTACAATAAAATTATTGATGACGAAAAAATTAGAAAAGGAGTGAGAAATAATGAAAAAAGATTTGATTTTAATCACTGGTGCAACCGGGGGTATGGGCTATGAAGCCGCGCTTCACTTTGGAAAAGATTCACGTCTTTTACTTTTAGATGTTGATGAAGAAAAACTAAAGAATCTTCAAAAAGAAATTGGCCCGCATGCAAGTTATATTAAGTTTGATATAACAAAAGGCGAAGATATTGAAAAGGTAAAGACGTTTGTTGAACAAGCGGGTGGCTTTAAACACTTAATCCACTTTGCCGGGGTTAGTGAATCAATGGGTAATAGTGAACTCATTTATAAAATTAATTTAATTGGAACAAAAGTTTTACTAAACGCCTTATATGACTTAATTGTTCCGGGTGGGGTCGTTATTAATACAAGTTCAATTACTGCGCATATGACACCGCTAGTGGAAGGCGTAGATAAGTTATTAAAAGATCCGCTAGCGGAAGATTTCTTACCCAATATTTTAAAATTAACAGAAACAACTAACCAAGCGTATGGCTGGAGTAAACTTGGTGTTGTCGAGCTAAGTAAAATAGAAGCCATGCGGTGGGGAAAAAAGCACGCGCGGATTGTTTCAATTTCTCCTGGCGCAATTAGAACACCAATGGTTGAAAAAGAAATGGAAAAGAATGCTGAAAGTATTAATCAATTAATTGCTTTAACACCGGTCGGAAGAATTGGTGAAACAAGTGACATTGTTAATTTAGTAAGTTTCCTTGTTAGTGATAAAGCTTCCTTCATTAGTGGTATTGATATCATTATCGATGGTGGTGTTGTCGAAGTATTTAAAAGTTTTATGCAATAATTAGTTATAAATTTATTTAGAAGCGCTAGCGAATGGGCCTAGCGCTTTTTAAATTTGTTTAAAGAAAAGAAATATTTATTTTAAAATTTAAAGAAAAATTATTTTTTTAAAACTTATTTAACGATTGGTTTTTATAATCTAGGGGAAATTATCAATAAGGAGGTAAAAGATAGTTCAAATTAATAATTAAATTGATGAGTGGATGAAAGGAAATTGCAAGAAAGAGGCCCTAATCATTTATTAATAAAAAAGAAGAAAAAAATGTCAAAAAAATTATGATTAAAATATTTAAGTGTTTAAAATCAAAAGAATGGATAATGGTGGGCAAAAACAACGGTTATCAATCGCTCATGGATATAAAAAGGCCCGTCGATTAACTCTTACGCTCGCAAATACTTTTCTTGAAGATTGTTCGAAATACGATATAACCGTTTTAGTTACGCTCATCGATGAACAAATCAAAACGATGATTAATGAAGTTAAAAACCTTTTCCTTAATGTGCGAAAGTTTGAAGTAAAAGAAGTAAGTACCGCCTTAGCAATTCATATTGGTCCTGAATCATTTGGACTAGCGGTTTCCAAAGTTGAAATCGCCTAGGCGTTTTATTTAAAACAGCGCTAGGTTTTATATAAAAGAATTATATTACCGAAAGGTAATATTTTTCTTTTTTAATTCTCTATTTTAAAAGAAAAAACGAAAATGTTCCCGTAAAGTAATATTAGGCCAAAAATTCTTGAATAATTAATTTTAAATGATATAATATTACCGAGAGGGTATATTATGGAAATGAAGGAACTTGGACGTCTAATTAAGGAAAGAAGAAAAAATCTTGGATTAACGCAAGCATATCTTGCGGCGCTTTCTAATACCGGAATTCGTTTTATTATTGAACTTGAAGCCGGAAAGCCAACCGTTCAGGTTAATAAGGTTTTAGATGTGCTTAATGTTCTTAATTTGAAAGTGGAAATAAAAGTTAATGAATAAAATTTTAAAAGTATATCTTGAAAATGATTATGTTGGAGATTTGATTGAAAAAAACGGCCAACGACTTCGTTTTGTTTATAATGAAAATGTGCATGTTGATATTTCATTAAAAATGCCTCATGCAATAAAAACTCATTATCATAAAGTGGTATATGCTTTTTTTGAGAATTTATTGCCTGAAGGAAATATCTTAGAGCTAGTTGCTAAAAGCAAAGGCGTTTCACAAAATAATCCGTTTTCTCTTTTAAGCGTAATTGGTGAAGATTGTGCGGGCGCAATTCATTTACATACGGATTCGCCAAGCATAGAAAAAACACCGCGAGAATTTATTAGTAAAGATGACATTAATCATATAGCAATCAATAAAGATGGCGCACGGATTGTTTATCAAAAAGGCAACCGCCTTTCTTTAGCGGGCGCGCAAGATAAGACAACAGTTATTATTGATAATGATGAATTTTATGCGCCTAATTTTTCTTTTCCCTCAACGCACATCTTGAAATTTGATAACAATTATTATGAAAACATTTTATATAATGAATTATTTTGTACACGCTTAGCCGCGACGCTTAATCTCCCAGTTTCAAAAATGGAACTTATTAATGAATGTGAAACACCATATTTATTAATCGAACGATTTGATCGAAGCAAAAACGGAAACACTATCCGTCGCTTGCATCAAGAAGATTTTTGTCAACTATTAACGGTTAGTTCCAAAAATAAATATCAAAAAGAAGGTGGGCCTTCTTTTAAAGAAGTTATCGAGACAATTAACGAATATTCTTATCGATCCGCTAGCGATACATTAATGATTGCTAAAATATTAGTGTTCAATGTTTTAATTGGTAATTGTGATTATCACGGAAAAAATTTATCAATACTTCACCAAACACGTTCCTTAACACCATTTTATGATTTGGTGTCAACGGTTATTTATGAACATATCTCCCAAGATATGGCGATGGCGGTTAATAAAAAATATAATATTTCAATGATAACTAAAAAAGACATTATTACTGAATTTAATAAATGGGGGATTAATGGTGAACGAATGCTTGCCTTAATCGTTAATGATTTTAAACATATTATTAAAAATGCCCATGAACTTAGCAAAGAAGAAGTCTTTTCTTCAAAGCAAGAAGACATTTCTAAAATAATTAAATTTATCGAAAGCCAATTCAAAAAAATATCGTAACGATAAAAATAATTAACAAACTTGTTTTTTATAAATACAAACTTTTTAGTTCGGAAATATTACATTATTTTTTATAAGCACGATTAGTTATATCGCGACAAATAACGTCTGTTGTAAGATAAATAATTTTATTATTCGTTTTTGGCTCTTTAATCCGTTCAATTAATGTGAAAATTACTTGTCTACCAAACGTTTTTTTATCAATATTAACCGTCGTTAATGCTGGTGCGGCAAGGTGTGCTTTAATTGTATTATCAAAATGCCTTTGAAACAACGTTATAAGTAAATTCCACGAAACAGTATCTAAATGAACTAGCAGGACAAACAAAAGATTTAAACTTTGAATTTAGTCCAAATAGTGGACGAGAAACAATTACACTCTTTGATAATCAAGCTGGTGAACATGTTGAAGTTACGATTAATAGTTTCGATATAATTGTCTAAGGTCATTATTACCTTCTTATAAAATATGAAGATTCTCTTGTTCGAGAGTCTTTTTATTTAGTGTAGATATTTGTTATATAAAATAATAAACTATAAATATAGTTCAGATGAAGAAGCTAATTCACATGGAGTAAATATGGTTGCAATTAGAAGTAATTATTTAAGTCCTTTGGGGAATCTAGTGCTTATCGCAAATGAAGAAGCACTCTTTTCGTTAGGCTTTGAAGAACGAATCGAAGAAGAACAAGAAAACTCGACATTAATTAAAGTAAAGGCATGGTTAGATAAATACTTTAATCATGAGCGCCCTAATCCTTATGACTTACCTTTATCGCTAAAAGGGACACCATTTCAAATTGAAGTATGGAATATTTTATTAACGATTCCTTATGGTGAAACATTAACGTATGGCGATATTGCAAAAATTATTGCCACTCGACGTAATCTTAACCGAATGTCCGCCCAGGCAGTTGGAGGAGCAGTGGGCGCTAATCCGCTTCCCCTTATTATTCCTTGCCACCGCGTCATTGGAGCGAATAATACTTTAGGCGGATATTCTGGCGGAGAGGGAATTAAGACAAAAATTAGTCTCTTAAAACACGAAGGTGTTGATGTTAGTCGCTTCAAGTATTTAAAAGGAGAAGAACGAATATGAAAACATTTGCTAACATTCTATGGTTTATCTTTGGCGGCTTTATTAGCGCAATTCTTTATTTTCTTGTCGGTTGTTTATTATATCTAACGATTATTGGAATTCCTTTTGCTAACCAACTATTTAAAATGGCGAAACTCGTCTTAAAGCCCTTTGGCACGAACGTTAAGCTTAACTTTGCTAAACACCCAATTGCAAATACGATTTGGGTTATTTTCTTTGGTTGGGAATTTGCCATCGGCCACTTAATTAGTGCATTATTATTTTTTGTAACAATCATTGGTATTCCGTTTGGTCTACAATGGGTAAAATTTGCGAAACTCGCGCTATTCCCTTTTGGCGCGCGCGTTAAATAAAAAAAGAAACGTTAATAACATTTCTTTTCTTTTAGATTATTTAATTAATTTTACCAGCGATTATGGGCGTGCTCATAAAAGCCAAGTAAGTTATCAAGATGAATAACTTCACCTGTATCAAGCTTAATTGTGCCATTATAATAGCAATGAATTTGATGACACTTCATAAAGATAAGTTTTAAATCAAGATCGTTAAAGCGGTCATAGATGGGCGTTAAGACTAAATCAACGGTTCCCTCGTCATCTTTTAAATGCATCGGCGCCGTATAATCATTTTCCATTGGAGTTACTTGATAAATCCGGTTGAGCTTATACGCTTTACCCGCTAAGAAAAGCATGTTTTCGCCTGATGCCGTTAAATCACCAAAACCATAACCGGTATTTAAACCAATTTCTCGGCCATCTTTTAAACGCGAAGACAAGGAACCCCAGTACCAATTTTCTTCAAGTGGCCAAACACCCCGACCCCAATCTAAGACCGTAAATGAATTATCTTCCTCGAAGGTGATTTTCTCTTTACCGATTTGGATATATCCTTTTGTTTTTAAGTTATTGATTTTATAGTTTAAATAAAAGTGTTTAGACGATTTATAAAAGGGGGTATTGATGACCATTGCTTCATGAAGAGGTAATTCATCTAATTCAAAACAAACTTTCCAAGGTACATTATCTTTATCAACCGCGTGACCATAAAGTTCACGCTTCTTCCCAACTTTTCGAAAGGTTAATTCATAGTCTTTATGTTTAAGCGTTACTTCATGATCATCGTGGGGATTTTCATTTAGTCCAAGTGATTTACCTTTAAATAGTTTAATAATGTTAATATCTTTCCTTGTTTTCGTTTCTAAATCAATTAAAGAAAGCGCGCTATTTTGGATATAAGTAATATGACCAATTGTTAACTGGACGACATAACGATCATTATTAACTTGATAGAAGTCCCATTCTTTTAAGCGACCTTTCTTTTTAACATCTTTACGTTGATAAACAAAATTAAAATCCTTCGCGTAGCCATGATTAATATGGTTTCCTTTTTTATCAAAGATTAAGGTGTTAGGTGTATCAATTTCAACTTCATCACTTAATAAAGCTGCAAGTTGCGTTTGTTTAATCCGGTAATCATGTTCTTTCTTCAATCTAAATAATGGAATTAATGCAAGCGCCATTATAATCGCACCAGCGAAGAACAAGACTTCAGTTGGCGCATACCCATCCATAAATACATTAGGCGCAACTTCAATGCTAACTGCTTTTCCTAAACCTTGAATTAATGGTTCGGAGATAAGACCGCTAAGACCCATAGGAATTAAAACAAAGAAGAGAACGCGTAATCCTTCAAATTGTCCGGCGTAACCTTCGGGATATAAGGCTTTCACCCAGACGGAAGAAGTTTGGATAAATATAATAAAGCCTGTCGCCATAACAACAACACCGATTAATAATGGAATGTTCGTAACACTCCATAAGTTTGTTGGATCGTTATTAGACGCAATAAAGCCTAAAAACACTAAAGAAATAACACTAAGAAGGATGCCAAGCAAAACCATTAAGGGTGATTTCCGTTTATTAATCGCTCGTCCCGTTGGAATTGCCGCTAATAAGGCAATCGCCATTCCACCACCTTGGATAAAGCCGCTATCCATTGTGGTAAAGCCATAGTTATAAATTAATAAGTTACCAATATGCATATAGAAGACATTAAAACCGATGGAAAATAAAGCGGCGATAATAAATAAGTAAAATAATTCTTTATGTCCTTTTAGTTTTTTAAAACTAAATGCTTCCCCAAATTGTTTCCAAAATGATCCGCGAACATTTGGTTCTAGGCTGGGTTTGTCTTTTAAAAGAATTAATGATAATAATCCAACTAAAATTACAAAGCCCCCGATAATCGAAAAGAACGCTAAGTAACCAAACTTTTCAATTACAACGCCGCCAAGTAATGTTCCAACAATTGTCCCCAAAACCGGTAAGACGGCAAGAACTGCCCCAATACTACCTTGGTTCTTTTCATCGACAAGGTCGGCCGTCCAAGCATTAAGCCCGGAGTCATTACCCATTGAGCCAAAGAAACTCATAATACAGTCGGCAATAACAATTGTTGTCGCCATTAGCCATAAGGGGAAATACTCATTTAAGTATCCTGTTGTGCCAAAGCCAATCGTAAAGATTCCCCAAATAATATAACCAATCCAAATAAATGGTTTTCGTTTTCCTGCTCGATCGGAAAGAGTTCCAAAATAAAAGGTGGAAAATGTTGTAACAAGCGCACTTAAAGCGACCATTACATTAATAATCCACGAATACGGTCCGACTTTTGCGTATACATACGTATTAAACCAAACATTTTCAATGTTCCAGCAGAGTTGACCTGCTAATCCAACAACGAGAATTAAAAAAATATTTCTTGCCTTATCGTTTTGGCGTGTTTTCACTTTATTCATATTCCATATCTTCCTTTGTAGTTTAAGTATAGAGAAAAACAAAAAGCATTGCAATAAATGACAACATAGTAATTCTAATCAAAATAACTAATAATGACACTGTCTAAGAAAAAGACAAAATAAAGATTAATAAAGGTGAAAAAATTGTTAAAATGAAAGAGGAAGTTCTTTACAATTAGTTTAGACTTAAAAAATATACAATTATTAAAACGAAGATTACTCTTAAGGAAGCATCGTAAGCGACTAGTTTTAACGATAATGAATTCACGCTACCGAAAAAACGTCATTTATGCTAAATTGATAACAAAGGTAAAACGTGACTTATTTATCCTAACTTACGAGAAAACAAGGTTGCATTAATAAGAAAAATTCTTATTTAAAATTGTTGGGGGAGGTAAAAAATGTCTTATTTAATTTATATCGTTGAAGAAGATTTCGATATTGCACATATCATTAATTCAACATTAAGCAAGTATCCTGATTATGAAGTGCGGAGCTTTTATAATAAGGAATCGTTTTTATCAGCCTTTCGGCGGACACGGCCAAACCTAATTATTTTAGATATTAATTTAACTAATTTAAAAACCACCGAATTTATTCAAAAAATTTATTTAGAACAATATTATGAAGAAGTTGCGATTATTATGACATCATCACGGTCATCATATTCTTCAAAAATCGTCGGAGCAAATAAAGAACAAGTTGAATACTTAGAAAGGCCCTTAGATATTATGGAGCTTTTAGCGCTTGTTAAGAAACGCTACAAACAATATAAACAAACACGTATTTTAAAAGCGGGCAACGTCACCCTTTTTCTTGATGAACGGCTTGCCAAAAAAGAGAGGGAAGAAATATCTTTAACACCGCATGAAGTAACAATCCTTTCCACATTAATGAAAGGTAAAGGCGGTGTTGTTATTCGCGAAGAACTTCTTAAATCAATCTGGGGAGCAGATGCCTCATTTGTGACGCGAACTGTTGATATGCATATTAAATCAATTCGCCGTAAACTTGGTGATGATGATGGACGATATATTATGACAGTTTATGGAAAAGGGTATAAGATAGTAGATAGTTAATAGATATGAGGTAGATGACTTATGCTTAATCAACGAATTAATAATTATGAAGTTATTAATATAAATACTTATTTAGGACGAAAACATTTTCTTGCTTTTAAAGATCTTGATACCCCAACATATGCATTCACAACGGAACTCGATATTTCGCTTTTTTATGCTTATATTAAAAAACATAATTTACCCGCGTATTTATCATTAATTTATTTAATTAATAATGCCATTAATAAGATTCCGGAATTTCGGTTGCGATATGTTAATAACGAACTTCGCTTATACGAATACGCTGATCCAGGTTTTACGATTATGACCGATTTAGGCAGGTATGATAACTGTGATGATGTTCGAATTCATAGCGATTATCAAACATTTATTGCGGAAGGTCGCCAAGAAATTAATCGCCTGAAAGATGGTTCAGGTTTATTACTTGAACAAAATGATACAAGATATGATTATATTTTTTATTCCTCGGTTCCATGGATTGAACTTACGTCCTTAACGCAAGTCATGAACAATGATGAATTCGCGTATATCCCACGCATTGCTTGGGATAAATTTAAAATAACTGACGATAAAGTAACAATGCATTTATTTATGCAAGTTCATCATGCAGTAATTGATGGCTACCCTGCCGCACTTGCGGTTCAAGAAATTCAAAAAGCGCTCAATGACCCTAAAGGTAGTCTAACTTAATGATTAGACAAGCAACACTTAATGATAAAAATGAAGTCTTAGCAATCTACGCATCTGCAACTAGTTATATTCATAGTTATGGTTCCCCCCAGTGGCAAAATGGAACTGGACCAAATAATGAAACGTTTCTAAGAGATGTTTCGAATAACGCCCTATACGTATTAATTGAAGAAAATAAAATCGTCGCAGTTACGAGTATTTTTAACTATGAACCAACATATGATGTTATTGATGGTGCATGGCCAACTGACGGCCCTTATTTTGCGATGCACCGCATTGCCAAAGCAAGTAATCGTAAAGGTAAAAAAGATATTGAGCAGTTTTTTTCTTACATTAAAAACGAGCTAAACGGTGTGCGGATTCGAATTGATACACATCATTTAAACACTAATATGAAGAACTTATTATTACGAAATGGCTTTATCTATGCGGGTGTTATTTCGCTTAATCAAGAGCAAGATAAAGAGCGGCTTGCCTATCAATTAGATTTTAATTAATGAGACAAATAAGATTATTAAGAAAAATATCATTTTTTCCGCCACAAGGGTCAAAATTAGGTAAAATAATATATAGCGCTTTACGAAGAAGGAGTTTAGAAATATGAAAGTAACAAAAAAAGATGATTTAATTGTTTTAGTAAATGAATTAGGCATGGAAGTAACGCTTTCAAGTTATGGAGCGGGAATTTATGATATTCGCTTACCCGATAAAAATGGTGAACTTAAATCAATTGTTGTGCGACCCGAAAATTATCAAGCTTACAAAAGTTCTAAAAGCTATTTTGGTAAAACACTTGGCTTTAATGCTGGTCGCTTAAAAGATTCTAAACTCTTCTTAAACGATAAAGAATATTTAGTTAAAAGTCCATCAAACGACGCTCTTCATGGCGGGGTTAATGGCTTATCCTTTCAATATTTTGAAAACATCGTTAAAAGTAAAAACGAACATGAATATACAGTTATTTTTCGTCACGCTGCTAAACATTTAAGTGATGACTTACCAGGAAATCGCAAGGTTGGTGTTATTTATACATTTGGTAGAAAACAAAATAAACTTTCAATTGAATACCAAGTTGAAACGGATGTTAATACCGTTGCTAACTTATCAAACCATGTTTACTTTAATTTAAATGGCGGTGGTTCAATCTTAAATCATGAACTAATGATTAAAGCATCGCACTATGTGAAACTTGATAAAAAGTTAATTGGTGTTGAAGTTAAACCCGTTAATGAAACAATGGATTTCCGTGTTTCAAAACCAATTGGTACGCATATTAATGACCTTGAAATTAGAAAAATTGCCCAAGGTTATGATCATCCATGGATTTTAGATGAACATACACTTGATGAACCAGTCGCAATCTTAAAAAATGAAGAGCACCAAGTTAATATTTATACAACTTATCCCGCGTTAGTGTTTTATAGTGGTAACTACTTACCAGATGTACCAACGAATAACGGAAAGATTACGTATCATGAATGTGTCGCGCTTGAGCCACAATGTGTACCAAACGCTATTAATAATCCCTTAGGACAAAGTGAAACAGGATTATTACTCGCAGATGAAAGTAGTATTCATAAAATCATTTTTACTTTTGAATAAAGAAGGAAGCTAGCAATGAAACATATTAAAGATGTCGCTAAAATATTAAAAATTAATGACGACGCCCTTGAACTTTATGGAAATTATAAAGCTAAAATTAATGTTGAAAAACTAAATTCTAAAGCTAACAAACAAGGCAAAATTATTTTAATGACCGCGATGACCCCAACACTGGCGGGTGAAGGAAAAACAACGTGCTCAATCGCCTTATTAGATGGCTTACGGGCAAATGGTTATGATGCGGTAGCTACTTTAAGAGAACCTTCACTTGGCCCAGTTTTTGGTATGAAAGGCGGGGCAACGGGGGGCGGCAAAGCCCAAATTGTTCCGGAAGAAGAAATTAACCTTCATTTTACGGGTGATATTCATGCTTTAACTAGTAGTGTTAATTTAATCGCCGCGATTATTGATAACCATTTATTTCAAGGAAACGAATTAAATGTTAACCCCGACAAAATTGTTTGGAAACGCGCGATTGATATGAATGATCGAGCGTTACGTGAAATTACGGTCGCTTTAGGTAAAGGAAATGGAAATCCTCATCAAAGCGCCTTTCAAATAACAACCGCGAGTGAATTAATGGCGATTTTATGTTTAGCTAAAGATGAAAGCGACTTCTTAAAGCGGATTAGAAAAATGGTTGTTGCGTATACTTATGACGATCAACCAATTACCGTTAATGATTTAAAAGTTTCGCATGCGGTGATGAAACTAATGAAAGAAGCATTTAAACCAAATCTCGTTCAAACATTAGAAGGAAACCCCGTTATTATTCATGGCGGACCATTTGCAAATATCGCTCATGGCTGTAACTCGGTAATTGCGCTTGATGTTGCCCGATCACTAAGCGACTATGTCATAACTGAAGCGGGTTTTGGCGCTGATTTAGGTGCAGAAAAGTTTTTGGATATTGCAATGCCTGCTGCTAACTTATCATGTGACCTTGCGGTAGTTGTCGCAACCGTGCGTGCCCTTAAACTCCATGGCGGTGTTAGTTATGAAGATTTAGATAAAGAAAACCTTGAAGCAATGCTAAAAGGGACCGCTAACTTAAAACGGCATTTAGATAACCTTGCAAAGTTTGGTGTTCCCGTTGTTGTTTGTATAAATAAATTCACTTTAGACACCGAAAATGAATTAAAAGCCTTACAAAACTGGTGTGAAAGTAATTTATATCCATCCGCTATCCTTGATTCGTTTAGCTTAGGAAGTAAAGGAGCGAAAGATCTTAGTGAAGTCGTTGTAAAAACATTAAAGAAAACTAAATCAAACTATCATCCTTTATACGATGTTAATTTAAGTATTAAAGAAAAGATTGATATTCTTGCCAAAGAAATCTACCATGCCGAAAAAGTTGAATATAGCCTAACCGCGAAAGAACAAATTAAAAAGTATACGGAAATGGGGTATGGTAATACACTAATATGTATTGCAAAAACCCAGTATTCCTTTAGTGATGATCCAAAATTATTAAATGCCCCAACTGGCCATACATTTACGATTCGCGAACTAGGCTTATCTGCTGGTGCGGGCTTTATTGTTCCAATGAGTGGCGAAGTAATGATTATGCCAGGGCTTCGAAAAGTTCCTAGCGCAATCAAAATGGAAGAAGAACCTTACTAATAACAAAAAAACAGCTCCAAAAGCTGTTTTCTTTTTTATATTTTTTAAAAGTTTAAATAACGTCGATATGAAGATTTTCTAAAATCGCGTAGGCTTTTGCTTCCATTTCTAAGTCAAATGAAGCGGACCCTTTCGAATCAACAATGATTCGCGTTTCGGGTTGCGCTGTTTTTGCGACAATCGCATTACTTATAACACACATATTTGAGACAATCCCAAGTAATGTAATTGTTTCGAATTTATTTTTAAGTAAATATTCGCCTAAAAGGACACTACCAAATGTTGGCTTTTCAAACACGTGATGTTTTTTAGAAATTTCTTCAAGTTCACCATAAAATAACCAACCATCGGTTCCTTTAATTACGTGTTCAACGGGTAAATATTTTCCTTCCATCGAAGATAAATAGTTCTCATCATGACTATCACGGGTAAAAATAACTTCATCGTCATTTTTTTCATATTCTTTAATTTGCTCTAAAACATATGGATAAATATCTTTAGCCCACGCAAAACCAAGTGCTCCATCAATAAAGTCATTTTGCATATCAACAACGATTAATAATTTTTTCATAATTTAAATCCCATTCCTCTTATAGTCTATCATTTTTTCTAATTTCTAATTTTATATACAACGAAGCCATTATCATCTAACCAATTGTCTTTATATTTATTACTAACAAGAATTTCAGCTGCTTCGGGAATAAATAACGGCTTATTATAATAGCCGGTAACAAAAACTATTTTTTCATCTTCATCACCACGTATTAGATAAAAACGATGGTCGTTTGAAGTTATTTCATATTCATAACTCGCTAATGCTTTTTGTTCTTTAAGTTTTAATATTTTTTGCACTAACTTAAAGTGTTCACCTTGTTCAAAGCCACTACCCCAAGGCATTGTTCTTCGACAATCGGGGTCATAATTACCCGCTAGTGGAACTTCTGTTCCATAATACATACAAGGAATGCCAGGAAACATTACGGTTAAGGCAAGAGCAGAAGTAAGTTTATCGACGTTTTCATCGACTAATGTATAAAAGCGGTGGGTATCATGGGAATCAAGCAGATTAAGCATCATTTGATTAATATTATCGGGATAGCGCATTAAAATTGTATTTAGTCGTTCACTTAAAAGGACACAATCAAAAACACCTTGAACATAATAATCAAATAACGCTTTTGTGAAAGAGTAGTTCATAATGCCATCAAACTCATCACCTTGAAGCCATGGTCCACTTTCGTGCCATGATTCACCAATAATTAATGCATCAGGATTTGCGTCTTTAATTGCCATACGAAATTTCTTCCAAAACGTATGTGAGACTTCATCCGCGACATCAAGCCGCCAGCCATCAATTTTGAGTTCCTTAATATAATATAAACCAATTTTAATTAAGTAATCTTGCACCTTTGGATTACTTGTATTCCATTTAGGCATGTATTTTACTTTAGCGAACGTTTGATAGTTTAAGGGGTCTGTTGATACTTCATCGCCATCAATGATGAAGTAATCATAATATTTAGAATCTTTACCATGTTTAATAACATCTAAAAAATAGGGATGATTATTTGAACAATGATTAAACACCGCATCTAAAACAATATGCATGTTTCGCTGATGTAATTCATCGATTAGTTTCTTTAGTGTTTCTAAATCACCAAACATTGGATCAACTTTATAATAATCAATAACATCATACTTATGATTTGAGGGACTTAGGTTAATTGGGGTTAAATAAAGCGCGTTAACACCTAAATCTTGTAAGTAGTCGAGTTTATTATAAACGCCCGCTAAATCGCCGCCTAAGAACGATTTAGGCGTAGGTTTACTTCCCCACGTCAAATTAATATAATCGAGGTTTTTATTTTGATTACCAATGTTAAAGCGGTCCACAAAGATTTGATAAAAGACTGCGCTTTTACTCCATAACGGAATATGAACTAAATCAACTTTATTTGTATAAGGCATTTGGAAGAAGTCATAATAAGATAGTTCATAATTATAACTTCCTGAAACACCTTTTTCGCTGTAGTAGATCAATGAATTTCCAGTATTCAATATAAAAATATAAGCTAAACGTGAATCGTTAAGTGTTAAAACGCTTTCATAATAGGCATACCATTCATCTTCCGCTTTTAGTTTCATTTCAATTTGTTCCCGTTTATGTTGAAAGTCAAATTTCATTCCATAAACGAGTGTTATTGCGGAAAATTTATCATATCGCCCAACGCGTAAGCGAATTACAAATGTATGTTCATCACGGTTAAATCCGTAAGCTGATTGTGGTTGATGATAGATGGCGGGAATGTTCATAGATGCTTTTCTCCTTAAAATTAAGTAATTTTTATTGTTTAAGTTGTAATTTATTATATAATAAATAAGTTGTTTAAAGGCAAAAAATTTAAAAGTAATTATATTTAACGGCAATGGGAGGAAGTATCTAGTAAAAAAACTAGGGAAAAGCAGTTTATGAAAAAAGTAACCATTAAAGATATCGCTCGCGAGGCGGGCGTTTCAACCGCGACCGTATCGTATGTTCTCAATAATCGGAGTGAACAAAAAATCTCCGACGCGACAAAAGCCAGAGTTTTACAAATTGTTAACTTATACAATTATAAACCAAGCGGAAGCGCAAAAAACCTTACACCAGCTTTAACAAAAATGATTGCAGTTTATGTTGGTGATGCGGCCTTAGGATTAGGTTCCTATAGTGAATGGCGGACTTTATCATTACTTCGTGATGCCTTTGCTAAAGAAAAATACAATTTAGTTTTACAAAATAAAGAAAACATTAAACGTCTTGATAACGTTGATGCGATTATCTGTCATGGCACGACTGTTGATTATTTCCGTTCCCTTGCGGAATTAAACTTCGTTCCCGTTATTGCCGTTGATTTATATGTTAATGATGGACTTTTCTTCCAAGTTAATTCTAATTACCGTCGGGTTGTTGATCTCGCGGTGGAAGCGTTTGGTTATACGGAATTTACAATTGTTATTCCTGATGGCTTATCACCACAAGTTCGTGGTCAACTAAGAAGAGCCTATCAAACTAAAGTTGTTCGTGATTTAGATGGCTTAAAAGAATATCTTCTAGAAAATATGGATCAACACATTATGGTTTATGGTGATGAATTAGCAAAAATCGCTAAACTCATTAAACCCGATGTTGTTAGCTTCCCAAGCTTCAATGAAGAAAAAGCCAATACGGTTGTTCAATGCGCGAAAAAAGCTATTTTACGGCAAGATGTTTCCCAAAAACACTTTGAAGTATAATAGAAGAATAAATTTAACTTATGAGCTCGCTTAAAAGGCGGGCTTTTAATTTTAACAAAATGTCAAAAAGCAACTGTTTCAATATAAATGAGCATTTATCCATCGAAGTGGTTATAAACGTTTTATTAATTTTCGTTAGCCTTAATTATTTTACGATATTCGCTTGGCGAAGAACCAATTCGCTCTTTAAAAACTTTTGTAAAATAGGATGGAGAATTAAATCCAACAGCAGTGCCGATTTCGACAATATTCATATCGGATATTTTTAGAAGATTTTTTGCTTCATCAATTTGCCGATTAATTTTATATTCAATAATTCCGACCCCATATTTTTCTTTAAAGTGATGCGAAATAGTCGAAACGCTCATTGCGTTTCGCTTTGCTAAATCCGATAAAGAGAAATTAATATAATAATAATTATCAAGAAGTTGTTTAAGATTTCCCGCATAAAAATCACTATTTAAATCATCACCATTTAATGGCTTGACTTCAATTTCACGGTTTAATAAGAAAAGAAGCGTTGTTAAACTGTTCTCAATAATTAATTCATAATTCTTTTTCTTTTCTTCCGCCTCGCGATAAATTGTATGATAAATTGATACGACCGATTGATAAACTTTGTTTCGTAAATGGAAGACAAAGTTTTGTGAATTAATAATATCGGATCGAATTACACTTTCTTCTAAAATTCCTAAAGCATAAAAACGAAGATTTACACTACTAATTTCATAGTGTGTAACATTTGGGCCAATAAAAACAATGTCACCAACTTGAACGGGTAAAGTTAAGTTATACATTTTCATAAACCCACGACCTTTCGTCACAAGCAAAATCTCTAAATTCGGGTGAGAATGGGGTGTTGCTTGGAAGTTGTTATCAATGGTAGTGTCCGAAACATAAATCAAAGGAGCATTAATGTTTTCCATGATAATTCGTTTATGCATATAGCCTCCTTGCAAGAAAGTTTAAGTTTATTGCAGTATCATTATATACATTTTTAAAATTTATGTCTATTATGTAGTTGAGGATATTACAGTGAAATATTATTTGGCTATCGATATTGGCGCGTCATCGGGACGTTTAATCGTCGGTTATTTATTGTCAAAACAAGAAATTGCGACGATAGAAACTTATCGCTTTTCTAATTTCTGCGATGGGTCAGGCGATACTTTAACATGGGATATTGAACGGATTTTTAATGAAATTCTAACCGGTTTAACAAAAACGTTTGCAATGTTCCCTAAAATAGAATCCTTAGCGATTGATACATGGGGTGTTGATTATGCGTTATTAAATGGTGACCAACTTATTACACCGGTTTACGCATATCGATCAAATCGAACATTAGCGGCG
The DNA here is from genome assembly GCA_002427365.1 of Caryophanales bacterium UBA5455. Taxonomy (GTDB): domain Bacteria; phylum Bacillota_I; class Bacilli_A; order RFN20; family CAG-826; genus UBA5455. The sequence goes on from DIQT01000007.1 coordinate 115,080, forward strand.
ATTGAAGAAGTTGAAACAAAAATTTCTTTTTCCAATTTATATGAACGAACCGGATGCCAATTTCAAAAGTTCAATAGTATTTATCAATTAGTAACAGATTTAAATGCTGGACGGCTAGAAAAAGCGACAGATTTCTTAATGATTCCTGAATACTTAACATATTTATTAACAGGACAAAAAGTAAAAGAATATACTAATGCATCAACGGCCGGGTTATTAAACTTAACAAAGAAAGACTACGATCAAACAATTATTAATAGGCTAAACCTTCCAAACCATTTATTTTCAAAACCAGTTGTTCCACCCGCAAGCGTTGGTACTCTTCGTCCGGAAATTGCAAAAATTGTCGGTGGTAACACATTAGTTAAACTATGCGCCTCGCACGATACGGCATCCGCGATTGAAGCGCTTGATAATGATTATCATGATTTATATTTATCTTCAGGAACATGGTCGTTATTAGGAGTAAAAACATCTTCACCAATAACATGTCTTGACGCCTTGAAACACAACTTTAGTAATGAAGCCGGACCTAACTACATTCGTTTTCAAAAAAATATAATGGGTTTATGGATGATTCAATGTCTTGAACAAGAATATAAATTAAGCTTCCAAGAAATGATTGCACTAGCGAAACAAAGTGAGTTTACTGAAATAGTTAATGTTAATGATGAAAGCTTCTTAGCTCCAAAAAATATGGAACTCGCAATTATTGCCTATTTAAAAAAGCATAATCAACGTTTGCCAGAAGAAAAAGGCGATGTTATTAACTCGGTCTTTCATTCTCTTGCTGAATCTTATCGAGCGGCAATTGAAGTAATTGAAAAGCTGACAAACAAAAAATATCGCCGGTTAACAATTATTGGCGGTGGGGCCAAAAACGAGTATTTAAATGAATTAACGGCTCGTTACACAAAAAAAGAAGTAATTGCCTTACCAATTGAGGCATCAGCGATTGGAAATTTAAAAAATCAAATGGAGGAAATTGATGATGGACGAAAACACTAAAAAAAGTTTTGCTAAATATGGAATTGATATCGAACAAGTATTTGAAAAGTTACGTACTTTTGATATTAGTCTTCAATGTTGGCAATTAGACGACGTTAGTGGATTTGAGGCAAAGGAAACTTTATCAGGTGGAATTCAAGTAACAGGAAACTATCCTGGTAAAGCAAGAAATTTTGAAGAATTAACGAGTGATTTAGATGAAGCTTTAAAACACATTCCTGGTAAAAAAAGTCTAAATTTACACGCGATTTATGGTGTCAGCGATAAAGAATATGACCGTCGTGATCTTAAGCCCGCTCATTTTGCTAAGTGGGTAAGTTACGCAAAAGCGCGCAATATCGGGTTAGATTTTAATCCGACGTTATTTTCATCTCCAATGGTGAAAAACAACTTAACGCTTTCTTCACCGGATGAACAAGTTCGAAAATACTGGATTGAACATTGTAAAAATTCTCGGATTATTAGTGAGTATTTTGGTAAAGAATTAAACCGTAAATCATTATGTAATATTTGGATACCGGATGGTTTTAAAGATGATCCTGCTGATCGGTTTGGTCCACGTAAAAGATTAAAAGAATCTTTAGATGAAATTTATGATGTAAAATTAGATGACCGATACATCGCTGATTCGGTTGAATCAAAAGTCTTTGGTATCGGAATTGAATCATACACAACCGGCTCGCATGAATTTTACTTAAATTACGCAAACTATAAAAACATTATGTGCCTTCTTGACGCCGGACACTTTCACCCGACTGAAAATGTTGCGGACAAACTAAGTTCTTTACTTGTTTTTAACGATGAATTAGCGCTTCATGTTTCGCGTCCTGTCCGGTGGGATTCTGACCATATCATTAAATTAAATGATGATTTGCAAGCAATTGCGAATGAAATTGTTAAATTAGATGCACGCGGCAAACAAATTTATATTGGTTTAGATTTCTTTGATGCATCGGTTAATCGTATCGCTGCATTAGTTATCGGTGCCCGAAATATTCAAAAAGCGTTACTACGTGCTTTATTAACACCGTGGGAAACATTAAAAGAACTGCAAGATAATAATGATTTTACCCAAAAGTTAGTCTTAGAAGAAGAATTGAAAATGTTACCATTTGGTGAAATTTGGGCCGCGTACTGTAAAGAAGAAAATGTTATTAGTGATGAAGGTTGGCTAGAAGAAATAAAAAAATATGAAGAAAAAATTCTTATAAATAGAGGTAACTAAAATGATTATGGATATTTTAGAACAAGTAATTGATATTATTGAAGAACTTTATCGGAAGGGTTGGGATGAAAGAAATGGCGGAAATCTTTCCTTAATAATTAGCGAAGCAGAAGTTGCAAAATACGCTGATCCAAAGCAAGTAATGAGAAGTTTCACTTATGACTTTGATTTATCGCCTTTAATAGGGAAATACTTCATTATTACGGGATCGGGAAAGTATTTTAGAAACGTTGTCAAAGAACCGGAAGTAACCTTAGGAATTGTTAAAATCGTTGGGGAACATCAAGTTAATTTAGTGTGGGGCTTTGAAACTGGCGCGCATCCAACATCAGAAGCACCAACACATTTCCAATGTCATATTGAACGACTTAAAGTTAATCCTAACCATCGCCTTATTATTCATTGTCATCCTGACTACTTAATTGCGATGACACACATTCATGAGTTAGATGAAAAAATATGGGCATTAGATTTGTGGAAAATGCAAACGGAATCATTAGTTGTCTTCCCCGAAGGAATTGGCGTCCTTCCGTGGACGCTTTGTGGTAGCGAAGAAATTGGTGTTTTAACTGCCGAAAAAATGAAAGAATATCGCTCAGTTGTTTGGGCACAACACGGCCTATTTGCTTCTGGTGAAGATATTGATGAAGTTTTTGGCTTAATTGAAACAATCGAAAAAGCAGCAAAAATTTACATGTTAACTTACGACAAACAAATTAAACAAGAAATTAGTAATGCTCAATTATTAAATCTCGCGTGCGCATTTAATGTTACGCCTAAAGAAGGAATTTTAGAGTAAGAACGTTGGTCACCTTTACTATATAACTATAAAACACGGATGTGATAATTGTATAATTAGAAAGCGAGGACGCTATGAGTAAAGAAACACAAAAAAAAATCGAAGGAAATAAATCCAAACAAATCGAAAAAACTTTTGAAAAAAGGAACCTTAAACTTCGAACGAGAATTTATAACGATATGATTCGGCGCCAAAAGCTAAATGTTAAGAAACTTAAGACGGCGCCAGAAAATGCTTTTATTTCACTAAAAAATGTTAATAAAATTTATGATAATAAAGTGCAAGCTGTTTACGATTTCAACTTAGACATTAAAGAACACGAATTTATCGTTTTAGTTGGTCCATCGGGTTGTGGAAAATCAACAACCTTACGGATGATTGCAGGTTTAGAAGATATTACATATGGTGATTTATTCATTGATGGTGTTTTCGCTAATGACCTCCATCCTAAAGACCGTGATTTAGCGATGGTTTTTCAATCATATGCGTTATATCCTCATATGAACGTTCGAAACAACATGGCGTTTGGTATTAAAATTAGAAAAGTACCAACGCTTAAAGTTGATGAAAAAGGCCAACCATTATTAGGAAAAAACAAAAAACTAATTGCGCGGTTAAAAAAACAAAGTAACAGTTTAAAGAAAAATGCTCGTTTATCAGAAAACGAAGAAGAACTAAAAGAAGTTAATAGTCAAATTTCTGAATTACAAGCGGCAATTAATTACTTGGAAAATAATGATGTTGAAATTTATGAAGAAAAACACGTTTCAAAAGATGAAATTAAAAATCGGGTTGATGAAGCGGCAAAGATTTTACAAATTGATGAATATTTAAATCGGTTGCCGAAAACACTCTCCGGCGGTCAAAAACAACGGGTTGCGTTAGGTCGGGCAATTGTGCGGAATGCCAAAGTTTTCTTGATGGATGAACCGCTATCAAATTTAGATGCTAAATTACGAATTACGATGCGAAGTGAAATTGTTCGCCTTCATAATCAACTTAAGGCCACAACGATTTATGTTACCCACGACCAAACAGAAGCAATGACGATGGCAACACGAATTGTTGTTATGAATCAAGGTTATATTCAACAAATTGGCACGCCAAGCGAAATTTATAATAAGCCTGCGAATTTGTTTGTGGCAACATTTGTTGGTGCGCCAGCGATGAATTTGTTTAAAGTAAAACAAGGCAAAGATTATGTTGTTTTTGAAAACGGATTTGAGCTGAAGCTTAATAAAGAAGTTAATGAATTAGTTAAAAAGTTTTATCAAAATGAAAAGCAATATCAAAGCGATAAACTTGCAAAAATTGATGCCGCCTTTATTGAACGAACCGAACAGCTTAAAGAAATTGCTAATATAAAAGAAAAACTTGGTGAAAAAAATTCTTTAACTGATCAAGAAAAACTTAAAAAAGAATTAATAGACGCAGAAAACAATTTATTAATTTTAGAACAAGCTAATGAAGCTCGTGCTTATTGTTTAGAAATGAATAAACAACTTGCTGAAGTTAATGTTAATGAACCCGTCAATTTAATTTTTGGAATTCGTCCAGAAGACATTTATACTAATAAACGTATTTTAACTGATGGCGCTGTGTCGAGTGAAGTTAGCCTGCCAATTACATTCGCAGAACTACTTGGAAAAGAATATTATATTCATACCGAGTTTGCAGACAAAAATTTAATCGCTAAAGTTTATGCCCAGGATCAAGTTGAAATTGGCGGTAAGATCGAATTAGTTTTTGATTTAGATAAATGTCATGTTTTTGATCCGATCACGCAAAAAATTATTTTTTAGAGGCTAGTATGGAAAAAATAGCGCAACTAATTTATCAAGACGATGTGCGCGTATCATTTGGTCGGCGCGTTAGTGCTACCTTAATTGATATGTTAATTTTTTCAATTATTGTCTTTTTAACAATGATTAGTGGAACCGCTATTTTAAAGAGCCAAGAATATTATCAAACCCGCAGTCAAATTATTGAAGAAAAACGAATTGCCCTTTATCAAATTGAAGAAGAAGCAAAAGTTTATGAATTTGTTGACAATGAAGATGGTCGTTATTTATCACCACGTCCACAGAGCGAGACTTTTGAAGATTATTTACTGCAACACATTCTTCTTGCTTATTCAAAAAATTCCAATCCATTTACAAATTTAGGATTAACGATCGAAAATCCGAAAAATTTACTCCCTGCTAGTTATGAAAATGATCAAATTGCGTATTTTTACGCTCGTTATGTCCCCTTATACAATAATTTTCAAGGTCGTAATAATGATATTGTTGATTTAGGCGGACTTTCGGGGGAAGCTTATTTTTATAAACAACTGAAAGCCCATTCTAGCGATGTATCTTTTTGGAGTTTTTCAGAGGACACAACTGATTTCCCTTATTTATCAAGCGCTTTTGCGGCTGATTTATACAAATATTTAAAAAGTGATAATAGTTATCAAATTGGTTTAAGTAACTACAATCGGTTGGGGTTAGTATTTCAAAGTATTTGGAAAGAAGAAGCCAATTTAATTGTTAATTCAGGCCGTTTTCAAGATGAATACAAAATATATTTAAGTAACTACGAAGATTTAGCGATTACTGTAAGTATTATCGTCTCACTTGGCTTTTTATTAACTTGGTTACTAACGATTTTATTACCAATGCTCATTTTTAAAAATGGTGAAACTTTTGGAAAGAAAATTTTAAATTTACGTATTGTTGATGTTGAAGGTTACCCGTTATCTACTAGCAAAAAGATTGGTCATATTATTTTTTCGTTCTTTTTAACTATTGGTTGGACAGCCATACCTGCATATTTTGCGGGCGGCGCAAATTCTGGACTAATGTTTCCGTTTATGAAAATTGGTAATATATCGTTATCTATTTTCCATTTATTAGCTTTTTCATTGCTCTTCTTTATTGTTAACGCCTTTCTTGCTATTTTTTCACGTGCGCAAACCGGCGTTAACATGATGTTAAAAACGGCGCTTATTGATTATCGTTATCACGTAGAAGTTAAAGATGTAGTTGAATTAGACGTTGATAAAAATAGCGAAGAAACAAATCACCAAAATTAATTTTTATTGTCTGACGCCTGATTATATCGTGACGGTGGAACGCCATAATATTGAGAAAATTGTTTCGAAAAATAAAATTGATTTTTATAACCAACCGCGAATGCAATCTGGCTAATTGAGAATGATTCTTTCGCTAATAATTGAACAGCGCGTCGCATGCGAAGTTGAATAACATAATCAATTGGACTAATTGACATCACTTCTTTAAAAAGTCGACTAATATAGGCTGGTGAGAAATAGAAGTGACTAGCAACCTTACTAATTGTTAAATTACTATTCGTGAAGTTGTTATCAATGTATTCCTTAATCTTCTTAACGTTACATTCGCTTGTTAAAGAACCATCAACTGTTGATTTTCTTTCAAAGTTACGAAGCAAATAACTAAATATTTTCATCAGTTCACTTGTAATGCGTAGTGTCTCAGCGGTCATGTTTGTTTCTTGCTGATCATTATCAAAAATTTTATAAAAGCATGTAGTAATTTCCTTATAATCTTCGACATGTAAAATTTGATTAGGAGAAGGAAAATTAATTCGACGGAAAATTTTATTTGTAAGTTCTCCTGTTAATTCAATCCAAAAATATGTCCACGGGAAATCAGGGTCAGGCCGGTATGTTACACGCTGGGTTGGACTAATAACAAAAAAGTCGCCTGCGGTTAAAATTGTTTCTTTTCCATCGTCATAAGAAACATAACCAGCTCCGTCAACAATAAGGTGAAAAACAAACAAAGGTTTATTAAGTATAATTGCTGGCTTGTAACGATTACACACCTCATAACCGATAACAGTCGGACTTAAATCCATATTTAATTCATCAGTAATCAACTTAAAACTTAGTGTTTGTTGCTTTAGTGGGTTTTTCATTAAAATACCCTCCTTTACTAAAAAATGTATATTTATATCCCCGTTTGTTGGCCTTTTAAGAACAAATATCAAATTAATATATATTATTATCACAAAATTCTATGTAAAAATCAAACTTAAAAAACTAAAATGAAAGCGCTTAGGAAAACTTATGAATAATTATCAAACACCAGCAGCGATGAATTTGCAAACTTTGAATATTGCAAAGATATCACGCCAACCACAAAAAAGATCTTGGGCGTCCAAAATTGGGCTAATTCTCTTTTTGATGACACTCCCAACCGTGATATATATATTCGTTTTTCATTACTTACCAATTGGCGGATTAATTATTGCTTTTAAAGATTATTCTTCATTTCGTGGAATATTTAGTTCACCATGGACATCAATGGGCGGATTTCAACACTTTTATAATTTCTTAACTTCACCAAACTTTTGGGTAATTATTAAAAACACATTAGTTTTATCGTTAACCTCAATTATCGTTAATACATTAGCGCCAATAATATTCGCGTTATTACTTAATGAAGTTAAGCCGAAGAAGTATAAAAGGCTTGTTCAAACAATTATGTATGCTCCGTATTTTATTTCTGTAACTGTTTTAGTTGGTATGTTGTTTGCGTTCTTTAATATCGACAGCGGTATTTTCACCCGCTTATTACAATTTTTTGGGATGAATCTAAGCAATTTAATGGAAAACCCGGATTATTTCGCAATGATTTATGTCGTTTCGGGTTTATGGCAAGGATTAGGCTGGTGGTCAATTGTTTATATGGGAAACCTAGCAAATATTGATCCAAACTTACATGACGCCGCCATAATTGATGGGGCGGGCCGGTTACGGCGCATTATTTATATTAATTTACCCGCAATTATTCCGTTAGCAGTAATTATGTTTATCATGTCGATTGGTAATGTTTTAACAGTTGGTTTTGAAAAGGTGTATTTGATGCAACTAGCAACAAATCTCTCAAAATCCGAAATTATATCAACATACGTTTACCGTGTATCATTTCCTGATTTTGGTGGAATTCCCCAATTCTCGTACGCAACGGCAATTGGTTTATTCAATTCGCTTATTAACATTATCATTCTTATTGGAGCGAATAGTATCTCAAAGAAACTATCCGATAATTCCTTGTGGTAGGAGGTCGCTATGGGCTGGAAACATAAAGGTGCAAACCGTGCCTTTGACATCTTCATTATTATCTTAGTTGGCTTTATTGCTTTGATGTTTCTTTTACCATTATTACATGTTTTAGCCGCTTCCTTTTCGAGTGCCGATCAAGTTGTCGCTGGCAATGTTGGATTATTTCCAGTGCAATTTAGTTTAGAAGGATATAAATATATTTTTAAAGAAAAGATGATTTGGACCGGCTTTCGTAATTCGCTAATTTATACAGTTGTCGGGACGATTATTCAAGTCGCATGTCAATTCTTATGTGCATATCCATTATCACGGCCTGATTTTAAAGGCCGAAAAGTAATAAATATTTTCTTAGTTTTAACGATGTTTATTGGTGGCGGAATGATTCCAACATATTTATTAGTTACCGGTTTAGGTTTATATGACTCAATGTGGGCAATTATTTTACCAGGTGTCGTATCGGTATTTAATATCATCGTTATTCGGACTTATATGCAATCATCAATTGGTACAGAAGTTCAAGAAGCAGCAATGATTGATGGGTGTGGCGATTGGCGAATTTTCACACGGATTATTTTGCCATTATGCCGCCCAATAATTGCGGTCATGATTTTATATGGTGTTGTTGGCTTTTGGAATTCTTATTTTAACGCGTTGATGTATATCCAAGACACATCATTATATCCACTTCAAAATGTTTTAAATTCAATTTTGATTTCAAATGAAGCCGCTCTTGGTGGCGGTGATGTTAATTTAGCCGAACAACTTAAATATGTGACGATTGTTATCTCGAGCTTACCACTACTCATTATTTATCCATTCTTCCAAAAATACTTTGAAAAGGGCGTCACTATTGGTGGCGTAAAAGGTTAAGCATGAATATGAAAATTAATAAAAATCTTACCATCATGGGTTTATTAACTATTGTAACGTTATCACTTGTTGGTTGTGGTAAAGCTGGCAATGAATATGATCAAGATAATTTTCTTCCAAACGGAACAGAAGATAATCCTTATCGAATTGTTAAAGAGCCAGTGACAATTAATATTTTTGCTCCCCATAGTAGTGGAAACCCCGCTTACGCTGATTTAACAATGTTTAAACATTTATCCGAAGTAACGGGCTTAAATTTTTCCTTTAATACACCTGATACATCAGCGTATGTTAACCAACGAGCCGCGATTTGGGAAGTTGGTAGTCGAGTACCAGATTTATTCTTGTTTAATAACGCTGTTTCTGAACAAGTTCAATTTATGGAAAATAAATATAATGCGTATGTTCCTTTTAATGACGACAATTATTCATATCGTGTCAGCGGGCACACTATTAACGTTGGTAATTTAATTAAAAATTATATGCCTAACTATAAAGAAGGTTTAGAAAACAATTTTGGTATTGATCTAGCAAAAGAAGACGCGGTCGCAATTGCAACTTTATCAGATGGAAAAATGTATTCCGCTTTATCAGTAAAAGATGTTCCGCGGGATTTAACTTATAAAATGTTTATTAATCAACAATGGATTGATAACTTAAATAATTTTTATGGCTTAGGACTTCCAAATGCTGATGAAATTAAAACGATTGAACAATATCTTAGTGTCTTACGCGCTTTCAAACAATATGACGCGAATGATAATGGCGATCCAAATGATGAAATTCCATTATCTTCAAAAGCGCTTGAATTTTTACGTAACTTTATTTTAGCTAGTTATGGGTATGTTAGCCAAGGTGCCGAAATAACTGAAGATGGAAGTGCCTTTGTTTATGTTCCGTATCAAGAAGCATACCGGAAATACTTACAAACATTAAATACATTATGGAAAGAAGAAATTCTCCATAATTCGACCTTTTCAATTACGACCGATAATCAACTAGCAACATATGGTAATAAGAATCGATTAGGTTCATTTGTGTCAGCGGCGGCGTATTTAACAGTTGGTTACGCTAATGAAAAGGATTATGTTACGTTTGGTCCACTAACGTCTAGCTATTATACTGGCACTCCACTTCATTTGGGATTTGGTTCGTTTATTCCTGATGGTGCAGTTATTACGCAGTCCTCAATCTATCCGCGTGAAGTTGCGCGTTTGCTTGATATTATGTATAGCGATTTAGGTGCACAACTTATTTCTTATGGTGTCGAAGGTCAAGATTGGACTTGGGATGATGATAGCAAAACATCATGGACATTTAATGTTCCTTCTTCGTGGAGTGGTAATCAAGAACAATACCGCGCAACAATTACGCCGAACGTTGGTAGCGCTTCAGCATTATATTGGTCAAACAGTTTTGTTGGCAAGATGAATGATGAAATTATTACATCTTTAAATAGAATGTCAGAAATCTATGTTCCTTATTTAAAAAATCCTGAACCATATGAAATTAAAATGAATTCAAAAGAATATGCTGAAATTACGCGGATTAAAGCAGCGCTTGATCCCCAACTTAAATACTTAGAAGCTTCATATGTTCGTGGTGATGATGGGGCTGATCCTTTTAATGAAGCGAGTTGGGAGTCATTCAAAAGCAAACTTAGTGGTTATGGTGCAGACATTCTAATTAATAATTATAACAATGCTTTATTACTGTATAAGGAGAGTAAATCATGAAAAAACATTTGTTTATTGCAGTTCTAGGGACATTATTGCTTACGAGTTGTGGAAAAACTCCATCAGAAAGCCTTGATTCAAGTTTACCGACAAGTGAAGAACCTAGCAGTGAAACTATTAATAGTAGTGACGGTAGTGAAAAATTAAGTGAAGAAACAAGTGAAAAAGTAAGCGAAGATGAAAGTGAATTAATTAGTTCAGAAAGTAGCGAAGAAATTAACTATATGGAACAAAACGAATATTTAGACGCTTTAAAACAATCTCCATATCAAAGCCCGCTTATTGTGGAAGATCAACTAGGTTTAACTACGCCGAGTATTGTTGGCGCAAACGAAGATCAACTTATCAATGAAGAACGCTATCCAAGCGCAACTGAAGGTACTATTTATTTAGCAGAAGATTATGACATAATTCCAAACGGAATGAATAATGCTGGTAATTTATCAATTTTATTAAAAAATATTAGTAGTGTTTCTGGTAATAAAATTATTAAATTTCAAAATGCGACATATATTTTTACGGGAAAAGTTGATGTAACAGGTATTAAAGACTTATATCTTGTTGGTGAAGAAAACACAATGTTTTTATATAGTGGCTGGGGAACGTATTTCGAAGCCACTTTATCAGAAAACATTCATTTAAATAACATTCAATTTGACATGAAATATTCCCCAACAATTAGCGGGACAATTGTTGCTTTTCAAGATGATGCTAATGCGCCTAAAATAACATTGTCAATACCTAATGAATTTGATTTAACGAATACGCTTTATCAAAACTGGGATGGGTATGCATGTTCTTATATGGAAACGTATTTAGACGCTAATAGCGGAAGATATGTCCCTGATCCAAACAAAAATCTCTTTTATAACTCGCCTTCAAGTGCAAGTTATAAAGGTGTAACAAACGTTAATTATAACGCGAGCACACGACAATTAGTTATTACGCTTAATAAGTCATTTCCGTTTGCAACATTTAAAGTTCCGGCTTTAGGAACAAATGTTTCTTTTGCATTCACAATGTATGATAACCACGGATTCCGTTTTCTGGATTGCAAAAAAGTTTTCTTTGAAAATATTAATGTTTATGTTACCGGAGGAATGGGACTTAGAATTGAACGTGGCGCTGACATTTATCTTAACCGGACAAACTTTAAGATTAAAGAAGGTTCAGCGCGCATTATGACCGCAACCGCAGATATCATTCACACAATCGCATTGGAAGGGGATTTAAAAATAAGCAACTCAATTATTGAAGCTAGTCATGATGATGGGTTAAATATTAAAACTTTTTATACAAGAATTAGTGATGTTATCCCTGCAAGTCGCGAAATAACAGTTGTTCAAACCCAAAATGAAGTAAGTATTCCGTTTGCAGTTGGTGATACGCTTGATGTTTACGATCCAAAAACCATGGGTTTTGTCGATACATTTGTTATTGAAAGTCTTACAAAAGTTGGAACCGGTTATCGTTTATATGTTGATAAACGACCAAGCCGTGATCTCATTGATCTTAATGCGGGTAACGCGACAAAAGTAACGAAGTTAAAACTAGAAAATTGTTTAATTCAACATAAACGAAATCGGGGTATTTTATTACAAACGCGTGATTCAGAAATTGTTAATTGTACATTCCGAAATGTTGTTATGGGAGCGGTTCAAATTTTATCGGTTACTGACCAATTTAGAGAAGCAATTGTCCCACGCAATATTAAATTAACAAATAATAAGTTTTTAAATAATCGAGGCGGTGATGTTAGCATTTTCACTTATGGTTCACAAGGTCCAAATGCTGCTGTTCCTGGCACTCTTCAAAATGTTGAAGTTACAAACAACTTTTTTGCAAATAATCCAAGCGTCCCGATTAATTTACGGGGTACAAGCGAGATTAATTTCGCACATAATTTGTTTTACTTTACGAATATTAGGAGCGCTACTCTGATTAATGTTATTAACTCATTAGATAATACTTTAAGTGAAAATGTCGCGTTCTTTAATAGTGGAAATTATAGCGATGTAAATTTTGTCTCACTAACAAACTCAACGAATGTTGTCTCATCTAATAATCGAATCACGGGAGGAAACTAAGATGAAACTGAAGAATAAATTACTATTTGGTGTTATTTTCACTAGCTTATTAGTAAGTTGTGGTGGTAAACCTAGTTTAGAATCTAGTTCAAGTGAACCAAGTTCAAGTGATACAAGTGACGAAGTTTTAGTTGAAAGTGTTAATTTTACAAATCTTGAAACATCACTTAAAGTTGGCGATACTTTAACGCTAACTTATGAAGTGTTACCAAGTAACGCGAGTGATAAAAGTGTTAGTTTTGCAGTTGATAGTGAAATCGCTACTGTTAATGACGCCGGCATTTTAAATGCCTTAGCGGAAGGTAATGTTAACGTAACAATAACGACATTCAGTGGTGCAAAAACGGCAACACTATCTCTTACGATTACAGCAAGTGATATACCAAGTAAACTTAATGTTGATGAATATGCCGGCGCTTTAAGTGAAACGCCTTATAGTAGTGCGACACTTATTGGTCAACAAAAGTATGGTCTTGTTGATGGAGGAGTCGTTGGTGTTCATGAAGAACTTATTATCGAAAAATATCCATTGCCAAGCGATGAAACGTTTGTGAGCAAAAATATTATTAATTATGAAAGTATTACTTTAACGGACGTTAATGAATATTTCACCGAAGTTAGCGAACTTAATGATTTCTATAAATTTCAAACAGCGTTATATTTAGCTAAAGCGATTAATGATAAAAATGAAAAAGCTAAAATTACACTACCTGTTGATGGGGTGCTTAATATTGATGCTTCCTTATCCGAAACGTCAACAGCGTTTAGGATAAGTGGTTTAAAAGAAACGTATATTGAAGGTAATAACGCAACGTTTATTATTCATGTAGATAATTTGAATTGGAAAGGCTTCTTAACTCTTAGCAATTCAAAAGAAGTTCATTTTGCTAACTTTAAGGTTAAACATGCAATACCCGCTTCTCTAACCGGACAAATAAAATCAATCGGTTCGTTAGAACGGAGTATGGTTCTTACCGTTGGTCAAGAGTTTTATCCATTACTTGAAGCTTTAAAAACAAATGCGCGTAAAATTCGTTCATGGGTTGAATATGATGTAAGAACAAAAGCGCCATTAGAAGGCGGTAACTTTATCGTTGATAGTTTCGATAGTTATACGATTACGGGCTCACGAGATCTTGGCTATGAAATTGAAGTTAATTTTAAACAAGTTATTAAACGTTCACGGTTACAATCATATGTTGCTCTCCAATTTGCCCAATATGACGCGACAGAAATGAGCGTAAGTAATAGTGAAAATATTACAATTGAAAATATGACATTTAATCATGCTTCAGGGATGGCTTTGACGGCAGGCAATGTTAAAAACTTTTATGTTAATCGGTTTAATTTAATACCTTTTGAAGGTAGTGAAGCCTTAATGACGGCAACAGCTGATGCGATGCACTTTAACCAAATGAGAGGTGATGTCTTTGTTACTAATAGTGTTATTAAATATTCACATGACGATGCCTTAAACTTTAAACACGGTTATTGGTATAAACTCATTGATGCAAGTGGCGGAAGTACAAAACAAATTCGTGTGAGCAAAATTACATCAGCAATTCCTGAACCAGTCGTTGGTGACAAACTTGCGATTTATAATGAACAAACATTTGAATCACAAAATCCAGCACAAGGATATTATACGGTCTCTTCAATTGAAGTGAAAAGTACAGAATGGATTATTACAGTTAATGAGCGAATGAGTAATGTTGGTGAATGGGGACCGTGCCGGGTGACTTTCTTCTCAAATACACCAAATTTTGTGTTTGCGAATAATATTATTGCTAACAAACGAAATCGTGGTGTGTTAGTTCAAGTTCCAGGTGCAGTTATTGAAAATAATACTTTTATGAATGTTGGTCATGGCTCAATTCAAGCTGCTTCGGCAATGGATGTTTATAACGAAGCGACAATTCCACATCAATTAACCATTCGTAATAATAAGTTTATTAATAATACATATATTACGCCAGAACCCTTATATGGTGACATCTCGATTTTTGCCATTTCAAATAACGCGACTGTTGGCCCAGCGGGAACAATTAGTGGCATCAACATTTCAAACAACTTTATCGCACGGAATGGTAATGCTGCAATTAGTTTGCGGGGCGTTAGTGAAACAGGCATCAAAGATAATCTATTTTTTGAAACAAGTCGGAGTCAACCGTCAGGTTCGCACCTTAATACAATTGTCCATGTGTATAATGGCGCCTCAATTTTGGTTAAAGATAACTATTCGCATTATACACTTGATCAAGGATTAAGTGGGGTTGTTTTAGAAGGAAAAACATCTCCAAATGATATTAGTTTAGTTAACAATACGAATATTGAGTTCCAAGCAAATAGCGAAAGCGGTCCGTCCGTTAATATTCAAAAGGCAACATCGGCAATAACGCTTGACGGTAATTTAAGTGAATGGGCAGGCGCGGGGGCCTATGCTGTACCAATTGATGGCGTTTCTGATGCCGAAGGGAAAGAATTTACTGAAGCCGAACTAAGCGCGCACTTTGCGATAAATTCGCTATATCTTACGCATAGTGATGATGGAATTTATATAGGATTTGATGTTAAAGATGATTTATTAGATATTCGGACAGTAAATGATTTCTGGTTAGGTGATGCTGTTGAAATATTTATGTCGACAGTCACAAATATGCCGAATGCTGATTTGATGGTTTATAAAGAAGATGGTGGTGTCTTACAAGCTGCGTTTGCACCAAATTGGGAGTCAAGTAACGGCGTTGCTGTTGCTAGTGTGAGGACAAACTCAACATACGTAACGAAGATTAATTTGATGCAAACTGCAATTGTCACCACGGCCGAGGGTTATGTAGGCGAAGTGTTCATTCCTTTCGCGATGGCACCGGAATTTAAAACGAGTATTGCTGCTGGCGAACCAATTGCCATGGCGATTGTTGTTGCGGATGCTGAACGGGTTGGGGCGGGAATGAAACGAATTCAAATGGGCAATATTCCCCACTTTGTTGAAACTTACAAAACCAAGACCGCAAGAATGCCACTGTACTTCTTTGTTGAATAATGTTGATAATTTGCAAAATAATAAAAAGGAGAAAAAGCAAATGAAAAAGAAAAAACTTTCGATTCTACTATTAGCAGTTCTTGCAGTAGGTAGTCTCGCTAGCTGTGGGAAAAACCCAGACCCAAGTTCGGAAGTTCCCCCCTCATCGGAAAAAACTTCTGAAAAGCCAAGCGAAATTACAAGTGAAAAGCCAAGCGAAGATTCAAGTGAAAAACCAAGCGTTATTGAACCTATCCGGGTCACTTCAATTAGTTTGAGTGTTGAAAAGACTGCGCTTGATGTTGAACAAGTTACATCTTATGTTGTAAATGTTCTACCTGTTGATGCTGATGATTTATCTTATATCATTCATGTTGAAAACGATAAAGTTCTTGAACTTGATGAGTCTGCTAAAACAATTAAAGCTCTTGCTGCGGGTAACAGTAAAGTTATTGCTACTTCCACAGATGGCGGATTTAGCGATGAAGTGAGTATAACTGTTACCGAAACAAGACCACCGGTCTTAAAAATAGAAGGTGAAAAAGAATTATCAGTTGCGGCTGGTGAAAATCTTACACTTCCCGTTGTTAGCGCAACCGATAGAGATGGTACTGATTTAACATCCGCAATTGAAGTTGAAGATTTAGCGGAACCAGGAACAATCGTTGGTAACGTCTTTAATGCAAAAATCGCAGGACTTCATATCTTATCATATTATGTTGAAACCGCTGATGGGCGCTATGCAGAAGATGAAGTAAAAGTTAATGTCGTTCCTGCCCACCCTGAAACATTTGTTACCGAAGGTTATACCGATCCAAGCGTTATTACAACTTATGGCACATTCAAAGAAAACTTTGCTGAAGGACGCCGCTCACCATTCTACACATTAACTGATGGCAACAATGCTAGTAGTTTAACGGGATTAAGTGACGCAATTGAAGGAAACTCTTTAAGAATTGATGCAAATAAAACAGCGGGTTCAGCTATTAACGCGATTTTCTTAAATGCTTTTAACGAACATTTTGAAAGAGGAAAAGCAGTTACATATTATGTTTCCTTCGATTATAAAATTATTACTTCTAGTGGCGGTTCAAACCTTAAAGATTTCTACGTTGGTTTATCATGGGATGGTTTCGATGGATTAAATAACGCCTTTGTTAAGAGTAGTGATGAACAAGGAGTCGTTTACCATTATGAAGCAACATTCCCTGCTGTTACCGTTCCAGTAGCAGGTAATGCTTATTTCCGTTTCTTCAAATTATCTGGGTCCTCAGCAGAAGCTGTTATCGTTGTTGATAGTTTCACAATTAAAACAATTGAAACCGCCCAAGTAACAAAAGTTGTCCCAACCGCTAATCAATTACTTGCTGAAGGCGGCTTTACATGGGATTGGAACGAAAATGGTTCCGCTGCGACAAATAGTGAAACAGTTATCATTGCTAACCTTGAAAATGAAGCGGCACGGACCGAAATGGAAGCAGCATCTAAGTTTGGTGTTAATGCTCTTAAATTAACGAATGCCGACAGCCACGTATTTGAAGGTTTAACAAAAGACAATATGGTCGTTGGTAAAAAATTAGTTGTTGATTTTGATTTCTACGCTGTTAATGGCAAGGGATTTGTCTTAATTATGATGGGCGAAGGCGGCAACCCAACCTTGTCCGCAGATGTCACAAAGACAGGCAACATTAGTCATGTTCATCTTGAAGTTACAGTTCTTTCTGGTTTCTATGCGCTTAATATTTATGGTGCAGGCAACCCAGCTTTTGAAATTTATTTAAGTGAAATGACTGCCAAATTAGTTGAAGCTGATCCAATTCCTGAAGATACAACACCAAACGGACATAAAGTTGGTGACTCATGGACTATTACTAATCGTCAATGGGGCAACGAAGTGAAAGCTGGCGTTAAAACCGAAGCTTTTGATGGCTACGCTCCTGCAATTGCCGAACCAAAAATGGGCAGTGCACCAACCAAATTTACTTGGTCAGGAGAAAACACGAATATGGAATGGTTCCAAGGCAGTGGCCGGATTGAAAATGGCGCAAAATACGAAATTACCGCAGTTTATTATGTAGAATCATGGACTGAAGGTACAAGATTTATGTATAACTTTGATAATAACGTTTTCTTAGACGCTGGCCCAACAACAGCTGGTTTCCACGAATCGACAATTACGTGGGAAGCAAATAGAAATGTTGACTTCTTCTCAATTTATGTTCCAGAAGCAAATACTGGTGTCTTATATTTAGCCAGCATTACTGTTACATTAATTGCTCTATAAGATTGTTTATGCTTATTCGCTGAGGTCAGGCTGGCGGTTTCCGCCAGCCAAGCCTTGGCTTGTTATATAATTGAAAGGGTTATTTCATGAACTTATTAAATAGTGACCTATTAGATAGAATACGTCTTAATCGAAAAAGAATTGGCGATAGCATTTACCGGGCTCCAGATGTTTACTTGCAAAGCGATGATTGGCCAGGAGATTTTGTTGGCCGCACAATTTTGTCATTATCTTCACTTTATAAATCGTTAATAGGTTATCCTGAAGAACAACAGGACATTTTAAATCAATTACAAGATATTTTTCAGTCTATTGAAAATTATTTAAATAGTGATTTTTATTGGGGCGAACCATTTAATGGAAAATTTGTTAACGAACAACAATTATCGGGAAATTCGTGGTATCTTCGTGGACTCGTTGAATATTATTCAATTAGTAAAGACGCTACTGTGTTTGAGTATATTGAACGAATTAGCGAGGTATTATTATCGAAATTATCATTATATTATGAAAATTACCCTGTGATGATTCATGGTAATGGCGCTGTCTCCGGCCATCTTCAAAATGAGCCAATTAATGGATGGCGGTTATCAACAGATAATGGTTGTGCTTTTATTATGGTGGATGGCTTTTCGGCTGTTTATGAGCTATTGCTTAATGAACGACTAAAAAATAGTCTTGATTTAATTATTGAAAAGTTTATGACAATTGATTATGTTTCATATAAATTTCAAACACACGCAACTTTATCGTGCGCGCGTGGAATTTTACGAATGTATAAAGTTACCCATGATGAAAAATACTTAAAATATGTTGAAGAAATTTTTGCTAACTACACTAAATTTGGAATGACAATTGATTATGCAAACTATAATTGGTTTGGTCGTGAAGATTCATGGACCGAACCGTGCGCAATTGTGGATAGCATGATTTTAGCAAAATGGTTATATTTACTTACAAGAAATAATTCCTATTTACAACTATTTAATCGGATTTATATTAATTCATTACGGACTTTCCAACGTGATAACGGTGGCGCGGGTTGTTCAACGTGTGCAAGTAGTTCGCATCGCGAAATTAAAATGCATTTATATGAAGCTTTCTTTTGTTGTTCAATGCGTTTAGGTGAAGGATTATATGAAATTGCATCTTTTTATGAAACAAAAGATAGTGAAATTAATATTTATTATCCAGGGTCATATCATTTAAAAAATAAAAAATATGACCTTAAAATTAAATACGATC
>DIQT01000007.1:134589-144548 GCA_002427365.1 Caryophanales bacterium UBA5455
ACCTTAAAATTAAATACGATCCATATGGTAAGCATTGCTTATCGATTGAGGGTGAAAATTTAACGAACGCCGAATTTGAAATTAAATTATATTTGCCTTTTGATGTGGTTAATAATAATTACCATCTAAATTATAAAGAACATTTCTTAATAATTTATGATGACTTAAACGAAGCACTCTCGTTTAATTTTGAAATTCATCCATATGAAGAAAACGGCCTAAAATTTTATGGCGATTTAATTTTAAGTACAAAGTTAGTTGGATATAATGAACAACCAGTCTTTAATGTCGACAATGAAGAATATTCCCCGCTTAGTGATAGTCGTTATTTTAGTGAAGACAGCTTAAAAACAATTATCCAAAAGTTATAAAAGGAGACGGTGATGAAGCAATTTAAACAAGCCGAACGAGTTTACGCAAAAAAATATTTAGACGAAATGAATATTTCGCTCTTTTTTGTAAGTGAAATTGAGGCGTTGCCTGCTCCAAAATTGTTAATTACCGGACAAGATGCTTATCAAGTCTTTTTTAATGGATTATTAATATTAAGTGGACCAGCCCGGGCCGCTCACAATTATTATCGAATTGATGAGATTGACCTTCCTCCTTACGAGTCCGGGCGGTTAGTTATCCTCTTAGCGGGTTATCAATGTAATTCTTATCAATATTTAAATCAACCACCATTTTTGCAAGCCGAAGTAATAAATGAAAACAAAGTTATCTTTGCTACTGGAATTAATAGCAAAGCATATTTGTATACGAGCCGTTATCAAAAAGTAACGAGATTTTCTTATCAACGAGCCTTTTCTGAATCATACGTTTTTGATGTTCCGTTTCAAGAAGTTTTGCTAGGAAACGCGATGCCTTATTTACCGGTCGAACTAGTAAAAGTAACTTCCCCAGCGTCGTATTTATCACGTAGCGTTTTATTACCAACGCTTAATGAATTAAAAGGCGAGCATATTGAAAGTGGTATGACAAAGTTCGACACGACCAAAAAACCATATCGCGATCGATATATGAGTAGTGAACATTTATTAATTTTCCCAATGAGTGAATGGGAGGTTAATCCTAACGACATCATTTCATCTTTATCTTATGAATTAAAGCCGCTTACAACTGATTATTTAACCGCTAATACTTTTATGACATATAAGTTTAACGGCGCAAAAACAGGCTTTATTAAGCTTCAATTAGAAGTTTTGCAAAGCGCAGAAGTGTTTGTTACATTTGATGAAATTGATATGAGTAATCAAACTAATAGTGATTTAGTAGAAATTGATTTCAAACGTAATACAACGCACAACATTATTTCTTATAAGTTAGGCGTTGGTCATCACGAATTAATAAGTTTTGAACCATACACCGTTCATTACTTACGGATTATTGTTTTAAGTGGTAATGTAAAGGTTAAAAATATTGCTCTTAAAGACTTTTCACACCCCTTAACAAATAGTTTAGAAATTGTCGTTACTAATAAAAAACTACAAGCAATTGTTGATGCTGGAAGAGCTACCTTTTCCCAAAATAGTTTGGATATTTTAATGGATTGCCCATCGCGAGAACGTGCGGGGTGGCTATGTGATTCTTATTTTAGCGGCCAAGCCGAAAAAATAATTACAGGTCATAACCTCGTGGAAGAAAACTTTTTAGAAAACTACGCACTTGCGCCACAATTAGAAACGCTACCGCGAGGTATGATTCCAATGTGTTATCCTGGCGAACATCCGGATGGCGTTTATATTCCTAATTGGTCGCTATTTTATATTCTTGAATTGGCGGCGTATAAAAAACGGTATGGTGATGATGCACTAATTGAAAAATCATTACCAAAGGTAAAGAATCTTTTACAATATTTTGAACAATTTGAAAATGACTTAGGCTTACTAGAAAATTTGGAAAATTGGGTGTTTGTAGAATGGTCGATGGCGAATGATCCTGCTTTTCTTGCAGGTGTTAACTTTCCAACAAATATGTTGTATTTTGCAACATTAAAAGCAGCTTCTGAATTATTAAACGAAACAAAACTCATTGAAAAAGCAAACCATATTAAAAAGCAAATTATAGCTTATGGTTATAATAAAAAACGGCATTTATTCGTCGATAACATGGTCAAAAACGCAAATAATGAATATGAAATAACAAATAATATTACTGAAACATGTCAATATTACGCGTTTTATTTTGGTGTTGCAACACCGAATGAATTCAAAGAACTAAACGAAATCATTAAAAAAGATTTTGGACCTAATCGTCTTTTAAAAGGCAAATATGAAGATGTTTATTCTTCGAATGCCTTTATTGGTAATTACTTGCGGTTAGCAATTTTAAATCGGGAAGAGCTGCATCAGCAAGTATTAGATGAAGTAACACAATATTTTTATCCAATGAGTATAAAAAGCGGAACGTTATGGGAACACGATTCGCCGCACGCGAGTTTAAACCATGGATTTGCTAGTTACATAATTAATATCGTAATTGAATCATTAAGTGGCTTAAAAGAAATCGATTATTATAATAAGAAAATTTATGTAAACAAGAAAAAACCTGAACTTGACTTCGTGTTTAAAATTCCATTGGGTGAAAATTGTTTGTCGATAATTTCGGCAAATGGAAAGATTACATATAAACAACCCCAAAACTATCAATTATTCATTAATGAAAAGGAGAACGACTAATGAAAAAGAAACAAACGTTTGCCCTCTATTTTGGAAACAGAGGCTTTATGCCAGCTGAATTAATTTCTGGTGCACGGCACGAAATGGTTAAAGCTGTTACAGATGCTGGTTATGACTATATTATGATGTCGGAAGAAGCAACCCGATATGGGGCGGTGGAAACGCGTGCGGAAGGTCGAATCTACCATGATTGGCTTGAAGAAAATAAAGGTAAGTTTGACGGTGTTATTTTATGTATGCCAATCTTTGTTGATGAAAATGGAGCAATTACTGCGTTGCGTGATGCGGGCGTACCAATTTTAATGCAAGCATATCCTGATGAAATTGGAAAGATGGACTTTGCCAGAAGAAGAGATGCTTTTTGTGGCAAATTTTCTGTAACGGATGTTTTTACCCAATATAAGGTTCCATTTACTGTTTTAAAACCTCATGTTGTTCACCCCTTATCACCAGAGTTTAGACAAAATCTTGATGACTTTGCAGCTATTTGTCGAGTTGTTAACGGAATGAAACGATTCTCAGTTGGCGCCATTGGTGCACGAACAACGGCCTTTAAAACAGTACGCTTTGATGAAATTGCGCTTGAAAAATATGGTATAACTGTTGAATCTTTTGACTTATCTGAATTAATTTTTAACGTTCAACAAATGAAAGATGATGATGAACGTGTAAAAGCAAAAGTAGAACGCTTAATTAATTATTCTAACTTTAAACACGTTCCGCAAAAAAACACCTTAACGTTAGCGAAAGTTGGTGTTTGTTTAGATGATTACATTGATGAATATCAACTTGATGCAATTACGTTAAGATGCTGGAACGAATTAGAAACAATTTTACGTGTTAGCCCATGTGTTTTACTATCTGAGTTAAATGATCGGGGCATTGTTGCCTCATGTGAAATTGACTTATGTAGTGCGATTATGATGCGGGCGATGTATTTGGCGTCTAATGAGCCAACCGCGTGTTTAGATTGGAATAATAACTATGGTTATGATCCGGATAAAGTAATTTTATTCCACTGTGGGCCTGTTGCTCAAAGTTTAATGACTTGCAAAGGATGCGTAACCGAACATAAAATGTTTGCAAAAAACGATCCGGGTTCAGGGTGGGGCACGAACGAAGGCCGCATTCGTGATTTTTCAATGACATACGCTAACTGTCAAACACTAGATGGTAAATTAGTTGTTTACGCTTCTGAGGGCGAAATGCTTGAAGATAACATTGAAGACGGTTACTTTGGCTGTGCTGGAGTTGCAAAGATTGATAATTTACAAGACAAATTAATTAAATTAGCACGACTTGGCTTTAAACATCATACAGCGATAAGCGTCGGTCACTGGAAAGATGTTCTTTTAGAAGCCTTTAGTACATATTTAAACTATGAAATCGTTTCCATCGACTAACCCCCCGCTTGTTTATGGTGGGTTGGATATTGGAACAACCGGCGCAAAGATTAATGTTTTTTCAGACACTCAATTTTTACTAAGTATTTATGAATCATATCCCTCACGTAGAGAAAAAGATGCACACACGATAAAAGTTGAAGATATTTTGGGTGTTACAATAAAATTAATAAAAAAAGCTCTTCAAAATGCGCCGACTCTAAGCGCTTTAGGTATTACAGCTTTTGGCGAAGCATTTGTTTTACTTGATGAAAATGATGAACCCATCTTTCCGACATATTTATACACTGATCAACGTGGTGATGAAGAGGTTAGTGAATTAACAAGGTTAATTAGTAAACAACGCGTGGGCGAAATAACTGGCCAATATCCTCATAAAATGTTTTCCCTTGCAAAACTAATGTATTTTAAGAAACATCATCCAAAACAATTTATAAAAGCAAATAAGTTTTGTTTGATTGCGGACTATATTGTTTATAAATTAACCGGAAAGCGTCAAGTTGATTACTCATCTGCAACTAGGTCGCAAATTTTTGATATTACATCGTTGAAGTGGTCAAACGAAATTTTACATAAATTAGAAATTAGTGAACAATTATTCCCTCAGCCCGTTCCTGTTGGTACAAGTGCTGGTTATATTTTAGAAGAAGTTATAAATTGCAGCGCTAAGCAAATTGAAATCTTTTCGATAAGTCATGATCAAATAGCGGCTGCGATTGGCGCTCATGGATTGGAAGAAGGGGTTATTAGTGATGGATTAGGAACATGTGAATGTTTAACCCCATTAATGCGTAATGTCGATGACAAACAATTATTTATTGATCATGGTTATGGGTTAATTCCCTTTTTAGAAGCTAAACAATATGCAAGTTATGGTTTAATTAACACAGGTGGTGCGCTTGTTGAATGGGTTATTAATAACTATTTTAGTTATGAATTAGCAAATAGACGTCAGCTTTATGATTATTTGAATGATTTTAATTTGGAATTTCCGCAACAAGCAATGGTTTTACCTCATTTTGCCGGGGCCGCAACTCCATATATGGATGGTGATGCGTTAGGAGCGATTGTAAATTTGTCATTAGGCTCAACACGTTTTGATGTTTACCAAGCAACGTTAGAATCACTAAGTTATGAAGCAAAAATCATCCTTGATGAATTACTTACAAAAGGCATAAAAGTTAATAAAATATATGCTTCTGGTGGTGGTTCAAATAATGATAAATGGTTACAAATTAAAGCAAACGTTTTTAATTTACCGGTTACAAGGTTGAAGCATAGTGATGCTGGCGCGGTTGGTTCAGCAATGATTATTGGATATCAAAAAGGAATATTTTCTTCGCTTTCAGAAGCGGCGGATATTTTAAATCCACCAGTAAAAACATTTGAACCAGATCCGAAGTTGGTTAGTCGTTATCAAAACCAATTTAAAAAATATCAATTACTTTATGAAGCATTAAAGGAAGTGAAATAATAATGAGTATTTTTGACTACACCGGACACCAGCTACAGCTTTATGGGGTCCAAAAATTAATCATTGCCGAGGGAAAAGGTAAAGGATTAGAAGTGCTTCGCGTTCGGAACCAAAGCGGGTTAGATTTTTATTTATTAATTGACCGCGCTTTAGATTTTGGTCAGCTTCTTCTTAATGGTGTAAATCTTAGTTATCTTAGCCCCGCCGGCTATGTTCACCCTCATTACTATGACTATGAAGGAAACGGCTTTTTAAAATCATTTACAGCTGGGTTCATGACAACATGTGGTTTAACTCAAGTTGGTAGTGCGAACAATGATAATGGCGAAGAACTTCCGCTTCATGGTACAGTTGCTCATTTACCAGCGAGTAATGTTAGTTATGAACTAACAAACGATGAGATTATTATTAAAGGGACAATTTTTGATGAAACAATTTTCGCTTACAAGTTAGTTATGGAAAGAACTATTAAAGTCGCGCTTAAAGAAAATGTTATTCAAATAATTGATAAAATAACGAATCGCGGTGATTTAATTACTCCGCATCAAATTATTTATCATTGCAATTTTGGCTATCCGTTTCTAAATGAAAAGACAAAAATAAAAATTAATTCAAAAAATCATTACGGTCGTGATGAAAACGCCAAACATTTTATAAGTGAATTTGATCAAATTAAACCTCCGACATCCGGGTTTGTTGAACGATGTTATTTCCATCAATTTGATGAAAATAAACCCGGAAATGCCGAGATTATTAATGATGAAATGAACATTAAAGTCGTTTTATCATTTAACCCGAATGATTTAAATTGTTTAACGCAGTGGAACTTGTTTAATAAACGTGATTACGTTTTAGGAATTGAACCCGGGAATGCATTTCCAATTGGTCGAAGTGCCTCTAGAAAAGAGGGAAGTCTTCAATTTATCAATCCAAATGAAAGTGTTATACATCAATTAAAGATTAAATTTAGTGAGGTAAAGAAATAAAATGTTAGTGAATTTAACTACTGTCCTTGCATACGCAAAAGAAAAAGATTGTGCAATTGGTTCTTTTAATACCCCAACGCTAGAAAGTTTACAAGCGGTTATTCAAAGCGCTGAAGAACTTAATGTTCCCGTAATTATTATGCATGCAGAAGTTCATGAACCATGGGCGCCTTTACGCGATATTGGACCAATGATGGTTTTGGCGGCCAAACAAGCAAAAGTCCCCGTTGCCGTTCATTTAGATCATGGTGAACATATTGATTATCTTGAACAAGCCCTCCAAATTGGTTTTACATCGGTGATGTTCGATGGTTCATTATTATCATACGAAGAAAACGTTCGCTTAACGCGAATTGCAGTTTCATTAGCAAAAAAATATAATGCTTCGGTTGAAGCAGAAATTGGTGCGCTTGGTAGTCGTGAAGGTGGAGAAAGTACGGGCGGGGCTGTTTATACCGATCCAGAACTTGCACTAAGATTTGTTAATGATACGGGTATTGACGCACTTGCGTGTTCATTTGGAACAGCGCATGGTGTTTATAAAGAAAAACCACAACTCGATTTCGAAAGAATTGAAAAAATAAGCGAATTGACAAATCTTCCTTTAGTAATGCATGGTGGTTCTGGTGTTAGTAAAGAGGATTACTTATGGAGTATTTCTTTAGGAATAAGAAAAATTAATTATTATACATATATGGCAAAAACAGGAACCGAAGCCGTAGCGACTTACTTACTAGACCATCCGAATGCTTTATACCATGAACTTGCGCATATTGCCTTTTTAGCAATGAAAGATAATGCAAAAGAAGCGCTAAAATGTTTTAGTAAATAAAAAACTTTGATGATTTTTGCGTCTATGTATAAAACTTCGTTTAAAAAAATATTAATTAATTGAAGGAGTAATCTCATTATCTTTAATAGTTATATGAAGAAATCGATTTTCTGAAATTGGTAAAACTAAATCAAGATTAATACCAAAAGATGAAAGGTTATAATCTTGATTTTTATTTAATAAATCTAGGCCGGTTAACGCATAAACTAACCATCCAATTGAATAAGAAGCAAAACCATGATTACAACTTGCGGATGGCAAATTATTTTCCCATAAGGTGCCAGTAGTTTTGGCCATCGTAAGGAAATAATGCTTACATTCAGCAAGAAGTTGTTTACGGTTATTTTCATGCATTAATAAGTCAAGGCGCATATAAATTCCATACATCATATTAGGAGGTGCAAGATAAGAATAAGTATTCTTACGATATGGACCCAGTTACGTAATTAGTTTTTTATATAATAACAGGTAAGTTTCTTTCGTAATTGTTTCGCACCAAAACAAATAATACTGAGTGACTTCGGTCAAATTTGAAGTTTTTATTAATTCGCCCATCTCGTTTCTAATTAGATTATCAACAAAAAAATCTCCGTTATCACCAAGGCGTATAATATTAGAATGAATTTCATTTGCTTTAAAAAGCATTATTTCATCTTTTAAAAGGAAGCTAGCTTTTTCTAAGGCAAGTGCATAGAGGGCATTTGTGGGAATATTAACACCTCTTGTATGTTCATATTCATTCGCTGCACTCCATTCGACAAAAATCCAACTTTCCAAATTTTCTAATAAACCAAATTCATTTTCAAAATTTTCGAAATATTTCAAAATTCCAATAATTTTTTTATTGATGGTTCAACTAAGGAATGGTCATTATGAAGACAGGCATATTTTTCAACTTCTAAAATATACCATAATGACCAATTAGGAATAAAAACTTGATCATAATCATCACTAGGATACACCATTGGAATCATTCCTTTAGGAAGGTTACATTTTTCAAGTAAAGTATAGTTTTCCAAAAATGCCCGTTCCACTTTATTTTCACTGGTTAAATATAATTCAGCGGTCGATGAAAAATAACTATCGGATAACCAACCAGCGCGTTCCCGCGACGGACAATCAGTTAATAAATCAACTGCATTTTGCGCAAAAGTTCGTACTGCATCATTAAATATTAATTCAACATCATTATTATCACAAACAAATTTACATTGTTGAACATCGTGGTTTTCATAATCAATAATTGCTAATGTTATTTTTGTATTAATGTTTTTAATAACTTTGACATATTTCGCGGTATAGGGCTCTAATGTAAGAACATGATATGTTCCTTCTTTCGTAAAAGTCCATTTGAAAACGTTATTTGTATTATTTCTTTTATAGTTGACGTCAACATTTGATAAGGACCGATCTAACAATTCATCAAATAAAACATAAACATCACTAGGATTTTGACAAGTGATTTCTAAATTAAAGAAACCAGTTATTGCATGCGAAAATTCAAAAATTTCATAATCAAATTTTTTTCTAATTTGCTACTAAATGAAAAGGTTTCAAC
The DNA here is from genome assembly GCA_002427365.1 of Caryophanales bacterium UBA5455. GTDB lineage: Bacteria > Bacillota_I > Bacilli_A > RFN20 > CAG-826 > UBA5455. The sequence continues at coordinate 143,521 of DIQT01000007.1, forward strand.
TTCCTGTAGCGGCGAACTTGTAAACTCATCAATTAGATAACTGTCTAACTTTTGACCGACAAGTGTTATAAAATTAGGAAGCCACTCAAGCTTAGTTTTATTATTAGTGCTTATTTTGCCACTAGAATTGATTTTAGACCGGTATTTATTTAATAACGGATAAGAAGTAGAACTAAGAAGTAAAGCCACTAAAGGGACGTTTACAACCTTAATTGGCGAATATATTTAATGACCAAGTAAAAAACAAGTAAGAATCATCATGCGAATAAACCTCACTAAACCCCCGTTGATAGCTATATCTTGCAACTTTTTTAATCCGATCATTAAGATGATATGCTTTAAAGTCTTGACTAGTAAAGAGTCTTCCATCGGATGTTAAAAATTCTCCACTAAAAAAATGTGAAATTTTCATATAGGCGTAACTATTAATATTATGGCTATGAAATTTAATTACTAAGTGAGTTCCGGTTAGTGAGAACGTTGAAAACCGGACATAATCTTTCGCAGTTCGATGAGGACCAAATCCAACCAATTTTCCATCTAAAAAACTTGCCATACTTGGAGAGCGTCAACTTTTAGGTGAAAAGAAGTTGTTTTGTCGAAGGAAAAACAAAAACCCAAAAGTAATACTCTTTTCTTTTTCAAAGTCTGCTCCCCAGATGACAATCATTAGTATGACCTATTTTTCAACAACAAAAAATCCTGTTGAGTTGCTAGGAAGAGTAAATTTAAAGTTAATTTCGCTATTATTATAAGAGGCATTAATACTCGTAATTGCACCTGTAAGTGTATTGTAGTATTTAACGCTTGTGCCAGAACCCGTAAATGTAAAGTTAAGTTCTTTATTGCTCTTATATGCATTAACGACAGTATATAAATCATAGTTTTCATTGGCGCGTTTACTCATATAAACATTAACAGCGTATTTATCATCAACAAAGAAGGAGTTGAGTTTTTGATCACGAATATAATTTGCGATTGCAACTGATGTGCGTAAGTTAGTTGCGTTTTGACTGATGGTTTTAAAT
>DIQT01000007.1:144696-166043 GCA_002427365.1 Caryophanales bacterium UBA5455
CATTTTTACCATGTTCAACAACAACCTCATCAATATCTTGAATAATAACTTTAACACCCGCATTAACCGCTTCGTTTAATTTTAAAACTGTTGAAGAATATAATGCAGTTGTGTATGGAATAATAATTGTGGTGAACCGTTCACCATTTGGTGAAACAAGCGCCCCATTTTCGATATTCATTTGGCTTAAGTTAAGATGATCAACTAAATCGTAATCAATTTGTTTTTGCACTAAGGTGTAAGCGATATCCCTGAATTCTTTATCAATTTCTTTTGCGGTATGAGTCGCATTATACATATTTGTCGAAGGTAACGTTTCAGCTGAGACGCCTTCATAAGGATAATAAAGAGCAACGTTAGCTTGATGGGTACTTCCAGTTACCATATAGCGCATCCGACCAAGCGCCGTGGAAAAGAGAACATCTTCATCAAATGTATGGTCATTACCTTGATAGTAATAGGAAGCAAAATTATTAATTCCCATCGCCACTTGGACACCAACGGTATTAATTTGTTCATAAATATCACCAACCGTTCCATCAAAAGCGCCAGAAATTTCTGCAAAAGTGTCTTCTTTTTGGAGAAAATCCGCAGCGGATGAAGCCATTTTAGAAACAACACAACTATCTTTCATCGCCCGAACAGGTTGTGAGAATAATAAATCAGTGCCGGGGATTCCCATTGTCCCAAGTAATTGAATAATATTACCAGCGAACCAAGGGTTTTGATATAACGTTTCTTCAAGAAGTAAGTGGCCGGAGCTTTTAACACCGTGTGCACTTGTCCAATCGGCAATTTGGCCAAGATAGTTTGATCTAAATAGTTCGCTTGTTAGTTCATAAAAATCCATTCGAACTTGTTTAGCAACACTACTATTATCGTCATAATATAAATAGCCTAGATACGGTTCAAGGCGGTAGTTATAAGTTTGTACAAAAACATCGAATAAACTTTCAGAGTAGTTTAGACTTGGAAATAATTCAATATTTAAATCAGGAACGTCTATGACAACCCGGTTTCGATCAGAAATCGTGAAATAATTTCCTTGGTGTGCGGGTTCATCGGTGAAGAAGGCTTTAATGCCCTTTCCAAATTCACTACTTAAATATTCATAATATTTATCATATACAATTTCGATAAATTTATTTGTTGCACCGGGTTCAAGCATATTAATGTACCGTTGTTGGGCATACCAATTTTCCATACTATGGGTGCCTTCGTACCATTGCTTCGACATATAAGCAACAAGTACTTGTGAAGAACCAGTTCGATTTTTATAAGTAATCGACGTGTTACTTGAGTTAATCGAAGAACTTAGTGATTTTCCACTCGTTAAATCCATATTACTTGTGTCTGTGCCATCAAAAACATACGCAGCGACAATTGCTTTATGTCCATACAATAAGTTAATCGTAACGGTTTTATTATCAGCAACGACGGCCGCTTGCGTTACTAGTCCAAGTGCTTCATATTCGGGATTACCTTTGAGTGTTTGACCATAAGCCGCCCCAGAAGGATAGCCATATTCATCATAAAGCCAAACATACATCCCTTTATTATTAATTGCATGATTTAATTGTGCTCTAAGCTTTGTATATGCACGGGCGCTTTGTAAGTAATCGTTACCCCACGCAACATTAGTAACAATTCCGCCATAACCCCGATCGTAAACATCATCAATTAATGAATTAGCGATACCATGTATCATAACCATTGGTCGATCATGGCGCCGTGGATTAATAAACAAAGAATTATCGATTACTTTATCGTTTGAACTATTTTCTTCACTAGAAGAAGATTCGCTAGTGTTTTCGCTTGTTGATGGAAAATTATCTGTTGGATTTTCCGAATTAGAAGAAGATGAACTCTCAGTCGAGCCACAAGAAACTAAACAAAATGCAAATAGTGAAAACATTTTAGTAACCAAAATTCTTTCTTTACTCATTTTAGCGACCACCTTTTGAAACTTTTTTAGCTTTGAATGAAATACCAATCGCAACTGCAACTAAAATAAAGATGATGGTGAGTGAACTTACAATTGTTGTGCTTGCGCAACCAGAACCTTTATTTGGTGTTTCGCTTGGAGTAAGATCACCGTCTCCGCTCGTAACGGGTTCGGATGGTGTTTCACTAGGTTCATCGGGAGTAGTTGGGGTTTCGTTCGTAAAAGAAACTCCGTTAATGGATTTAACAAGTAACGTACTAAGCTCGTTAAAGTCATCTTGTTGGGTATTCATAACAAGTAATAAGTAAATTTTTCCTTCAGGGAAAACAATTTCGCGATTGATAAAGGCGGCTTGGCCTGCTGGAGTAATATTTACGTTATTAATATAAATATTATAAAACTCTTTATTTTCACTTTCTTTGTCATAAGACATCTTAAGTGTTATTTCATCACGAATGCCTGCACCAGCATTACCTTCATATAAACTCCATGTATCGACAATATCTTCAGGGCCCGATTCTTCCCCAAGGATATGATAATTTTCTTGGTAAATACTTCCTTCGTAACGTAAGTCGCCACTATAATTAAAAAACCTAGTAAATAAGCCTGGACTCTCTTTCGCCCGGCCGTGGCCAGTTAAGGGTGAGGGTTCCGCTTCTTCGTTATTTCGCCAATTAATAAACATTGGTTTTCCCATAATGCCAATTCCGGCCCATACATCGTTAGCGTTTCGGCCACCAGCAATATATTCGTCCATTTTCATTTTAAAAGTAATTTCAAAACTGCCGTCATCATTGAATGGAACTTCAAGAATACTAATTGCGTGATTATCAGGAATTCCCATCTCTGTTTGTTCAAACAAGAGACCATCCTTGGTCGATTTAAAATTTGTTCGCGCAAATGTCCAATTACTAGCAGTATATGCTGCCTGATATGGATCAGCAGTTTCCGCTTTAACTGATGTCAAAGCATTGTTGTGAGTTACAAATAACAAACCAACAAGTGCGAACGACAAAATAATTTTATTCTTTTTCATAGTTAATTTTCCTCCAATCAACATAACGAATAGTAGTCAGGACAAATATTTGCCCTGACTACTTAAGATAAACTTCTAACTATCGAGCAAATCTTTTTTTAACAATAAAGAAACTTGCAAGACCTAAAAGAACAACACTACTAATAATTGTCGCTGTGACATTACCAGAACATCCCGAACAACCACCGCTAGGATTATCACTAGGAGGGGTTGATGTGTCTTCGCTTGGAGTTTCGCTTGGTTCTTCAATTGCTGCGGCTGTAATGGTGAATTTTACTTCAACACTACCACTATAATTACCAACAAATGTAACAACTACTTTTGCTTCACCAACAGCAGTATTATTCGCATAAGAAACTTCATAATCAGTATCAGCAACTAAAACCGATTCACCTAATTTAACTTCACTAACGCTTGGTTCAATCGCACTACCCGTTTCAACAAATTCAAGTTTTTCTAATGTAACAACAGCAGTGCTTGCATCAATGGCTAAAACATTAAATGCTTTTTCAATTGCCGTGTTCCCAGCATAATCACCGATAAAGTTAACAACAACTTTTCCTTCGCCAACTTCAGTTAAACCTTTACCTTCAATATAGTAATCAACATCGGCAACTAATTCTTTTTCATTAAGTTTAACAGACACTTCTGGTAAATGAGCCAAACCATCATACGCGAATGAATCGTGGTCTAATTCAACTTCGACACCAGCTGCATCATATGTATAAGCATCAAATGAATAAAGTCTAATGCCGCGATGTTCCCAGTGATTACCATCACAGCCAGGTCCTTCATAAATAGCGGTTGAAAAGAAAGTTTGGCCTTTTTCATTAATAAATAAACTTTCATCAAGTGGAAGTCCTGGGACTTCAATTAGTACCGCTTCAGTTGCAAGATTAGTGAATTTTATTGTATAAGAGTCCCCAACCTTTTTAAGATCTAAACTAAAAACAATTTCATCATTAGCGAGCGTACCAGTATTTGTAATTAGATTATCTACAAATCCACTAATAACTGTTTCCGTTGCGCCATCAACAGATTTTACAAATTGAATTTCAACCGTATTCGGTGTTGCGGTCGCAGAATAGTTCGTAATATGAACAAAGTATCCAGAAACTGCTCCACCATAATATGGGAATGAATTATCTGATCCGCCACCAACAGTACTCGAAAATGAGTAGGTTAACCAACCATCAACTTCGTCGCCACCAACATCTTTTGCTTGTTTGGAAAGAAGAAATGCACTTGTTTCCATATGGATGGCGTCTCCTTTTAATGGAATTAATCCTGATGCATGAGCAAATGTAGTAATACCACCTTCATCAATGTCGCCGACTCCACCCCAGTAATCATGGAAATCATATTTGTCAGGAGTGTAACTCTTGACTGATAAAGTTGTTTCGACATCAGCGGCACTAACTTTTTGCGCGGGAAGACTTTTATTACCCGCAGCAAGGCCTAATACCACTAGAAGTAATCCAGTCGTTAATAAAGACTTAATTTTTTTCATATTGTTCTCCTTTTTATATGAATATTTTTAATGCTAACCAGTTAAATGGTATATTGACTGCATCCTGGGAAATGAGTCAATAATAATATAATTAATTAAGTAAAATAACTGTAGGCATATTTGGACAAATGTAAATTTCCTTTTTTATAAAAGTAAATAAACAACAAAAGCAACTAAAATAAATAATTTTCTATTCTTAACAATTAGTTTTTTTATAAGTGGGTAACTCCTCCTTTTACTTGCAACATTTTTTAAAATAATGTTGTGATACATTCTTAATATATGTTTAGTAAAGCGGTTTAGTAAATCAAAAAAATATACATTTTTTAAATATTCTCTTCTTAATTAAATGTTATCATCTAATAATCGCTTATTCAAATAGTAAATTTTCTTTACAAAAAACTCCGTAAATTGTTCGTTCTTAACAGCAGTTGAAATATGTAAAAACGGATTCGGTTTCCGTCCCCAATTAAAATCCATTAAATTAATAACTTTGCCGCGTGAATAACTTCCTTCTAATTCAACTTTTAAATTTCCCGGTTCATATGTTACGAAGTTTTCATTAATTGCTTCAGAAAGCGTAAGGGGGTCATGAAGAATCATTCCTTCGCCCCATAATTCATTCATCGCAATCACTGTTTTAACTAATTCGCTATCACATTGTTTTAAAGTTTCGATTTGTTCATTATTTAATTGGCATTTAAAAGTAACATCAAGTGAAATAACCGCTTTGGGAATAGGAGCATTTAAAACGATATCCGCGGCTTCTGGATCACAACTAATATTAAATTCATTTAAATTTAACCAAATGGCGGTTCCCATAATATATAATTTTTTTATTTTTGCCGCTGTTTCTGGATGCGAATTAATTAAATAGGCAATATTTGTTAAAGCGCCCAAAGTAATAACAACAAGGTCATCGTTTTCTTCCAACGCTTGTTTTAAAGCTTCAATCGCGCCTAAATCTTCAATTTGGACATCATCAAATAACGAAGGAATATAAGTTTTAGGATAACTAACTAAGTCAACGCGATGATTATGAACGGTTGTGGCCTTAAAGGGCTGCCCAATACCAGCATAAACCTTAACGTGAGGTTTATTTCCCATCTCTAATAATTTCTTTGCAATTTTTGCGCGTGCGACGGTATTTTCAAATACGGTGCTAACACCAACAATTTCAATATCATCATAACTCATCGCTAATAATAAGGCTAAAGCATCATCGATATCGCCCCCGATATCCGTATCAATCCAAAATTTCATGAAATGTTCCTCCTTACATTTTAATTCCCGAATTAAGTAAACCTTTAATATAATATTGATTGCCAAAAATAAAGACAATTAATAATGGAATTGAAGATAGTAAATAACCTGCATACGTTACCGGCATATTTTGGGAGTGTAAATTTCTAAACTCAACAATTAGTCCGGCGGAAATTGTTAGATTTTCATAATTTGTTGTAATAATTGTCATCGGCCATAAGTAATCATTCCAAATTGTATTAATTTGCATGATGCCTAATGTAATTAGTATCGGCATACTTAAGGGCAATGCGACTTTAATAAATGTTTTAAAGTGACCTGCTCCATCCATTTTTGAGGCTTCAAACAATTCTTTGGGTAAAGTAGAAAAGAACATTGTTAGTAAGAACACCTGACCAACCGGTTGCATCGTAATTTGTGGCAGTAAAATAGCGAACAAGGAATTTTGTAATCCCATTTTTTGATACATCAAAAATTGCGGAACAAGCGTTAGAACACCCGGAATCATCATTAAGCTTAATACAAGCGTAAAAAATAACTTTTTACCAGGAAACTTCATTCGGGCAAACGCATATGCAGCAAATGAAGAAATAATTAACGAGCCAATAATTCCGAAAAAAGCAATTGCAATCGTGTTAACAGTATAAACTGATATTTTTTCAAAAGCGGTAACAAAATTGGAAAGTTTTAACGGTAATGTTGGATAAAATTTACTTACTTCATATTGATCAACTGTTTTAAATGCGGACCAAAACGCCATTAAAAGAGGATAAACGGTGGCAAATAGTAAGAGAAACATCACAATATGTAAAAAGAACTGCCCCCATTGAATTTTATATTTGTTGCGTCCAAAATGTGTAACTCGTTTAATCATGTTATCACCTCTATATACTTTTTGTTTTTTCAAACGGTCCGTAGTTCATTATCTTGAAAGAAATAAGTGAAAAAATAAAGATTATGATAAATAAGAATGTTCCAATTGCTGAAGCATAGCCGTATCTTCCAGATGTAAAGGCCAACCGATACATATACCATCCAGGAACATACGTGGAATAACCAGGCCCACCATTTGTCAAAATTATTTGAATACTATAATCTTGCAGCAGTCCAATTAGCCCAAAAATAAAGAAGTACCTCATTTGTCCTTTTAATAAGGGTAAATCGATTTTTCGAATGCGTTTCCATGTACCACAATTATCTAAACGCGATGCTTCAACAACATCATTAGAAATGGCGTTTAAGCCAGAAATATAAATTAAAATACTTGTCCCATTTGTCCAAGGAAATCCTAAAATAATCACTGTAGAGATAACCCAGTTAGGATCATTAAGGAAGTCAACAACTTGGCCCTTTTTTAAGATGCCAATCGCGGTTAATAATTGTGAATATAGCCCCGTTGCGGGTTCAAAAATATTTTGCCAAATAAGCATTCCAACAACGCCAGGGGCAATCATCGGAATTAAAACCGCAATCCGATAAAAAGATTGGAGTTTCTTGTTTTTTGTATTAAAAATAAGTTCCGCCATTAGTAAAGGCATAAAGACACCAATTAATAACCGTGGAATAAGAAGAATAACCATTGTAAGAAGGGAATTTAAAAAAATTTCATCATTAAATAATTCAGCGTAATTACTAACGCCTACAAAAACGCGTTCGCCGGTTCCGCTACTTATGAATAATGAATTAAATAAACCACTAAAAGCTGGATAATAAGCAAAAACAACTGTTACAAAAATTAATGGGAAAATAAATAAATATGCCATTCGATTTTTTTTGATTTGCCTAAAAATACTATTTGATTTATTCATTTAAAGGTCCTCCCAATCTGAGCCACCGCTAACGCCATCGGGCTTAACAACGGGCATGGTAAATTTCCACGTTGCGGGAACAAGAAAAATATAGGAATTACTTTCATCTTGAAAATAAATCGTTACATCATCTAACGGAGTTACTTTTTCATTAACGAATAAATATGGGTAATACGTAAATGTTATCCAACCACTTTCATTGGTGATAATTCGAGATACAGGAAGGGAACCATTTGAGGCGTAAAAATAAATTGTATGGCCTGCAACAGGTTTATTATCTTTTGTTAGCTTAACCCGAAAACGAATTGAAGAAACTCCATCAGCAATAATTACATCATCACTTCTTGCAATTAATTCAAATTCATAACGCTTGGAAACAGCGTAATCAAAACCATATGCACCGACAAGTAAAAGCACAATTGTGCCAACAATTGACGATGTAATAATAACTTTCCTTTTTTTACCTTTCCTTTTCATTTATTTGCCCTCCGTCCAGCTTGAATTATCAACGCCCATATTTTTTAAGAATGCTTTCGCCCCCGCTAATTGTATAGAATCAACGCGTGTATAAAATTCTTCATCGGTTAAAATACCATTAACCCAGTTTTCAAAATTCCGGTTAAGTTGATCAGAATATTCATCAGTAAATCCACTTGGCCATGATGCATTTGGTAAAACAGGGAAATAATTACGTATAAATTCATCAATTAATTGGGAGTGCATTGTTTCTTTAACGGCCCCTAATACTCCGCCATTTTCGACACAAATTAATGAAACGTTTTCTGGCTTAGTTAAAAACTTTAAAAAGCGAAGAGCAGCATCAAGCATTTCGGGGTTTTTATCAACCGCTGCCTTCATAATATTAAGGGATAAGTCACTTCGTGGATGATATGGGCCCCATGAATATTTGATATCGTTCAAATATGGTGAGGTATCACTAGAAGCTAGTGGGGCAACGAAAACACCAAAATCAAACTCGCGAACAACATTTGAATTTTCGACAGGAATTGCCCACAATCCTTCTTCTCGAATACCAACCTCACCATTTAACCATTTTGCGTTATAGTCAATTGACGCCCACCCTTTTTCAAGCATTACTGAATAGTAGTATTTTAAGTTACTATACATGTCACGGGCTAAATTCGCGTTATGTTTATACGGTGAGAAGTGGCCGTCAAAAACACCGTGTGCCTCTTCGATTGTTGTGACTTTACCATCATGATCATAATCCAAATCATCTTGAATAACGCTAACATATGAAGGCGACATAATTTGGGAAAAGACCCATCCATCAAATATATTAGCGGTACCAAAATATAACCATGGAGAAACACCAATATAACCATTATCTTCTAACTTTTCGGTTGTCGCGATAAATTGTTGCCAAGTCTTTGGTATTTCCGTAACGTTTGCCTTGTTAAAAGCTTGTTTATTGTAAAAATAACCGGTTGAAGCCCCTGGATAGAGTGTAACAGGAATTGCCACTGTTTCGCCAAGAGCGTTATCAACAATGCCGTTTTCCCATATGTAATTACGGAAGACATCTCGCCATGAAGTATAATCGCCTTCATAAGGCCATGAATTAGGTTCATCTAAGTATTCATCAAGTGGTAAATACCAGTTACGATCTTGATATCTTGTCCCCCAACTAAAGGCAATCGCTGGCACTGTTCCACCAGCAATTTGAGTTGTAAACCACTGTGAGACTTCCGCATCCATTCCTCCAACAGGTTTTGTCCGGGCAAAGATAATTTCAATATCAGGATTTTCCTCCATAAAAGCTTCAGCAATGTAGTGAGTTGAATTAAAAACCAATGGTTCATCTGCAGTTGGTGTTCGACTCGTTGTGGGCATATATCCATGTAAATCCACGACTAATTGAATTTTTTCGCTTTTTTTGGCTTGGTTAAAAAACGGAATTGCTGCGATAACAACGGCCACAACAACAATTACCGGGATAAAGATTTTTTTTAGAATTCGCGACTTGTTTTCCATACATTCACTCCTTTTTTGTCTGTTTAGTGCTAAGGTCTATTACTCCTTCAATTTAACATTTACATGTTTCTTTCGCTTATCAAGGATAATAAATAAAATGATTGCGCTAATGACAAATAGTATTGATAACCATTGGGATGGCGATAATGATAAGAAATAAGCACCTCGGTCATCACCACGAATAAACTCAATTAAAAACCGAAACATGCCATACGATAAGAGGTAAATTGGCATTGTAAGGAGACTTTGCTGTTTAAGTGCTAAATAAAATAAAACACCAGTTAAGATAAATAAGAAAGCGGCTTCAAATAATTGGGTTGGGTAACGCGGATTTGCTAATAATGGAAACTTTACGCCGAAAATGGAATCGGTTTCAATTCCATAACAACAACCCGCACAAAAACAACCGATTCTACCAAATCCATGCGCAACAGTAATGGCGGCGGGGGCAACAATCAATAAATCAGTCAAATTAGCGTCTAAATACTTTTTCCGAAGAACAAATTGATTTAATAAAATAAAAATTACTGCACCACCAATTAATCCACCATAAAACGTCATCGCAAACCAGCGAATTTTTTCGCCTTTTAGCGCATCAAAAATCATTTGAAATACCATAGCTGAGATAATTCCGCCAAGAATTGCAACAACCGCGACAATAAAATATGCATATTTCAATTTTTTATCGATTCCTCTTTTATTCATATAAATATTAAATAGGAGGAAAGCGGCACCTATGCCGATAAGAAACAAAATACTATAAGTATCGAATATCCATATTTTTGGTAGCATAATCGTTTTCTCCTTTTTTATTAAAATAAACAAATAGACCACTACCATAGGCAATTGCTACTAGAGCAATGACCCCATTAATAATATAAAATAGTGGGGTTTGCGGAAGCTTATAAACGGTAGGAATAAGATTGCCGTTAAAAAAGTTAAAACAATAATGGAAAAATAACGGAAGGGCAAAATTTTTACTAACGTAATAAATAAGACCGCAAACTAAGCCGATTCCAACGGAATATATGCATTGAACTAAAACAGGAAAAATTGATGCGAGCGAACTAATATTTACTAAATGAACAAAGCCAAAGATAATTGAAGAAACAATAATTGCAACGAGGGGTTTATATTTTTTTAATAAATAAACAAGTAACACGGCCCGAAAAACCAACTCTTCAGCAAATACAACGAATAAGTCAAAAATCGTTCCTTGCCAAATTGCAATCCCGTTAATTGGTTCATTTAGCGGAGAATGAGTAATAAGTACAACAAAAAGATTACTAAAGGCAACAAGAATTAATGGTAGAAGGAGTAGTTCACTAACGTGCAATTTTTGAAAGAATGGTTGAGGTAGTCCGTTTGGTTTAATGTAGAAGATAGCAAAAATAATGAAAATTAATCGTAATGTAAGCATTAATAAATAACCAACAAGTTCATTTGAAATAAATTGAATAAAAAAGTTTGTTGTCGATAGTAAATAAAGAATAATTAGAAGAACAATCGAAGATAATGTTTTATTATTGTTCATATTCACTTACCTCAACAAATAATGGTTTAAGTTTTAAAGCCGACGGAAGCGAATAAGTAATGAAATCATGAATTGTACGATTGTCATTACTAAATAAAGTAACGGCAATTAAAATTAAGGGCATAAACAATAAAACAATTTCGCCAAATAAAATATAAGGCAATAAACTTTCAAAAATAAAGATAATGAGAAACCGCACGATAACAATTAATGGATTAATTGGTTTTTTATTTCGGTAATTAATAATCTTAAGACCAAAAATCATTTGTCCAAATGTTGCACGATTTTTATTACATAAAGGAACAACTAGAAAAAACACTCCTTGCGAAACGCCGATAACAAGCGTTAATAAGCTAAAACTATTAAACTGAAAACTTTTTAGTGTTTCTTGATATACGGAATCATTTTTTAATTTATTTGAAAAACTTTTTTCAATCTCTTCATTAACTTGGTTTAAATTATTAACAACATAACGACCGCCTTCATCAGTGTAAACGTGATATTTAGAAAACTCTTGCTCATTTAAACTATTTAAATAAATTTTTTCACCATAACCGGTTTCGATTTTGTATGTATCTTGAATTGTAATTAGTTCGCTATGTAATTGATGATAGTTGTTCGATAGCGAAATGTTAAAAATAATTCGATTGATAATTATGGCAAGGATGATGAAAAATGCCAGATTGAGCAATCCGCTTAAAATTACTTTTGACTGTTTAGGTCTTATGTATAGTTCACTTTGATCCATAATTTTTCATCACTCTATTTCATTTAAATAATTCTAAAATTGACAACCGGATGCCAAACTTCGGCCTTTTCAATATTAAGATCAAGTAAGAAATCTGTTGGAATGTTTTCATGTTGATTTAACTTTAAAAGCAATTCTTGTTCACCAACTCCAACTTTTGCGTAAATAGTTTTTCCATAATCAATCGTTTCTAATGTGGAAGCGGGAATTCCTTGTGTATCACTAATATGTAAATCACTGCGGTTAAAAGCAAAACGATATTTAGTCTTAAATGCTTTTCTTCCATCAATTGCCATAAGCTTTTTTGCTACTTCATTTGTGATAGGAAATTCATGTTGTTCAATTACAAAACAATAATCATATTTTGGTTTAAATAATTGTTTAAATTTAGAATCACCGGCGATTTTCTTTCTTATTAAGGTTCCAGTTAACGAATCTTCTGTTGCAATAGGTGTAATTATTTCTTCTTTAAGATTATAGACATGAATTTGATCATATGCTAAAGCGAAGGAAAATATTTCGCCTTTTGTAATTTTTTCATTACTAAACGCAAATATAAATTTGTTTTCATAAGCAAGATGTAAAAGATATTGATTATTGAATACTTCAACATCACTAACGGGTAATTTAAATTCATCTCCTTTAATAAAGGCGTGTGGAGGAATTTCAACGGTTACTTTATCTAACGCCTTTAATTGTTTTGCCCACACTTCAACTAATTTTATTTTTTGATTAAAAAGCGTAAGCGAAGACCCATTAACGAATCCTTCAACGGAGCTATAATCTGGAATTTCTTTTAAAATGGTGTTTTCGGTTTCTTTATCAAAGAGGTGAAATTTATCTTCTTTAATTTTTAAGTTAATTTTTTGCCCATTTTGATAAAAAGTATCTTCCTTCGCTTTAATAATAATTGTGTTTGTTTCTTCGGAAATAACAAATTCATCGACACTGCTTTCAAATTGTCCATAAATAATTCCTTCATTACCTAGTTGTTCAAAAGAAGTGACAATAATTGATAATCCGGTTTCTTCTTGTGTAATTTCAAAGTGTTCTGGGCGAACACCTAAAATGACATCACGATTATTTTCAAAAAATACACTATTAATTTTCCCAACTTTAACAAAAGGAATTTGATAACTTGATTGACCTTCAAAATTAATAACAACAACATCATTGTTTCGTTTTAATGTAACAGGAAAGAAGTTCATTTGCGGTGTTCCGATAAAGCCCGCAACAAATTTATTCACAGGTTTATAATATAAATTCATTGGGGTGTCCGTTTGTTGCATGTAACCGTCTTTCATGACAACAATTCTTGTTCCCATTGTCATCGCTTCAACTTGGTCATGGGTAACATAAATAAAAGTTGTTTTTAATCGCTTATGAAGATTTGTAATTTCGTTTCTCATCGCGGACCGTAGTTTAGCGTCTAAGTTACTAAGTGGCTCATCAAACAAAAAGACTTTCGGATCACGCACGATTGCTCGTCCAAGCGCAACCCGTTGGGCTTGACCACCAGACATTTCTTTTGGTTTTTTGTGTAGTTGATCTTCAAGTCCTAAGATTTTAACCGCGTTTTTGATTTTTACACTAATATCTTTTTCTTTAATTTTGCGATTTCGCAAACCAAACGCTAAATTGTCATAAACGTTCATATGTGGATATAAAGCGTAATTTTGGAAAACCATGGCCATGTCGCGATCTTGTGCTTCTACATCATTAATTAACTTGCCATCAAGAAGAAGTTCACCAGCGGTAATATCTTCTAATCCCGCGATCATCCGTAATAATGTTGATTTTCCACATCCTGATGGTCCAACAATAACAATAAATTCTTTTTCTTCAATACCTAATGAAAAATCATTGACGGCCTTTACGCCACTAGGATATACCTTGTAGATATTATTTAACCTTAAATAAGCCATAGTGCTCTCCTTAACGATTTAATATTATTTAGTATAATTATTATCTAATATAATTATAAATGATATTTTATTATTGGGTTTACTTTCTAATTTTTCATTAAAAACATTTAGTAAAACGCTTTACTACTTTATGATAACGCAATCTGGCATGAATGTCATCAATTTTTACAAAAAAAAACCACTTCCATTCTTTAAGAGTCAGAAAAAGCGAAAATTACTTAAAAAAATAAAAAACAAAGGCAAAATATTTTTTAAAGCGAAGTCAGTAAATAGTGTAAGTAGCTATCGAAAAACTTTTTCTGTTTAAATAAAAAACTTTTCTATTTTAAAAGAGAAGAAAATCGCTTTCGTAAAAGTTTGTCATACTATTGAAACGGAAAACTTATTAATACTTAGTTAATATTTTGTTGACTGTTAATTTATATCGGTTAAAATAATATTAGTAAAGCGGTTTAACAAAATAAAAAAGAGATTGTAGAGGTGCATTTTATTAAAGTATTTGTAATAGGAAGTCTAAATATGGATTTAGTTGTAACCACTAAAACGTACCCGGAACAAGGGGAGACGGTTATTGGCGAATCTTTTTTTGTTAATCCTGGAGGAAAAGGTGCAAACCAAGCGGTCGCTATTTCGAAAATGGGGGCGAGAGTAGAAATGGTCGGTGTTGTTGGTCAAGAATTTGGCCGCGAATTAATTTCTTCACTTAAAGACTATAAGGTTTCCACAAAATATGTGAGAAAAAACAAAGAGATAAGTAGTGGAACGGCGATAATTATTGTTCAAAATGGCGACAATCGGATTATCTTAAACCCATCCGCGAATTTTGATTTTAAAAAAGCAGATGTTGATCGAGCACTAAAAAGTGCAAAACCAGGCGACATTTTATTAACTCAAATTGAAATTCCAATAGAAATTGTGGAATACGCGCTTAAAAAAGGGAAGCAGCTAGGGATGATAACGTTTTTAAATCCCGCACCAGCTGCTAAAATAGCAGATGATGTTTTCCAATATATTGATTATTTTCTACCTAATCAAATTGAAGCACAATTATATACGGAAATATTTCCTAATGATTTAAGCGACGCAAAAAAATGTGCACAAAAGTTACTTAAAAAAGGTGTGAAAAATGTTTTAATTACGTTAGGAGATAAAGGTTCGTACTTTTTAAACGCTAATTTAGAACATCATTCGCTTCCATATAACGTTATGACTGTCGACACGACTGGCGCAGGTGATACTTATATCGGAACGTTTTTAACAGCGATTGCGGAAAAGAGAAGTATTATTGAAGCGATGAAAATTGCTAGTTTAGCGGCAAGTATAATGATTCAAAGACTTGGAGCCCAAAAAGCAATTCCGCACCGAAAAGAAATTGAAAAGGTTCTTAAAGAATATGAAAACTAATAAGAAAAAGTTAACATTAAAAGATGTTGCGGATGCTTGCGGTGTTTCACCAACAGCTGTTTCGTTAGTGCTTAATAATCGTGAAAGCAATATCTCAAAAGCAACCAAAGAAAAAATTATTCGTGTTGCTAATGAAATGAATTATCAATTCAATAACGTTGCTCGGTCATTAGCAATTCAAAAGACAAATACAATTGGAATTATCATTCCTGATATTTCAAACGCTTTCTTCTCGGAATCAATTCGTTATATGCAAACAGAACTTCATAAACAAGGTTATGAAGTGATTTTATGTAATAGTGAGGAAAAGTTCGCTAGTGATATTAAATACTTAAATTTATTACTTTCACGTCAAGTTGATGGAATTATTATGACTGTCTCTAGTGAATCAATGGAAAACGAAAACTGGAAAAAAATTAAAGCCATTCTTGATAATAATGGAACACCACATGTATTATTTGACCGTTATTTTCCTGGTGATGAAGCAAAAGTATCGTTAGATAATGAAAGTAGTGCGTATCATTTAACATACTATTTAATAAAAAACGGCCACACAAAAATCGGATTAATTACAGGCCCAATGACACTTAATAGTTCTAAAGGACGTTTAGAAGGCGCTAAACGGGCGATTATAGAAAATGGGCTTAAATTTGATGAAAAAAATGTTTTTTATGGCAAATATGACATTGAAACAGGTCGATTAGGCGCTGAACATCTTTTTGGTAAAGTTACGGCAATTTTTTCTTTTAATGATTTACAAGCATATGGTGTAATGGAAAAGGCTCGCGAAAGAAATATTAAAATTCCTCAAGATGTAAGTTTGATTGGATTTGATGATATATTTTATTCATCAATTTTAGAAACAAAACTTACAACTGTTAAACAACCGCTTGAAAAAATGAGTCGGGCTGCAAGTAACTTATTAGTGGAACTGATTGATAACGCAAATAAAAAGAAAAACTTAAGTTTTGCAGGCAAATTTATTATTCGTGATTCAGTAATAAAACATTAAAATGGTATAAATAAATTAATCATAGTAGTGTTACATCTTTTTTATAAAAAATATTCAAGGAAACTAAAGATACATTCATACTTATTATGTTTGGTTTTAAATTTTTATAACTTATTAAATTTTTAGTAATGTTCAACAACCGCTTTAGTTTAGTTCTATTTTTGATTATTTAAAAGACCGCTAAATGACGGTCAATAAGTAATAAACTCCACTTTTAATGATATAATAAAATTAAATTTATTAAGATGGTAGATAGGATTTATTGCTGAAAAACGAATGAAAATAAATATTTTAAAATTTAAGCGTATTAAAAAAGGGAGTATTTAAATCATGTTTGAACATTTTATAGAAGAACTATTTCAATACCTAGGTAATGAATATAAAAGTATATTAAAAGATAATCCCGAAAAAGAATTTGTAGATGCATTTACGTTAATCAATAGTTAAAGCGAAGATTTTTATAGTAATGACCTTAAAAAGGTTTTTGAAGATCTTATTATTATGATCGGAAAGAGGCTTTTTGATAGACAAAAAGTAATTGACAAATATGGCCGTTATTATAGTTACGAGAATAATATTAAAGGCGTGAAAAAGTTGAAAAAAATTTATGATAAATATAAAGATAGCGGGAAAGAAATTTTTAACTCTTATGATTCACAAGTAAAAAATTGTATCAACAGGCTAAATTATTTATCGTTTATTTTGGGAATAGTTTTATCTTCATCTTATCCCTTGCTTAAGATTGATAGCGTTGAAAAATATGAAAAATTAATTAATTACTTTGAAAATTCAAATAGTAATGATGTTGAAAATATTAAAAGTGATAAACAAGTAAAATATTTGTTTAGAGGACAAACATCAGTTAAATGGAATGTAATACCTAGTTGCTTAAGAGGAATTGAACAAACAAAGTCTTATATTTATTGTTATAAGAATTTATTAAATCAATATAATAAAACCGAGGTGTTTGATTTATATAAAAATATTATCAATCCTACGCCATTAAGCTATGAAATGACATCTTTTTTTCAACACGCAATATCATTTAGTCCACTTATTGACTTTACGACAAATATCGTTATTGCAACATATTTTGCGCTTGGAAATAATACAAATATTAATTATTTTTTTAACGAAGATTCTAGTTTGTTTATTTTAGATGATTTGAATCAGTCAGAAAAAATGAAAAAATTAGAAGATGCTGATTTAGAAAATTTAAAAATTGGAATCTATAAAACGGGTCCTAAAGAAGCAGTAGATTATCAAACGATATTTAGCGGTATGAAGCGAATTTATGGCACAGGCGCAACCACCGCCATTTCTTACAATAAGACAAATGACAGGATGAGATATCAATCAGGGGTGTTCGTATTATTTTCTGATTATATTATTGATGATATCGCCACAAACGTTATTTATAATAGAAATAGTCCAGGATCTATTGTCAAAGTTATTATTGATAAATCAATAAAAAAGGATTTGCTCCAACATTTATTAGCTAAATATCCTGAATTAAGTATTAAATATTTAATGAATCCCTATAGCCGATTTGAAGAAGCTAAACCGAGATAAGTTCAAAGAAAATAAAAAAAGTGGCAAAGGTTAATAAAGTATTACAAGGGTATTATTAGCCTAAATACAAGAATTCATAATATGATAAAGCTACTAATATAAAGAATTTTAAAAGAGGGCTATTTAAAAGAAGAATAAGTTCCTTAACTATTTTTTAAGATTTTAATTTTTTAAATTCATTAAAATAGCTTTTTTGCCAAACTGATGATTTATCTTTTTCAAATTTTATAATATCGTTATATAACTTTTTAAGTATTACCGTTGGGACATCAATTAAAGGTTCATACATAAATGCATTTAAATGAATGAATTCCGGCGTAACGACTAGGACAGAGTTTAGTTTTCTAACAAAATCCGCTCGGAGATACTTTTTAAAATTATTAAATAGCGTTGCTGTTTGATTATTACTAATGTCATTTGTTCTTTTTATTGTCTCGCCATCAATGAGAATCAATTCTGCTTTTAATCTAATTCCCATTGCTAATACTAATTTATGTTTAAGGGTCATTTTATCGTTTTTTAGTTGTGAAAGCCGATTGCATTCATCAAAAAGAGTATTTATGTACCTTTTATTTAAATCAATGTTATTTATTTTTGCGGATTTAACAGATTTTTTAATTTTATTAGCCAATCCACCAAGTGTTAAATTTTTCGTACCGCTTTTGATATGGAAGTATTTTAAAAACTGACCTTGGGAGTCTTTATTTGTATAACTAGATATTTCACGCGCAAACGGAATTGCCGAAAGTAAATCACTCTCATCGCTAATCATAAACACCATATTTTTATTAATTGAAAGAAGTTTGTCATTTTTTTGAATTTCAACAGTATTTTTTTGATTTTTGGATGCGTACAAAGTGTCTAACTTAGGAACACGACTTTTAAGTGTTTTATAAAAATTAAAATTATTTGTTAGAACAATCAAATTAGATCCATCTTCAACCATATCTCTAACATATTCAATAAAAGCATATCGATTTCCATAATCAAAAGAATCAACAACATCATCGAGAATTATTATGGGATTATTGTGTTTAATTGTTTCATAGTGAACAATAAATTTAAGAATGTTATAGGTTGTTCGTTCGCCGGAAGAAATAACTTCCCTAAGTTTTTCTTCGGAAATATATTTTGAATCGTCGCTTTTATGATTGATATAGATAATGGGTAATTGAATTCCTAATGCGGCATTTAGTTCATTTTGAATTTCAATTTTAAAAATTGGTTGGAAGCGATCTACAAAGATTTTTATGGCGTTAGTGAATTTGGAGGATTTCTTTTGAACATTTTCCGCAAGGTTATCAATTATTTCTTTTAAATTAGTTATTTCAATTTTTAAATTATTTAATTCATTTAAACTGTTTTCTTTTAGCATGCTTGCAATAATTTGTTTGCGAGAATATTGAAGTGTATTAATAATTTCAATATTTTCAAAAATCTCACTTCTAAATTTCTTTTCTGGATTTTTTCTGTTACCAATTTGTTTCAAAATGTTATCTAATTTCTTTTTGTTAACATCGCCAAGCAATTCTTTTGCACTAGTTTCTAAGGCGTTAACAAATTCATCATAATTTTTATAAGTAACGCCATCAAAATAAATCTTCCGT
Source organism: Caryophanales bacterium UBA5455 (assembly GCA_002427365.1). GTDB lineage: Bacteria > Bacillota_I > Bacilli_A > RFN20 > CAG-826 > UBA5455. The sequence continues at coordinate 164,056 of DIQT01000007.1, forward strand.
TTTTCATTATCATTTAAAAAGTCGGTTGTTCTAATACCCGTTAATAAAGAATCGTAATTAAAAACATTAAATTTATTATCAAAAGGCGACTCTTTATTTTTATTAGTGATATATTTTTTAATTTCGTTAATAGTTTCACGCGTTTGCTCATTATCAACTTTGGCATATTCTTCAGATAAAAAGATTTCAAGCGGTATTTCTAATTTAAATTCTAAAGGTCCCTCTTTTAATATTTCACTAACAATTTCTTCAAGATAATCTAAGCGATTATATTCGTTTAAATTGGTAAATATATTGAAATATGTATCGTTTAATCCAATGTAATTAAAGATGTTACTAAGTCGTTCTTTAATATCATCAAGCTTTTTATAAATGGTATTTATTTCTTCCACCATGTCATTAGCAATAGCGAGTCGTGCAATTTTGGGATTTAACTCATTAATTGTTTGGGGGTTAAAAATATCATTATTAAAAACAATTAAATTTTGGAATAAATCAATGTCGTTAATATTGTTTTCGCCAACAAAAATACTATAAGTTACTTTTTTATTTGTAATTCTATCTAAGGGTTCTTTACCTAATTTTAACGCTTGAAAGAAGTTTGAAAATGATGTTTTAAAAACGCCATTACTAGCGTAGATTATATTATTTTTTAATGTGTTAGCGTGTTTCTCAACAGTGTTGTTTATATTAATATTTTTAATACCATAAGCGTTTTTTAATGTCTTGATGGTTAAGCGATTACTCATATTACTAATTGTATTATCTAAACCCTAAACTAAGTGAATAAACAATATTTTCCTTTCTTAATTTTTATATTTATGTGTCTAGAAGATGTTCATAATCTTCTTAGTGAAAAATGTACTAAAAAAGGCGTTTTGTTAAACGCCTTTAAAATCATGATTAGTCTCTATAGAACAAGTCTCTTGTATAAACTTTATCTTGAACATCCTTTAATTCTTTATTATTGCGGTTAGCAATAATTAGTTTTGCTTGTTCTTTGAATTTGTCTAAATCATTAACAACTAAACTTCCAAAGAATGTTGAACCATCTTCAAGCGTTGGTTCATAAACAATAACTTCAACGCCTTTTGCCTTAATTCTTTTCATAACTCCTTGAATTGAAGAAGAACGGAAGTTATCTGAATTAGATTTCATTGTTAGGCGATAAACACCAACAATTTTTTCTTTTGGATCACTAACGACTGTGTAACCTAAATACTTAATAATTTGATCCGCAATAAAGTCTTTTCTCGTGCGGTTAGAATTAACAACAGCTTCCACTAGGTTTTGTGGGACATCTTTATAGTTAGCAAGAAGTTGTTTGGTATCTTTAGGTAAGCAGTACCCACCATACCCAAAGGAGGGATTATTATAGTGGCCACCAATGCGTGGATCTAAACTAACACCTTCAATAATAGCTTTAGAATTTAATCCTTTTGCCTCAGCATAAGTATCTAATTCATTAAAGTAAGCAACACGTAACGCTAAGAAAGTATTAGAGAAGAGTTTAATTGCTTCAGCTTCCGTTGGTTCAGTAAATAAGACTTCAATATTTTCCGCAATTGCACCTTCGACTAAAAGATTAGCGAATTGATGGGCGACTTCTTTAACTTCGGGTCTAGTTTCTTTATAGCCAACAACAATGCGACTAGGATATAAGTTATCATATAACGCTTTTGATTCGCGTAAGAATTCTGGACTAAAAATAAATCGGTCCGTATTATATTTTTTAAAGATTGATTCTGTATATCCAACAGGAATTGTTGATTTAATAACAATCATCGCGTGATCATTAACTTCTAATACTAAGTCGATTACCGCTTCCACTGCGCTTGTATCAAAATCATTTGTCTTGTCATCATAGTTAGTGGGTGCCGCAATAATAACTAAATCCGCTTTTGCGTAAGCACTCCGCCCATCTAAGGTTGCGGTTAGGTTTAGTTTTTTATTCGCTAAAAAATCACTAATTTCATCATCTTGAATAC
>DIQT01000007.1:166208-167680 GCA_002427365.1 Caryophanales bacterium UBA5455
ACTAATTTCATCATCTTGAATAGGTGATAATCCGTTGTTAACAAAATCCACCTTTTCTTTAATAACGTCAACTGCGTAAACTTCATTATGTTGGGAGAGAAGTACCGCAAGTGATAGGCCAACATACCCCATTCCTGCAACGGCAATTACTGGTTTGTTTTTCATTCTGAGCCCCTTTCGGTAATCATTTACCTATTAATTATAAATCATTGACTTTGTTTAACAATATTTACTTACATTGTTATTATACACTAGTTAAGTTTAGATTGTTATCCCGATGTTTTATAACATTTATGGTAAAATATAAAGCGTAGATTTATTTTAGGAGGATATACTTGATGACAATTTTTAATTTCTTAATTCCAAAAGCAAAAGTTGTTTATGTGACAACTAATCATACTGTTAGGCAAACTTTAGAAAGAATGCAAGCACATGGCTATACTGCAATTCCATTACTAAATGATGCTGGAACATATGCTGGAACAATAACCGAAGGCGATTTGCTGTGGTTTTTTAAAGAAAACACTAATTTAGATATTAAAAAAGCAGAAGAATATTTAATTACGAAAGTAATGCGGAGTAGAAATAACGAAGCTGTTAATGTAAGTGCGAATCTCGATATGTTAATGGACTTATCATTAAGACAAAACTTTACACCAGTGCTAGATGACCGGCATATGTTTATTGGCATTGTTACTAGACGCGACATCTTAACCTTCTATCAACAACACGCGTCGATTAGTGATAATGAAGAAACATTCTTTAATCCAACAATTAATAAAATTATGGCAAGACGATCAATTCGTAAATATACGAATGAAGAAGTAACTTATGAAGATATTGAAACAATCGTAGATGCGGGACATGCTGCACCAACCGCGGTTAATCGGAAACCCGTTCATATTCTCATTCTCCAAGAACAAGATAAGCGTAATGAATTATATAGTAGACATAGAAGAGGACAACTAATTTCTGAAGCTGGGGTCGCGCTCGCGGTGTATGGGGACACAACTATTGAAGAAAGCGATTTTTTACTTAATAATGATTGCTCAGCTGCAATACAAAACATGTTAATTGCAATCGAAGCATTAGGTTTAGGTGGTGTTTGGATAGGTTGTAAAGATGAAGAGTGGAGAAACTTAGTTTCAGAAGTTTATGAAGTCCCAAAAAAGTACAAACTATATGGCATGATTGCCTTTGGCCATCCTAATGAAGTAAAAGAAGCACATCAAAATGCCGATCCTAATAAAGTTCACTTAAACAAATGGTAAATAATTAGATATGGAAAATAATATAAAACTAGATAAAAAAGTAAAACGAACTTCATTTGTTAATTTCTTAACAAACCTTCTTTTAGCGTTAGGAAAATTAGTAGGCGGTATCATTAGTCGTTCACAAGCCTTATTTTCAAGTGCGATTGACTCAATTAATGATGTTATTTCAACAGGTTTAGTTTTTGTTGGTATTAAAAA
>DIQT01000007.1:167943-172078 GCA_002427365.1 Caryophanales bacterium UBA5455
TTTTATTATTTATAATTCAATAATAACTATTGTTGAATCTTCAAATGGTACGATTGACTTAAAAGCCCCCACAAGACTAGCGTGGATTGTTACTTTAAGCGCGATTACCATCAAACTTGGTTTATATTTTTATACACTAGTTACAGCGAAAAAGAGTAAAAGCACATCTCTAAAAAGTTTAGCAACTGATCATATTTTTGATGTTATTGCGCTGAGTATTACCTTAATTGGCGTAGTTATTGCCGTTGAATTAGACATTCCATTACTAGATCCGATTATTGCTATCGTAACCGGATTATTACTTATTTATAACGGTGTTAAAACAACAATTGAATCAATCAATTGCATGGTTGATCATTCGGCATCAAAAGATGTAATTAAACAAATTAATGATATTCTTAATTCCCATGAAGGAGTTAAAAGAGTGGATAATTTACGAACAAGATTATTCGCTAATCGGATTTATGTTGAAGTAGAAATTGCAGTTGATGAAACTTTAAGTGTTAAAGAGGGTCATCAAATTGCTGAGAATATTCATGATGAAATTGAAAACACAATGGAAGAAGTGAAACATGTAATGGTGCACGTGAATCCCCATTACAATACAACGAATCACTCCTCTTGAATTGACTTTTTAAAAATGGTTTAGAAGGTTTTACCAAATTGGATATAAATAAAATTTAAAAGAGCGCTAGAAGTAATATAATAATAATTGCCAAACAACAAGGTTCCGGGTGATTACCTTTATTGTGTTGTTTGGCGATAACCTCCTGAAGGTAATCACCCTGAACCTCAATATAGGAGGTTTTTTATTTTGGAAATCAAATGTCCAACATGCGGCAGTGAAGATTATGTTAAAGCTGGTTTAATTGCCAAGGAAAAACAGCGGTATAAATGTCTTAATTGCAAACGCCGATTTAATGACTTAAGTCGGACAGTTTTTCACGGACAAAAGTTAAGTGGTAGAGTAATGCGTAAGCTATTTGCATTAATTATTCGTGATGCAACAATCGAGGATATTGTTGAACTATTAGGAGTTTCAATTATAACAGCGTATGTCTGGCGGATAAAAGTGTACAAGTGCTTGGGAAATTATCAAAAAAGTGTGGTTTTAAGCGGTAATGTGTGGATTGATGAGTTTTTTATTCCGGTTAATCGAAAAGATTTGATTATGAATAAAGAAAAAAATTACAAGGTATTAGCGTGAATCAACTTGTGATTGCTGTAGGAATCGATGGCAATAATAATAGATATGCCAAGCTTGTGGGCAAAGGTCACATTACAAGCAAACAGTGTCTTGAAAGTTATGGAAAACACATTGAAAAGGGAGCGCATTTAATCGATGATGGAACGTTTAGCCGTGATCAACTAGTAAGGAAATTAGAACTTAGTGATGAAACATGGAAACCCATTGTAAAGAGTTCAAAAAAAGCAATGCAACCAATTAATAGTTTTTGTGCTCAAATTGAAAGAAACTTAGTCAAACACATAGGTGGGTTATCCAAATACATTCAACAATATCTTGATTGGGTAGTTTTTAAAAATTCCTTAAAAGGGTTAACAATGAAAGTGGAAATTGATACATTGGAAGAGGTATGCTTAAAATCAGGTGTTACATTTAGGGTAAAAGATAGATATTAAGCCAATTCCTTATATCCAATTTGGTAAAACCTTCTAACATTTATTGTAAAAGGCATAATTTAATTGCATAATTTAAGGCGCAATTTAATCTGTTAATATCATTGAAATAATATATTAATAAGTTATATTATAACCATATGAAAATATATTGAACGAGAGCAAGATTAAACATTAATAGGTTTCTCAAGTAAGAAAAACAACTCGGCGTACAAATGATTGAATATTGATGTTTACTGAATACAAATATATATAGGAGGACAATTACGTGTTTAAAATTCAAAATCTTATTCCAAAAAAAATACGAAAAAGAATAAGTATATATTTAAGACAAACAGTATATTTTTATTTTAAAAATGGAGAAAATGAGATTTCAGCTCCTAAAAGAGATGACAAGGACTTTATTGTCATAGAGGATTACGAAACATATCAAAAAATAATTGGAGTTTATATTATTGAAGAAATAACGGAACATAAACAAAGGCTTGCTGACGGAGTTAAAATGGTTGTCCTTAAAGATACAAATGGTATGTTATGCTCTGGGTGGTTAATTAGCAATACTCCAAAGTTTCAAATTAATTATAACAAGACAAATTTAAAGATTGGTAAGACGGCATTTAATTTTTTTAATTTCGAAACTCCTGAGCATCAACGTCGCAACGGTTATTACCAAACGTTACTAGTTAGAACCATGAATTATTTTAATGGTTATGATTTTTTAATATACACTGCACCTTCTAACATTGGTAGTATAAACGGAATTCTAGGGAGTGGCTTTAAAAAGTTGGGAACCTATAGAACAATCGGAAATAAGATGCTTTTTAAAAAAATGAAATCATTAAATATTGATATTAAAAAAGCAAAGTAATTTATTTTAGAAGGTTTTGCAATAATGGCTATAAAAAAACTTAAAGTATATGTAGATGTAATATAATAAGAATTGTCAAACAACAAGCCTCCGGGTGATTGCCGATGTTTTGTTGTTTGGTGATAACCTCCTGAAGGTAGTCGCCTAGAACCTCATACATCAGGAGGCTTTTTATTATGAAAATAAAGTGTCAAAATTGTGGGGAAGAGCACTATATAAAATCCGGGAAAACACCACAAGAAAAACAACTACATAAATGTTTAGATTGTAGCGGACGGTTTACCAATACGAGTTCATCAATGTTTCATAGCTAGAAGTTTGATCAAAAAACGATGCGACGATTATTTCCTTTAATTATCCGAGATGAAACAATTGAAGATATTGTTGAGTTATTAGATTTATCAATTAGAACTCCTTATATTTGGCGGATAAAAGCCAACAAATGCTGAAAAAATTATCAAAAAAAGTCTTAATAATGTGTGGATTGATGAATTCCTTATCCCAGTTAATAGGTGCGATTATATTAGTCGCCACAAGCAAAAACGGTTATTTGTTTCTTGCAAATTCTTCTGAGCGCATAATTTTGTATTTAGATTTTGCAAGACAAGAATACAGAAGTAAACAAACAAATCATAATGGGAATCGCGCATAGTAACCAAACTAAAGAACACGTTATTAAAAAATATCCACATATAATTAGGTAAATTAAATCCTTTATGACGGATTAGAACGAAAGGTTTACTATTGTAAATTATACTAGTATAAAAGAGCTAATATTAAGCGACTTTTTTTAATATGTAATCTGTTAATTCAATTATAAAATTTCGTGTTTGATTTCTTTTATCCAAAGCCGGATTAAATTCGACAATATCAAATGAGGTGACATTAAAATTACTAAAACACTTATCAAGAATTGAATAAGAATTTTGTGGTAACAATCCATTCTTGACGGGAGTTGATACGCCCGGAATGAATTGAGGATTAAGAACGTCCAAGTCGAAAGAAACGTGCAAATTATTCGTTCTTTCTTTTAGGTAGTTAATTGCCTCACTAATTGTTATGTCAATACCTCTATTCTCTATTTCCTCAAAACTAACATAACGGACACCTATTTCTTCCATTAATTCCTGCTCTTTTTCATCTAAATCACGAACCCCATAGATAACAATATTACTAGTTTTAATTTTAACACCTTTAAAATAAGCGTTAATTAACTTGCTGTTTCCTTTTCCTTGCAAAGCTGCAAGAGGCATTCCATGAATGTTTTTTGAAGGTGATGTTGTTTCGGTATTCATGTCTCCATGTGCATCAATCCAAATGACTCCTAGATTATGGATGTTTTCAGTGACACCAGATACTGTGCCTAAAGAAACGCTGTGGTCGCCGCCAATTGTAAGCGGAAACCCTCCTGTGCTAATTATAGATGAAACAACAGAGGCTAATCTGTTTGTATAATCAATAACAGCCTCAAGATTTTTTATATTTTTTCTTTTTTTAGAAACAATATTAGAGTCACGGAGAATAGTAAAACTCGGCTTAATAAAACCAGTTAAACTTTGTGGAAGAAGTTCAAAACCACCGACGCCTACACCATCTTGTTGAGGAGCAAATATAATATCTATTTTCATA
>DIQT01000007.1:172253-174525 GCA_002427365.1 Caryophanales bacterium UBA5455
TATTTTCATAATAGAATAATATTACAACAACAAGCATTAGTGTCAAGCATCAATGTCTTGATATGTCATTAGGTCTTGATATCGTTTGAAATCATTTGAAATACCTAGTTAAGTAAAGGCCCCTAGTTAAGTAAAGTTTTTCGTTAATCTAATAAGTACTATTAACTATGATAAAATAGGAAATATAAATTTGTTTTAGGAGGATGTGTGTATGACAATCTTTAATTTCTTAATTCCAAAAGCAAAAGTTGCATTTGTAACAACTAATAGTAGTGTTGGCCAAACATTAGAAAAAATGCAAGTTCATGGCTTTACCGCGATTCCGTTACTTAATGAAGACGGAACATATGCGGGTACAATAACTGAAGGAGATATGCTTTGATTTTTAAAAGAAAACACTAATTTAGATATCAAGAAAGCGGAAGAATTTCTTATTAATAAAGTAATGCGAAGTCGTAATAATGAAGCGGTTAATGTAAGCGCTAGTTTAGATATGTTAATGAATTTATCTTTAAGACAAAACTTTACACCAGTCTTAGATGATCGGAATATGTTTATTGGTATTGTTACTAGACGCGACATTTTAACTTTCTATCAACAATATATTACGATTAACGATAATGAAGAAACATATTTTAATCCAACAATTAATAAAATCATGGCACGAAGATCGATTCGCCGATTCACAAACGAACAAGTAACATACGAAGATATTGAAACAATCGTCGATGCTGGGTTAGCGGCACCAACCGCCGCAAATAGACGACCTGTTCATATTCTAGTCTTACAAGAAGAAGACAAAAGAAGAGAACTATATGAAAAGAATAATCGTGGTCGACTAATCGCAGAAGCAACGGCCGCAATCGCGGTATATGGCGATACAAACATTGAAGAAAATGAATTCTTACTTAATAACGATTGTTCTGCCGCAATGCAAAATATGCTAATTGCAATTGAAGCATTAGGTTTAGGTGGTGTTTGGATAAGCGCTAAAGATGAAGACTGGCGAAATTTAGTAACTGAGGTTTATCAAGTTCCAAAAGAGTATAAACTTTATGGTATGATTGCTTTTGGTCATCCAAACGAAGTAAAGGAAACTCATGGTAGCGCCGATCCTAATAAAGTTCACTTTAATAAATGGTAAATCGTAAATTAATGGAAAATAATACAAAGATAGACAAAAAAACAAAACGAACATCATTTGTTAATTTCTTAACAAATCTTGTTTTAGCATTAGGAAAATTAATTGGTGGGATTATTAGTCGTTCACAAGCATTAATTTCAAGTGCCCTTGACTCAATTAATGATGTTATTTCAACTGGTTTAGTTTTCATTGGTATTAAAAAATCACAAAAAGGACCAGATGAAAATCATCCGTTTGGTCATGAAAGAATTGATAACGTCGCTTCAATTGTTCTAGCGTTCCTATTCGTATTAACTGGCGCATTTATTATTTATAATTCCGTTTTGACAATTGTCCAATCTTCATCTGGCTCAATTGAATTACAAGCCCCAACAAGATTAGCTTGGATTGTTACTTTAAGCGCAATTGTAATTAAACTGATTTTATATTTTTATACAATAGTTACTGCTAAAAAAAGCAAAAGCACATCATTAAAAAGTTTAGCAACCGATCATATCTTTGATGTTGTTGCAATGAGCATTACTTTAATTGGAGTTTTTATTTCTGTGGAATTAGACATTCCATTACTCGATCCAATCATCGCAATTGTAACAGGATTGTTACTTATCTATAACGGAGTTAAAACAACAATTGAAGCAATAAACCATATGGTTGATAGATCAGCCTCAAATGACGTAATATCGCAAATTGAAAATATTCTTAATTCTAACGAGGGAGTTAAAAGAGTAGATAGTTTGAAAACAAGGTTATTCGCTAATCGGATTTATGTTGAAGTTGAGATTGCTGTTGATGAAACTTTAAGTGTTAAAGAAGGGCACCAAATCGCCGAGAATATTCATGATGAAATTGAAAACAAAATTGAAGAAGTAAAACATGTAATGGTGCATGTGAATCCATATAATGAAATAATAATTTTATCTAAAGATTGAAAAATAAGTTTGTCTATTCGTAGAGTTGAGTTTGTCATAAAATACATCTAGCATCTTGATATTTTGCTAAAGCGCTAACGAGCTGTTTTGCTATTTGCCCATTTTATTAGGTTGCTGTTTGTTAGGAAAATCGTTAGTTGAATAATTTAAAGTGACAAAATACTTAGGAAAAGATGTTTTTTCCTATTTTTGGAATTTT
>DIQT01000011.1:0-37942 GCA_002427365.1 Caryophanales bacterium UBA5455
AATTATTCCTTGCTTGATTATAATCGCGCTGGGATACCACTTGTTGAAATTGTAACTCGTCCTGAAATTCATTCAGCAGATGAAGCAATGAAGTTTGTTGAAACCATTCGCGAAATTGTTACATATTTAGACGTAAGTGATGGTCGGATGGAAGAAGGAAATTTGCGGTGTGACGTTAATATTTCCTTACGGTTATATGGGGAAACAACGTTAGGTAAGAAAGTTGAAATTAAAAACCTTAATAGTATCGCTAATATTGGCAAAGCCATTGAATATGAAATGTATCGGCAAGAACGCGTTTTATTAAAGGGCGAAAAGATTGTTGAAGAAACTCGCCGCTATGATGAAAGCAGTCGCTCAACCGGCCAAATGCGCTTAAAAGGCGAAGCGGCCGATTATAAATATTTCCCGGAAGCAAATATTCCACCAATTCATCTTAGTGAAGCATTCGTTAAGGAAATGATTGAAACGGGTCCTGAATTAGCGTCTTCCAAAAAGAAACGCTATGTTGAAACGTTCTTACTTAGTGAATATGATGCATCGATTATTTTACAAAATAAAGAAACATCCGAATATTTTGATGAAGCAAGCAAACTCACAAACAACTACAAAACCCTTGCCAATTGGGTAAATGGCGAAGTTGCCGCACATTTAAATGAAAAACAAACTTCAATTAAAGAACTTGCGGTTAAACCTTCACGCTTAGCGGAACTTGTTGACTTAATTGAAAGTGGTCAAGTTTCCAATAAACAAGGCCGTGAAATCTTTGCTTTAATGCTAGAAAATAGTGATAGTCCCTTAAAGATTGCTAAAGACCATCAAATGATGCAAATTAGTGATCCAAGCGTCTTATTACCGGTCGTTATTGAAATATTAACCGCAAATCCTCAATCAATTGAAGATTTTAAAAACGGGAAAGACCGCGCAGTTGGGTTTTTAGTCGGGCAAGTTATGAAGAAAATGCGGGGAAAGGCAAACCCGACATTAGTAAATCAATTAGTTAATGATGAATTGAAAAAATATTAAAAGAAAGAAGTAAGGGTGTTCCTTGCCGAACCACCTCTAAAAAACAAGGACTATGAACAAATTAACAATTAAAGACATTGCGATTAACGCGATGATCGCCGCAATGTACTTTACCATCACGTATTTCACACAATCATTTGCATATTTAAACATTCAGTTTAGAATTGCAGAGATTTTGCTTCTGTTATGTTTTTATAATCGGAAGTATGTTATTGGAGTAACGCTAGGATGTCTTCTTGCAAACATTACATCGCCATTAGGTTGGCCTGATATGGTTTTTGGAACACTTGCAACCTTAAGTAGCGCAATCTTAATTAGTTATTCCAAGCGATTATGGTTAGCAGGAATTTGGCCTGTATTATTAAATGGCGTCGTCGTTGGCTTAGAACTACATATTCTTCTTGAACTTCCATTTTGGATAAGTGGCTTAGAAGTAGTAGCGGGTGAATTAGTTGTTCTTGTCGTTGGTGTGATAATCTTTTATTTCCTCCAACGATATAAAGGGTTTTTGGCGGCGATTGACGCGAAACAAAACATTCCTGAATAGAAAGGTTTAAATTATGGCAAAAGATTTTTGGTTAGAAATTCTCCACGAAGATAAAAATAGCGGTGCTCGTTATGGTATTTTACATACGCCCCATGGCGATGTTGAAGTACCAATGTTTATGCCCGTTGGCACATTAGCAACTGTTAAAACAATCTCGCCCGAAGAACTTAAAGCGATTGGATCAGGCGTTATTTTAGCAAATACATATCATCTAGCGCTTCGGCCTGGTGAAGATATTGTGGCAAAAGCAGGGGGATTACATAGCTTTATGAATTGGAACGGTCCAATTCTAACGGATTCCGGTGGATTTCAAGTGTTTTCGTTAGCAAAGAAACGCGAAATTACTGAAGAAGGCGTAACATTTCGTAATCACTTAGATGGTGGATTACTTCATTTCACACCCGAATCGGTTATTGGAATTGAAGAAAAACTCGGTGCAGATATTATTATGTCGTTTGATGAATGTATTCCTTATCCGGTCACACACGCCTACGCTAAGGAATCAACGGAACGGACAATTCGCTGGGCAAAACGTGGCAAAGATGCGCATAAGCGTGCAAATCAGGCTTTATTCGGCATTGTTCAAGGCGGTGAATTTGAAGATTTACGGCGTTATTCGGCACTAGAAACGGTTAAATTAGATTTTGATGGCTATTCCATCGGCGGCACTTCAATTGGTGAACCCGCGGATGTTTATGTCAAAATGATTGATTATAGTGTTCCGTATTTACCAAAAGATAAACCGCGTTATTTAATGGGTGTTGGCTCAATTGACTTTATTTTAGAAGGAATTGAACGGGGCGTTGATATGTTTGATTGCGTTTTACCAACGCGGATTGCGCGCCATGGCTCCTTAATGACCTCAACTGGCCGCGTTAATATTAAACGTGCGGAATATAAGGATGATTTTACAACGCTAGATGAACACTGCGATTGTTACACATGCAAAAACTATACGAAAGCATATTTACGCCACTTATATGTGACAGATGAAGAGTTTGGCAAACGGTTATTAAGTATTCATAACTTACGCTTTCTAGTGAAAATGATGGAAGAAGCACGGCTCGCAATTAAAGAAGACCGCTTCCTTGAATTTAAAAAAGAAACACTGGCGAAATTCGGTGATGAACGAGGCTTTTAATGGATATTTCTTTATTTGATTATTATTTACCACGCGAACAAATCGCGCAATACCCTAGTGAAAAGCGGGAAAACGCCCGCCTTTTAAGCGTGAATGTGAAAGATCAAACTTTTGTGGATGAACATTTTTATAATATTACAAAATATTTAAAACCAGGGGATGTGCTAGTAAGAAATAATACAAAAGTAATTCCAGCGCGACTCATTGGTCATAAAGTTCCCACCAGCGCAAAAATTGAACTCCTTTTATTACGAAATACCAAGGATACAACGTATGAATGTTTAGTTGGTAATGCGAAAGCGCTTAAAGTTGGAACAAATCTTTCGTTTGGTGATGGTTCATTATTAACGGCGACTTGCACAAATGTTAAAGATGAAGGACTCCGCGATATTGAATTTCATTTTGATGGGGTGTTTCTTGAAATTCTTGAACAACTTGCGACCGTGCCACTACCACCATATATCGAAGATAAAGAAGAAAAGTATAGTCGCTATCAAACAGTTTACGCAAAAGTTCCAGGAAGCGCTGCGGCCCCAACCGCAGGTTTTCATTTTAGCGAACAACTCCTTGAAGAAATTAAAGCACTTGGTGTAGAAATCGTTGATGTAACATTAAATATTGGGCTTGATACATTTCGCCCCGTTAAAGTAAATGATATTAACGATCACCACATGCATAGTGAATATTATTCAATTAGTGAAGAAACTGCGGAGAGATTAAACCTTGCGAAAAGTGAGGGGCGGCGAATTATTGCAATTGGCACAACGGTTGTTCGAACACTTGAAGCTTGTTTATCTAAACACGAAAACTTTATCGCTTGTAGTGAAGCGACAAATATTTTTATAAATCCTGGTTATCAATTTAAAGCTGTTGATGCGATTATTACAAACTTTCATTTACCAAAATCAACATTATTAATGCTCGTCAGCGCCTTCGCAGGCCGTGAATTTATTTTAGAATGTTATAATTATGCTGTAAGGAGTAAGTTTCGCTTTTTCTCTTTCGGCGATGCAATGTTTCTATATGGAAGATAAACGGAAGTATTATAAACTTCAACTTAGCGAATTAGAAAAAATATCGGCTTTAGATAAAAAGCCGACTTTACTCATGCACGTATGTTGTGGCCCCTGTACATCGGGCGCTTTACTAGAAGTGTGTGAACGTTTTGATGTAACACTTACGTATAACAATTCAAATATTTATCCAAAAAGTGAATGGGAACGTCGACTTTGGACACTTGAAGAAATGTTAAAAAAGTTTGAAGCAAAATATGGCTACCATATTAAATTAATTCCCTTTGCCTATGAAGGAAGTAAATACACACATGATGTTTTATCGAAGTATCCGAATGAAGTTGAAGGCGGAAAAAGATGTCATGAATGTTATGAAGCACGAATGTTAGAAGCCTATACATTCGCAAGTGAAAATGGGTTTGACTATTTCACAACCGTCATGACAATTTCACGCCAAAAGGATAGTTTGGTGTTAAATTCGATCGGTGAAAAGCTTTCCCACCGCTTTCCAAACACGAAATATTTTTATAGCGACTTTAAAAAAGGCGGCGGACAAGTTATCAAACACGAGCTAACAAGTGAGTTTGAACTTTATGATCAAAACTATTGTGGCTGTGTTTATACGTATCAAGATGGTCAAAAGCGAAATCTTGCGGCGCTTGCTAAACAAAAAGAAAACGAACTAAATTTAGCGAAGGAAAGTGAGTAAATCGGCTTGAATGCTAGCTAATTTTCTCATCCTTATATAACGCGTAAGAAACGAAATAAAAATTACCCCAAGCGAATCTACCTTTTTGCACGCGAAAATTGCAAAAACACCAAGTTTTAAAAAGATGGGTTATAAATTTAGGCCAGGCAAATTAATAACAAATAAATGAAAAAAGAAGCGATAACACTTGACTTAATTCATTGTTAAGTGTAAAGTTTACGCAGTTGTCTTTTGTAATGAATTGCGAGGTTGCGGACACGCCAACACGCGTTGTCATGAATTGGCGTCCGGTAATTCGCAAAGAGCAAAAACAACAAGCCAAAGTGTAGGAGGAAGAAATTCATGGCGAAATCAAAAAAGATTCGGGTCCGTTTAAAAGCGTATGATCACAGATTGCTTGATGCAACTGTCGAAAAAATCATTTCGCAAGTAGAAGCGACCGGCGCAACCATCGTTGGGCCAATTCCGCTCCCGACGGAAAAACAAGTTTATACCGTACTCAGGGCTGTTCACAAATACAAAGACGCCCGGGAACAATTCGAAATTAGAACGCACAAACGACTAATCGATATTGTCAGCCCCACCAAAGAAACCGTTGACGTCTTACGTCGCTTCGATTTACCAAGTGGTGTTGATATCGATATCAAGTTATAAGGAGGTAGGACACATGAAACAAATTATTGGACGTAAAATGGGCATGACTCAAGTGTTCGCGGAAGATGGCACAATGTACGCTGTCACCGTCGTCGAAGTCTTACCTAACGTTGTAACTCAAGTTAAAACAATCGAAAACGATGGTTATGAAGCTTTACAAGTTGGTTATGAAGACCAAAAAGAACAACGGGTTAACAAACCATTAAAAGGCGTTTATGCGAAAGCAGGCGTCCCTGTCAAAAAACATTTAATGGAAGTTAAAGGTGAAGGCTTAGCCGAATTCAAAGTTGGCGATTCCCTTACCGCTGAATTATTTGCCGCTGGCGATATCGTTGATGTTGTCGGCCGCTCCAAAGGGAAAGGCTTCTCCGGCTTAATCAAACGGCACAACCAAGCAATCGGACCAAAAGGTCATGGTTCAGGTTTCCACCGGCAAGCTGGTTCCTACTCATCTGGTATTGGCGATAACCGGATGCATAAAGGCACACACATGGCCGGTCACCATGGTGACAAACAAGCAACTGTCTTAAATTTACAAATCGTCGATGTGCTTCCAGAAAAGAACGCTCTCTTAATTAAAGGCGCAATTCCTGGACCACGCAAAGGTTTAGTTAAAGTCCGCACCGCGGTTAAAACACAACTAGGCCAACCAAAAGTCGTTAAACCAATTATTAACCGCACACCTGAAGTTGCGGAACAAGAATAAGGAGGAAGTTATTTATGGCAAAACTAACAGTCGACACTGCAACAATCAACTACCCCTTGTTCAACCAAGCTGGTGAAGAAGTTTCCTACGTTCGGTTAAAAAGTGAAGTCTTCGCCGTCGAAGTAAACAATCAAGTAATGTTTGATGCAGTTCAAACTTATCTTAGTAATCGTCGTCAAGCGACTGCCAAAACAAAAAGTCGTCACGAAGTTAGTGGCGGTGGCAAAAAACCTTGGCGGCAAAAAGGTACAGGCCGGGCGCGTGCCGGTAGTAGCCGTTCCCCAATCTGGGTTGGTGGTGGCGTTGTCCACACTCCTGATGGAAACCAAAACTACAAAATCAAACAAAACCGGAAAGAACACGCTCTCGCGTTAAAGAGCGCCTTAACACTTCACCGTGAACGGGGCTCACTCATCATTGTTGATGATCTTAAAGAAGTTAAGAAAACCAAAGAAGCAATCGCCTTCTTAAATGCAATTAAAGCCGATGGTAAAGTCTTACTCGTTACCGAAGATAGTCACGATACCCACTTAGCCGTTCGTAACCTTGGTTATGTGAAATTCGTTACTTACACAAACGTCTCCGTTTACGACTTACTTCACGCTGATTGCGTTGTGTTCTCTAAACAAGCGTTAAAAGATCTTGAAGGAGGAATCAAATAATGGCAAAGAAAAAAGAAGTCGCCAAAGAAGTCGTCGCAACAAAAAAACCAACGATTAAACAATTTGATGTCATTCTTCGTCCGGTCATTACGGAAAAAACAATGGCGTTAATGCAAGCACAAAACAAAGTTACTGTTGAAGTCTTAAAATCAAGCAGTAAACAAGAAATCAAAGATGCCTTCGAAGCAGTCTTTGGTGTCAAAGTCGAAAACGTTAATACAGTTAACGTAAGAAGTGATAAAACACGGCGTGGTACCCAATACCCAGGAAGAACACGCGGATATAAGAAAGCAGTCGTGACTGTCGCCGAAGGCGAAGCAATCGATCTGTTCAGAGAATAAGCCGAAGGGCATCTATAGGAGAAAAGAAAATGTCAATTAGAAAATATAAGCCGTATACACCATCACGGCGCAATATGACCAATTCGACGTTTGAAGAAATAACGAAAACGACTCCTGAAAAGTCATTGACGGTTAACCTCAACAAAACAGGCGGCCGCAATAACCAAGGAAAAATCACCACCAGACATCAAGGTGGTGGTCACAAACGGAAATATCGGATTATTGACTTCAAACGCGACAAAGATGGTATTGTTGGAAAAGTTTCCGCGATCGAATACGATCCAAACCGGAACGCAAACATTGCCTTAATCACATATGTCGATGGCGAAAAACGTTACATCATTCATCCAAAAGGATTGAATGTTGGCGATAAGATTATTAGTGGCGAAAAAGTCGACTTAAAAGTCGGTAACGCAATGCCGCTAGCAAACATCCCTGTCGGGACCGTTATTCATAACGTTGAACTTCACCCTGGCAAAGGTGCACAAATGGCCCGTGCCGCTGGTACGAGCGTCCAAGTGTTAGCGAAAGAAGAAAAATACGTAACACTTCGGCTTCAAAGTACGGAAGTTAGAAAGGTCTTAAGTACATGCCGCGCGACCATTGGTAGCGTTGGTAATGAAGACTTCAACTTAATTAACTTAGGTAAAGCCGGGAAATCGCGCTGGCAAGGCGTTCGCCCAACAGTTCGCGGTTCCGTCATGAACCCGGTCGACCACCCACATGGTGGTGGTGAAGGTAAATCACCAATCGGTCATGACGCCCCACGCACACCATGGGGTAAAAAAGCACTTGGTGTTAAGACAAGACGGAATAAGAAAGCTTCAACAAAACTTATTGTCCGTCGTCGGAAATCGAAATAAACGTGAAGGAGGAATAAGATATGGCACGTAGTTTAAAAAAGGGTCCATTTGCAGATGATCACTTACTCAAAAAAGTGGACGCGCTTAATAAAGCGAACAAAAAAGAAATTATTAAAACTTGGTCGCGTCGTTCAACCATTTTCCCTTCATTCATAGGGCACACCTTCGCGGTTTATAATGGTCACGAACATATTACTGTTTATGTTACAGAAGATATGGTTGGTCATAAACTTGGTGAATTCTCACCAACCAGAAACTACAAAGGACATACCGGTCACACCGCTGAAGATAAAGCGGCGAAGAGCGGTAAGAAATAGGAGATAAGGTATGGCAAAAGAAAAAACAACTACCGTAGCAGCTGAAACCGAAGTTGAAGCAACTGAAGTTGAAGTCGTTACCGCTCCTAGTGAAGAAAAACCCAAAAAACGTCGGGGATGGGGAAAGAAAAAAGAAGATGAAGTCGAAGTTGCTCCGGAAGTTAATAAACCAACGGAAGCAAGAGCGACTGCAAAAACCGTTCGAGTTACACCACGGAAAGCCCAACTCGTCGTTGACTTAGTTAGAGGCAAAAACGTTTCCGAAGCGTTAGGAATTCTTGCTAACGTTAACAAAGCCGCAACGCCACATGTCGTCAAAGTCATTAAGAGCGCTGCTGCAAACGCAATTAACAACTACGGAATGGATGAAGAATCATTATATATTAGTGAAATCTACGCCAACGAAGGAATGCGGATGAAACGGTATCGCCCACGGGCCAAAGGCTCAGCCGCTGGAATTATTAAAAGAACAAGCCACATTACCGTGGTAGTGAAAGAAAGAGAATAGGAGGTATAGATATGGGACAAAAAGTTAATCCAAATGGTATGCGCGTTGGCGTGTATCGTGGTTGGACTTCACGTTGGTACGCCAACAACCAAGACTATGCCAAATTTCTTAATGAAGACTTAAAAATCCGCAAATATTTTGAAAAAACATTAAAAGACGCGCAATTATCACGCGTTGAAATTGAACGGGTTGTTACTTCCGAAAGCGGATATAAAGTTATCGTCTTCGTCCATGTCACACGCCCAGGCGTCGTCATTGGCCAAGATGGCAAAAATATTAACGAACACAAAAAACAATTATTAAAGATTGTTAATACTGGTGAAATTCGGCTTGATGTCGTACCAGTTGAAAACCCTGATTTAGATGCAACAATTGTTGCTAAAGCAATCGCCAGTCAACTTGAAGCAAGAGCTTCATTCCGGGTTGCCCAAAAGAAAACGATTCAACAAGTTCGTCGTTCGGGCGCAAAAGGAATCAAAACAATGATTAGTGGCCGCCTTAACGGTGCAGAAATTGCCCGTTCCGAAGGTTATAAAGAAGGCGTTGTTCCTCTTCATACCTTACGGAGTGATATCGATTATGGCTCCGCCGAAGCGCACATGTCTTATGGACGCTTAGGTGTTAAAGTTTGGATTTGCCGGGGCGAATATCCAGGGAAACAAAGAAAAGCACAAACTACTGCGAAAGGAGAATAATCGACATGTTACAACCAAAAAGAACAAAGTATCGGAGACCGCATGGCCAATCATGGCAAGGAAAAGCGACCGCTGGTACATCAATTGAATATGGAGATTATGGTCTCCAAGCATTAACGGGTGGTTATGTTAGTAACCGCTCAATTGAGTCCGCTCGTATCGTCTTAGCGGCGCGGACCCGCCGGGTTGGTAAGATTTGGATTAGAATCTTCCCCCACTTAGCAACAACCGCAAAACCTGCCGACGTTCGGATGGGTTCAGGTAAAGGCGCACCCGATGGTTGGGTCGCGGTCGTAAAACGTGGACGGATCATGTTTGAAATCGGTGGTGTTCCTGAAAAGGTCGCCCGTGAAGCGCTTGAGCTTGCCGCTTACAAATTACCGGTCAAATGCCGCGTTGTTAGCCGGAAGGAAGTGAACGCAAATGAAAATTAATGAAATTCGCGAATTAACAAATGATGAGTTAGTTGAAAAACAATACTTATTAAAAGAAGAGTTATTCCATCTCCGGCGTCGTCAAGCCGTTGGACAACTCGAAAATGGCAAAGAAATATCAAAGGTCCGCAAGAACATTGCCCGCGTCTCCACGGTAATTCGTGAACGTGAACTCGGCTTAGCGGAAAATAAATAGGAGGAATGAACCATGGTTGAAGATCGTAATTTACGCCGCCAAATGGCTGGTGAAGTTGTTAGTGATAAAATGGATAAAACCATTGTCGTCCTCGTTGAAACACACAAACGCCACCCTAAATATGGCAAACGTGTAAAAGTTTGGAAAAAATACTATGTGCACGATGAAGAAAACGCCGCCAAAGTAGGCGACCGTGTCTTAATTCGTGGCACACGTCCATTAAGCAAAACCAAACGTTGGACGTTAGTTAAAATCCTCGCGGAAGGCGAACTTAGCGTTAAAGAAGCATTAGAAGAAATTGCTGAAGAAGCAATTGAAGAAGCTGCTTCTGACGTCGAATAGGAGGTCCCGTTATGATTCAAAAAGAGACAAAATTAAATGTCGCTGATAATAGCGGTGCAAAAATTGTTCAAGTAATTACCTTATTAGGTGGTTCTTGGAAAAAATCATCAACAATTGGCGATATCGTCCAATGTTCAGTTAAAGCCTCCACCCCTGGTGGAAAGGTTAAAAAAGGTGACATTGTCACCGGAATTATCGTTCGTGTTACAAAAGCTATCCAACGGAAAGACGGATCAACAATTAGATTTGATGATAACGCTGTTGTCTTAGTTAATGATGATGGTAACCCCATCGGCACGCGGGTGTTTGGCCCAGTTGGCCGCGAACTACGTGAAAAAGGCGAAGGCGCGATGAAAATTGTTTCACTCGCTCCCGAAGTTATCTAAGGAGGACAACCAGTATGAAAATTAAAAAAGGTGATAATGTTATCGTTATCGCAGGTCGCGATAAAGGTAAAACCGGTATTGTTCAACTCGTCCATCCAAAGTTAAATCGGGTTGTTGTGGAAGGTGTTAACATTCGGAAAAAACACCGTAAACCAACCCAAAACAATCCTGAAGGTTCAATCGCGGATATTTATGCACCAATACATATTAGTAATGTTGCAATCGTTGATCCAAAAACGAAAGAACCAACTCGTGTAAAAATGAGTGTCAATAAAGATGGTCAAAAAGTTCGGGTCACTGTTAAAAGTGGCACCGTGTTAGATTAAGGAGGACGCATCAATGGCAGAAAAGAAAATTACTGAAGCCGCCACGACTGCGGCTCCTAAAGAAGTAAAAGAAGTAAAGGCCAAAGCGCCAGCAAAAAAAGCGGCGCCAAAAGCAAAAGTTGAAGAAGCTCCTGTTAAAGAAGTTAAAGCTGCTCCTAAAAAGAAAGCAGCGCCCAAAGCCAAAAAGGCGATTCCAACACGTGAACTTCCTCGCTTAGAACAAAAATATGTTGATCAAGTCAAACCGGCCTTAATGAAAGAATTTGGTTATAAGTCAGTGATGGAAGTCCCTGGCTTACATAAAATTGTCATTAACCTTGGGGTTGGCGATGCAACAACAAACGCAAAATTTATGGAAGATGCTGTTCGTGATTTAACAACAATTAGTGGTCAAAAGCCAGTTGTTATTAAAGCAAAGAAATCAGTCGCGGCGTTTAAATTACGTGAAGGTCAAGAAGTCGGCACAAAAGTTACTCTTCGGGGTGAAAGAATGTACGAATTCTTCGATAAACTCGTAACAATCGCGCTTCCACGGGTCCGGGACTTCCGGGGCGTTTCTAAAAACGCATTCGATGGTCGCGGCAACTACACCTTAGGTGTTAAAGAACAATTAATTTTCCCTGAAATCAACTACGATACAATTGGGAAAATCCGCGGTGCGGACATCGTTATTGTCACCACCGCAAAAACCGATAAAGAGGCATATGCGTTATTAGCGCAACTAGGCATGCCCTTTAAGAAATAGGAGGGACGGAAAGTATGGCAAAAACATCACAAAAAGTTCGGGCCAGTCGCCCACAAAAATACGAGGTACGTGAATATACACGGTGCCAACGTTGTGGTCGTCCCAAAAGCGTTTACCGCAAATTTAAATTATGCAGAATTTGCCTTAGAGAAATGGCCTATGATGGTCAAATACCAGGCATGAAGAAATCTAGTTGGTAGGAGGAACCGAATAATGAGTATGTCAGATCCAATTGCGGATATGTTAACACGCATCCGTAATGCAAATGCAATGAGCTACGAAGCGGTTTCAATGCCAAGTAGCCGGATGAAAGTCAATATTGCCAAGATTCTTAAAGATGAAGGCTTTATCGTTGATTACAAAGTTGAAGGAGATGTTAAAAAAACCTTAACCTTAAACCTTAAATATGGTCCAAATGGTGAAAAGGTAATCTCCGGATTAAAGAAAATTTCAAAACCAGGCCTTCGTGTCACGGTTGGTTGCGAAAAATTACCCCGCGTTTTACGTGGCTTAGGTATTGCAATTATTTCCACCTCACAAGGCTTAATGACAGACAAAGAAGCCCGCGCAAAAGGCGTGGGGGGCGAAGTGCTCGCCTACGTTTGGTAAGGAGTAAACTATGTCAAGAGTAGGAAACAAAGTATTAGTGGTGCCAAAAGAAGTAACTCTTAGTATCACTGACAATGTCGCCACCGTCAAAGGACCAAAAGGTGAATTGACGCTTAAAATCCCCGCTGGCATCACCGTCGAACTTCATGAAGGTGAAATCCTGACAAAACGGGCGAATAATTCATTAAAGTTAAAAGAAATCCACGGCACAACCCGCTCGTTATTAGAAAACGCAGTCTATGGTGTTCATGATGGATTCCAAAAAACATTATTAATTGAAGGGATTGGTTATCGGGCAATTCAAAAAGGCGATGCCGTTGAATTAGACATCGGCTATTCGCATAAAGTTGTTATCGAACCCCGGCCCAACTCGGCAATTATTGTTAAGAAGCCGACCGAAATTTTAGTTGAAGGTATCGACCGGCAAGCGGTTGGCCAAACAGCAGCTGAAATTCGACGGGTCCGTCCACCTGAACCTTACTTAGGTAAAGGTATCAGATATAAAGATGAACGTATCTTACGGCGTGAAGGAAAGCGCGCTGGCGCTTAGTGAAAGGAGCAAATAATTATGATTAAAAATATCGATCGCAATGAATCTCGTCTCCGCAAACACGCTCGGGTGCGTCGGAAAATTAGTGGAACAGCGGAACGTCCACGGTTATGTGTCTTCCGGAGTAATAGACATATCGAAGTCCAATTAATCGACGATGTTAAAGGGGTTACCCTTGCAAGTGCGAGTTCAGTTGGCTTAAAATTAGAAGTTGGTAGCAATATTGAAGCCGCGACAATAGTCGGGGAAGCAATTGGCAAAAAAGCCGTTGCTGCCGGATATAAAGTAGTTGTCTTTGATCGGGGTGGTTATATTTATCACGGTCGGGTCAAAGCATTAGCCGAAGCAGCACGCGCTGCCGGCTTGGAATTTTAAAAGGAGGAAGCACAAATGGTAGAAACAAATTTAGAAGCTGTTGAAGTCGTTAACGAAGCACCAGCTGAACAAGTAAAAACTAGTGGAAACACACAAAGTGCTCCTCGTCGGCCACAACGCTCCGATAACCGGGGTCGTGGACGTAAAGGCACATCGGGCCGTCGGTCTCCGAAGAAAAAAGAATTTGAAGAAACTGTCGTTTCAATTAACCGTGTCGCCAAAACAGTAAAAGGTGGTCGGAAGATTCGCTTTGCCGCTGTTGTTGTCGTCGGTGATAAGAAAGGCCGTTATGGCTTCGCTAATGCGAAAGCAATTGAAGTTCCCGATGCAATTAAAAAGAGTATCGAAGCAGCAACTAAAAATGTTCACAAAGTTGAATTAGTTAATGCTGATACAATTTCTCATGAAATCGTTGGCGTCTTCGGCGCTTGCAAGGTTTTCTTAAAACCAGCTCCCGAAGGTACCGGA
Source organism: Caryophanales bacterium UBA5455 (assembly GCA_002427365.1). Lineage (GTDB taxonomy): Bacteria > Bacillota_I > Bacilli_A > RFN20 > CAG-826 > UBA5455. Next base: position 13,614 of record DIQT01000011.1, read on the forward strand.
ATCATTGCTGGTGGTCCAGTCCGGACAATGCTCGAATTAGCGGGCATTCGCAATGTTTATTCAAAAATTTATGGTTCACGTAATCCGTTAAACGTTTTACGGGCAACCGACAATGGCTTACAAAATTTAAAATCATATGCGCAAGTCAAAGCGCTCCGGGAGCTTTAGTCCATTCGGACTAGTTCCAATATTGATAGGAGGGAACAATTATGAAATTACATGAACTTCGTTACAATGATGGGGCGCGGGCGGATAGAAAGCGCGTTGGCCGCGGTGAAGGATCAGGTTTTGGTAAAAATGCCGGAACTGGCCATAAAGGTCAAAATTCGCGTGGTCGTGGCTCGTCCAAGAAAGCACCAGGGTTTGAAGGTGGACAAATGCCTTTATACCGGCGCATTCCCAAACGCGGTTTCACTAATGTTGGCGGAATCAAATACACGGTCATTAACTTAAGCGATTTAGAATGCTTTGAAGCTGGTGCGATTGTTACACCAACGGAAATGTTTGAAGCTGGTCTCATTAAGCAAGTTGCTAATGGTGGGGTCAAAGTGCTTGGAAACGGAACGCTTAGTAAAAAGTTAACTGTCAAAGCAAATAAATTTTCCGCAAGTGCAGAGGCCGCAATTGTAGCAGCGGGCGGTCAAGTCGAGGCAATTTAAGATGAAAAAAATAGCAGCTATTTTCAAAAACAAAGAGATCGTTGACCGGATATTCTTTACGGTTGTCGTCTTATTTATTTGGCGGATTGGAACCGCAATTACTGTCCCAGGAGTAACCATTAGTGATTTCTCCTTTAGTGATAATGATGCCTTTGGGCTCATGAACATGTTAGGTGGTGGCGCATTACAAAGCTTCTCAATCTTCGCGCTTGGGGTATCGCCATATATTACGTCATCAATTATTGTTCAATTATTAAGTACTGACGTCTTACCCGCCTTAACCGAACTTTCGAAACAAGGCCAAGCCGGTCGTCGGAAAATCGACATGACCACACGTTATTTGACACTTCTCCTTGGAGCGGTTCAAGCGTATGGAATTATTGTCACAATGGAAAATAGCTCTTATATTACGTTAGCACACTCAGGATTCTGGGGATATGCCTATATTATTACAATTATGTTAGCAGGTACGATGGTAACGATGTGGTTAGGTGACCAAATTTCTGTTAAAGGAATCGGTAACGGTATCTCAATGATTATCTTTGCTGGTATCGTCGTCTCCTTACCAATTCAATTCTCCAACGCCTTCACCGTATGGTTAGGTTCAAAACTTAATGTTGGCCTACCTGTCGCGGAAGTACTAACAGGCTTATTCCAATTCCTTGTTTATGTTCTCGTCTTCTTAATTATTATTATCTTTATTACGTTTATTGAAAACTCACAACGGCGAATTCCTGTGCAAAACGCAGGCAAAGGTGGTCGGACTGCTAAATACGCACAAGCGAGTTTCTTACCAATTAAGGTAAACTCGAGTGGGGTAATTCCGGTTATCTTCGCTTCATCACTTATGATGGCGCCATCAATTATTGTGAGCTTTATTTCCGGGGCTGATCCAAATGCAAATTGGTTAAACATCTTTAGCAGTAGTAAAATGACTGTTATGCCATGGTTTAACAATGAAACATGGAACATGCCGTGGGGATTACTTATTTATATTTTATTAATCTTGGGCTTTTCATTCTTATATGCTCAAATGCAAATCAACCCAGAAAAACTTGCGGAAAACTTCCAAAAGAATGGTTCATACATTCCAGGCGTTCGTCCTGGTAACGAAACCGAACGTTATGTTCGTAAAGTCGTTAATCGCGTCACCACAATTGGTGCGATTGCGCTTGCAGCGATTGCAGCGCTACCAATCATCCTTACTTTAACCGGTGCTGTTCCTGACCAAAGCCTTGCGCTTGGTGGAACTGGGATGATCATCGTTGTTGGTGTTGCTCAAGAAATTGGTAACCAAATTGATGGGTTACTTGCTGGAAAGAGCTTTGAAGAAATTAAAGGATCAGCCGGAGGACTTGGCTAATGAATATTATTTTATTAGGCCCTCCTGGTGCGGGTAAAGGTACCCAAGCCAAAAAACTTGCCGAACATTATCATATCCCCCATATTTCAACGGGGGATATGTTTAGGGCGGCAATTAAAGCCGGAACACCACTAGGAAAAATAGCGGCCGAAGTAATTAACGGCGGCAATCTTGTTAGTGATGAAATCACCGTTGGCTTAGTCAAAGAACGGCTTCATCAACCGGATGCACAAAACGGCTATATCTTAGATGGATTTCCTCGGACTCTTCCCCAAGCGGAAGCGTTTACGGAAATTGCAGCAGAAATTGGTATGCCAATCGACGCTGTCGTTAATATCGCGGTCGATAATGATACGTTATATCGACGGATCACTGGTCGCCGTGTATGTCCAAAATGTGGAACAATTTACCATATTGAGACATTAAAACCACGGGTTGAAGGAATTTGTGACAAATGTGGCACAGCCTTAGTTCACCGTGATGACGACACTCTCGAAGCGTTCAAAGTTCGCCTCGAAGTTTATTACAACGATACGTATCCGCTTGAACAATATTATCGGGACAAAGATTTATTAATCGATGTGAACGGTTTATTAACCCCTGATCAATTGGTAAGCGAAATCGCAACTTTACTTAGTGAGGGTAAAAAGTAATGATTATCCGTAAGTCACGACGTGAAGTTGAACTTATGAAAGAAGCGGGCCGGATTGTGGCCACTGTGTTTAAAGAACTTGAACATGAGTGTAAGCCGGGCGTTTCGACTCACCAGCTCGACCGCATGGCGGGTCAAATTATTCATCGGGAAGGAGCAATTCCAACGTTCTTAGGTTATGGAGGCTTTCCTGGTAACATCTGCATATCCGTTAATGATACGTTAATCCACGGTATTCCTAGTAAAACAATTATTCTTAAAGAAGGAGATATCGTTTCACTAGATGTTGGGGCAACGAAAAATGGTTATGTCGCGGATGCTTGCCGGACATTCCCGGTTGGTAAAATTTCAGCGGACGCACAACGTTTACTTGACGCTACCGAAGGTAGCTTCTGGCATGCTGTAATTAATTACGCTAAGCCAAAAGGTCGCTTAGGAGATATATCTCATGCGATTCAAACGTATGTTGAAGAGCGTGGCTATGGAGTGCCGCGCGATTATACCGGTCATGGAATTGGCCGGAACCTCCACGAAGAACCCTACATTCCTAATTACGGGGAAGCAGGGCGTGGACCCATTCTCAAAGTTGGCATGTGTTTAGCGATTGAACCGATGGTTAATGAAGGATCGTATGAAACATATACTCTTGATGATGAATGGACGGTGAAGACAAGAGATGGGAAACTATCTGCCCACTATGAAAACACAATTGTAATCACTGAAGATGGATTTGAAGTCCTTACAGTGTTAGATGACAAGGAGTTGACAAAATGGCAAAAGCAGATGTAATGACATTCCCAGCGGTTGTCGTCGAAGCCTTACCGAATGTAACATTCAAAGTAAAACTCGAAAATGACCTCGTAATTCTCGCTACCGTTTCTGGTAAAATCCGGGCGCACAATATCCGCATCTTACCAGGTGATAGAGTTACGGTCGAAATCTCACCCTATGATTTAACACGGTGCAGAATAACATATCGACACAAATAGTCGATCATAATCGGAGGAAAAAATATTATGAAAGTCAGAGCTTCAGTTAAACCGATTTGCGACAAATGCAAAGTGATTAAACGTAAAGGCCGTGTTATGGTCATTTGCGAAAATCCTAAGCATAAGCAAAGACAAGGTTAAGAAGGAGAATAACCATTTATGGCACGTATTGCAGGCGTTGATATTCCAAACGATAAGCATGTAGTTATTTCATTAACTTACATTTATGGTATTGGTCAAGCAACAGCAAAGAAAATTTTAGACAAAACAAATATCGCTTATGATGTTCGTGTTAAAGATTTAACCGATGATCAATTAACAGCGATTCGGGCAGAAATTAACACCCTTAAAGTCGAGGGTGATTTACGTCGTGATGTCGCGATGGATATTAAACGGCTCCAAGAAATTGGCTGCTATCGCGGAATCAGACATCGTCGTGGCCTTCCTGTAAGAGGACAATCCACAAAAACAAACGCGCGGACAAGAAAAGGTCCGCGTCGGACAATCGCTAATAAGAAAGCAGCTTCAAAAGGCTAGAAAGGGGAATAATTTAATATGTCAAAACAAAAGAAACGTCAAGTTGGACGTAAGAAAAGAATTAGACGCTCGTATACTAAAGGTGTCGCACATATCCATTCCACTTTTAATAACACAATCGTTACAATTACCGATGAAGCTGGTAACGTTACCGCGTGGTCAAGCGCTGGTGCATTAGGCTTTAAAGGAGCAAAAAAATCAACTCCTTGGGCTGCCCAACTAGCCGGTGAAGCCGCTGCCAAAGTTGCCGTTGATCAAGGTATTACCGAAGTCGACGTTAACGTTAAAGGTCCAGGACCAGGAAGAGAATCCGCAATTCGCGCATTATCCGCAGCTGGTTTAAGCGTTCACACAATTACAGATACTACACCAATTCCCCACAATGGATGCCGTCCACCAAAACGGCCACGTGGTTAATTGGTTGGGAATGAAAGGGAGGAATTAGCACATGGATAACAAAGGACAAAACGCCGGAAAGTTTATTGATCGCCCATTCGAAGATATTGATTTTAAAGTTGAGGCCGCCGACGAAACAAAAAATTATGCAAAGTTCGTCGTTTCCCCATTAGAACGGGGATTTGGCATTACGATTGGTAACTCATTAAGAAGAGTCTTACTTAATTCATTACCAGGCGCTAGTGTTTATGCGGTAGAAATTGAAGGGGCACGGCATGAGTTTTCCGCCCTTGATGGTGTTGTTGAAGACGTTACATCAATTATTCTTAATTTAAAAGATTTAGTCTTAAGTATTGACGATAGTGAAGGTGTTTCCAAACGTTTAGAAATTGATTTAACTGGTCCCGCAACTGTACGGGCTTCAGACATTCGGATTCCTGGTGATGTTAAAGTCATTAACCCCGAATTAGAAATTGCCCATATTGCTGAAGGTGGCCATCTTAAAATGGTCCTTCACGCCCGGAATTCCCGTGGTTATGAAACAAGTGAAGCAAACAAACAATTAAATCGTTCATTACCAGTTGGTGCAATTGCAACTGATAGTAAATATGCACCAGTCAAACAAGTCGCTTATCACGTTGATGGCGCACGGGTTGGTCATGACTCACGTTATGATGCCTTAACCTTAGAAGTCACTACGAACGGTTCAATTACTCCTCAAGCAGCAATTGCGCTTGCGGCAAAAATCTTAGTCGCCCACTTCGAAGCGTTCGCAAATCTTGAATCATTTGTGGACGGCTTACTAATATTTAAAGATGATGATGGCGGCGAAGAACCAGGACCATTCGAAAACATGACGATTGAAGAACTCGATCTTAGTGTTCGTTCATACAACTGTTTAAAACGTGCGGGTATTCAAATGGTCATTGAATTAACGCACAAATCCGAAGAAGAAATGTTAAAAATCCGGAACTTAGGTAAAAAATCATTCAAGGAAGTTAAAGAAAAACTTGAAGATTACGGCTTAACGTTCCGTGAAAACTAGAGGTGTAGATTATGGGAACAATAGGACGTAAAAACGTACACGGCAAAGGCGGAGTACGGTTTAAAGCCGGTTATGACCGGAGTAAAGATAAAAACATGTTACGCAACGTCGTTAGCCAACTGATCGTTAGTGGTCAAGTTGAAGTTACCGCGAAAGTTGCGAGCCAAATCGTTCCAATCGCCGACAAATTAGTGACCTTAGCGAAACGCGGTGATTTACACGCTCGTCGTCAAGCTGCTAGTTATGTTCGGGCGGGCTTTGTTGCGCCCGATGGACGGACGGCTTTACAAGTTTTATTTGATGATCTTGGACCCGCTTACGCAAATCGGAACGGTGGCTATACGCGTTCATTAAAATTAGTGAATCGCCGTGGCGATAACGCTCCAATGGCGCTTGTTCAATTCGTTAAATAGAAATTAAACAAATTAATAAAATTGACCAGTAAGATTACTGGTCTTTTTTTATATTCACGGCAAAAACCTTGTATAATAAATTTAGTTTAATTTTAGGAGGCAAAATTATGAAAATTAAAATTGTTGAACGAAGAACATCGCTAATTAGTGCGGTCATTTCTATCGTCATTGGTTCGTTATTTATCTGGCTACGGGGTGGGGTTCTCGATATTATTATCTTTGTAGCGGGACTCTTACTCGCCGCAGATGGTTTATTTCGGGGTTTACTATATATTAAACGGAAAAATTTGTTGCCGTTTACGCCAGTCGCGGGAATTCTTGAAATCGTCCTTGGTGTTTTTATCGCGGTGGCGACCGCACTAGGCACAAACTTCCATGTTTATTTGTTTGTCCTAGTTGGTACAGCATTAATTGTTTATTCGATTTTGGCAATTATTGAACTTAGCAATATAAAAGCAAAGTGGACAATGTGGATTGTAATTTTACTTGTCTTAACCGTAGGCATCTTCTTATCAATTTTGCCATTTTTAAATGAAGAAGTTTATGAAACGTTTTTAATAATCCTTGGAAGCATTGCTCTTGCACATGGAATTTTCTCACTTATTGTTCTAATCTAAAAATTACTAAAAATAGTTGAAAAAAACAGAAATTTTAACTTGAAAAGTAAATTATTATGCTATACTAAATATATCAAGGAGGATGAAGAAAATATGGTTAAATGGTTAAAAGAACAACCAAAATGGTTAAAAATTGTCTTAGCATTGCCGGGTCTTGACATTGTTTGGTGGGTTTGGCGGCTTCTTTTGAGTGTTGAAAAGAAAAACACGCTCGGAACTGTCCTTGCAATCGTGCTATTAGTTGTCGGTCTTCCATTCGCTTGGTTAATTGACATTATTACACTATTACTCCAAGACAAAGTTCTTTGGTTTGATAACTAGTTTTAGTGTTTTCGAAGTAGAGTATACTAAGGGCGGATTTCCGTCCTTTTTTCTTTGTCATTTAGTCGCCAAAAGTCGTTAGTTTAGGTATAATAGAGCAGTTAGAGGTGAAGCATGGTAAAAAATATAATTTTTGATTTAGATGGAACAATTTTAAATACATTAGGTGATTTACAATATAATATTAATCTTTCCTTACATGACTATGGTTTTGACGCTACTTATAGTAAAGAGGAGATAAAATCTTTAATCGGGAGTGGATCGCGCGCGGCGATTGAACGGGCGCTTAAGCCGTTTAGTGTAACGGATGCGGAAATTAATGAAGTTTATTATCATTATTCAAAACTCTATGAACTTTCGCACGTCGAACGAAGCGTTATTTATCCTGGTGTTTTTGAACTATTAACCGCGTTAAAAGCTGATGGATATCATTTATTTTGTTTAACAAATAAGCCGCACGACATTGCTGTTGATGTTATTAATCACTTTTTCCCAAAGCTATTTGAAGATGTCATTGGTCAAATCGAAGGACAGCCCGTTAAACCTGACACAAAACTCTTAGGTGTGTTAGTTGAAAAAAACAACATTGATTTAGGAAAGACAATGTATGTCGGTGATAGTGATGTCGATATTTTAACCGCAACTAATGGAAAAATTCCAATGGTCTACGTTAGTTGGGGATTTAGAACCCCTGCAGAAGTCGCTCATTTAAAGTTTACGTACCAAGCAAACACCGCTGAAGAATTAGAAAATATTATCAGAAATCATTAGGTTTTATGATAAAATTATTACAAAGGAGATAAGTGAGCCAAAATGGAAATTACCCTTTACAATTCGCTAATAAAAAAGCGTGAAAAATTTATCCCGTTAGTGGATAAGCAAGTTTCAATGTATGTATGCGGTCCAACCGTTTATAACTATATTCATATTGGCAACTTGCGTCCAGTTGTTGTTTTTGATGTTTTGCGCCGATTCTTAATTCACCTAGGATATGATGTGGTTTTTGTAAGTAATTATACGGATGTCGATGATAAAGTCATTGAAAAAGCGCAAGCAGATGGTGTTAGTGAACTAGAAATTGCTGATAAATATATTAACGCGTACGAACAAAATCTCGCTGATGTAAACGCGATGAAACCAACTCATTCACCGCGCGTTACAAATTATATTCCAGAAATTATTTCGTTTGTTGAAAAACTTATTTCGCTTGGTGCGGCGTACGAAGTCGAAGGAAACGTTTATTTTCGGGTGAGTAAAGATGTACGATATGGCGAACTTGGCAACTTTGATCCTGCCGAACTTCAAGCCGGCGCTCGAATTGAAGAAGATAGCAAAAAAGAATCGCCGTTAGATTTTGTTATTTGGAAAAAAACAGAAGTTGGAATTAAATGGAATTCACCTTGGGGCTTAGGGCGGCCTGGCTGGCATACGGAATGTGTTGTCATGATTGATTCGATTTTCCCTAATAAATATATTGATATTCATGGTGGTGGATTTGATTTAAAGTTTCCACACCACGAAAATGAAATTGCCCAGTCCTTAGCGGTTAATAACAACAAATTAGCCCACTTTTGGATGCATAATGGCTTTATTAACATTGAACAAGAAAAGATGTCGAAGTCACTTGGTAATGTTGTTTTAGCTAAAGATGCGCTCGAAAAGTTTGGCGGTAATGTTGTAAGAATGTTACTATTAAGCACGCATTATCGGGCCCCTGTTAATTTTAGTGAAGAAGTTATTGAAGCAAGTCAAAACGAAATTAATAAAATTTCAAATACTTATCGGCAATTAGCCGTTACTTTACAAAAACATAGTGTTTCACTTACTGCGGGTCATGCGCGCGAACTGGACGCCTTCCTTTTAGCGCTGGCGGATGATTTAAATACATCAAATGCGCTCGCGGAACTTTACCGCGTTTTAAAACTCGTGAACCTTGAATTACGGAAACGCGATTTTAATTTAAACGAACTTGCGAATTTATTTCAAAGTTTAACTTCGATGTTAGCAATTCTTGGCTTTAAAATTGACTATCCGCTTTTAACGAACGAAGATTATGATTTATTAAAACAATATGAAGAAGCGCGTGCGGCGAAAAACTTCGCTTTAAGCGACGAATTGCGGGCGAAATTAGCGCAAAGGAATTTAATTTAAGATGGCAAACAATTATATATATGGTCGAAATACTGTTTTTGAATCACTAAATGCGAATAGCGTTAGCAAGATATTTTGTCGTGCAAATATGGCAATGGGTAAACTTAAATCCATTGCCGAAGAAAAAAATATTCCGATCGAAATTGTTAGTGAACAAGAACTAAATGAATTAAGCGGTAATGGTGTACATCAAGGTGTTGTTGGATTAATTAAGCCATATCAATATGAAGATTTAGATGTCGTAATCTCCAAAGCAAAGAGTAACCCGCATCCGTTAATTGTGATGGTCGCGGAATTAAATGATCCACATAATTTAGGCGCGATTATAAGGACGTGTGACGCGTTTAGTGTCGATGGGATTATCTTAGCGAAACATCGGCAAGTCGCAGTCACACCAGCGGTTATGAAGGTTGCTACCGGCGCGCATAATTATGTGCCGGTTGTCCAAGTTACGAATCTTAACCAAACCGCAAACAAGCTTAAAGAACATGGCTTTTGGCTTGTTGGTACCGATTTAGATACAAACACGAGTTATCTTTCTCTCGAGTATGATTTTCCATGCGTGTTAGTTATTGGTGGAGAAGGATGGGGCGTCCCATCTTTACTCAAGAAAAATTGTGACTATCTAGTCACGATTCCTCAAACTGGTCATGTCAATTCCTTAAATGCGAGTGTCGCGGCCGGAATCCTTATAGCTAGCATCCGCGGGAAGCAATCATTATAGGGAGGAGGAAAAGTAGATTAACTCATCAAATGCAGAAAAGACGGAACGGTTCATTGAACAAATAAAGCAAAATGAAGAAGAAGGTTTGATTGGCTTAGGGAAACAATATTCCCCATTATTATTTAAAGTAGCTTTTCAAGCAAAAGATGCCGCACCAGCATGCGGTTTAGAAGTGGATGATTATATTAACGCCGGTTATTATGGCTTATATAAAGCAGCAATAACGTTTGATGATACGCGCGGACCATTTCCGGCATACGCAAAGCTACTGGTAACAAGAACGGTGTGGAACGTTGTCCGCGAACATTCAACCCCAAATCGCAAGATTGTTGATTTTGCATATCCGCTTGAAGAAGAAATCATCAACGCCGATAACTTAGTGTTAAATGATGTTATTGGCGAAACCGATCCATATATTAGCAAAGACGTCTTACCCGAAGATGCCCACGGCTGTTTTAGTGATTACTTTTTTGAAGAGTTTTCCATAATGGAAGAACAAGTTATTCGCTTACGTTTAGATGGATATGGCTCAAATGAAATAATGAAAATGCTTGGGATTAGTAAGTACTTTTATTATGAAATGCTTAAAAACATTAAACTGCGAATTTCAAAAATGGGTGAATAGTGTTTAAAATTACTAAGATGTCCCTAACAAAATTTCCAAAGAAAGGTTTTTTCTTATTGGTCGAAGAAAAAACATCATTAAACAATTGCCGACAAAGATACCATTTATAAAAGCGAAAACACATTGATAAAAGAATTAGTTAATTCTGTGATAAACCAATATCTTTTGTGTTGACTGCTTGATTAAGTTGTGGTATCTTTTTTACGCAAGATAGGATAATATATAAGGAGTGAAAATATGCGGAAAAAGGTTCTTTTGATATGCTCAGTATGTCTATCGCGTAATTACACGACAACTAAAAAGGCGGGGTCAACCGAAAGACTCGAACTTAATAAATATTGCAAGAAGTGCAACAAAACAACACTTCATAAGGAAAGCCGCTAGGAGGCAATAACATGGGAATGAAAAAATATACAAAAGAAGTCGTTAAAGAAGGCAAACGCGTTCGGTGGCCAAAACGGGAAAAACTAACAGAAATGGTTACAACGGTAATTGTTATCGTCGCGATTGCGGTTTTGTTTTTAATGCTCGCTGATATGGGTGCTGGTTACCTCCTTGGTGGGATTGAAAAAGCTTTCGGCGCACTATAAAGCGGACGGTGAGAGGATAAGATATGGAAAATTTAGATAGAGAAATGCAATGGTATGTCGTTAACTCGTACTCGGGAAGAGAAAATGTTGTTAAACAAAACCTCGAACGCCGGACGAAATCGATGGACCTTGAAGAATATGTCGGCCGCGTCTTAGTTGCGGAAATCGAAGTTGAAGCCTTAAGAATGGGCAAACCAACGGGCAAAATGAAAATGAAAAACCTTTACCCAGGTTATGTCTTCATTGAAATGATCATGACTGATGAAGCGTGGTATATGGTTCGGAATACACCTGATGTTACCGGATTCGTTGGTTCATCTGGGGGCGGAACAAAACCATTCCCTGTTCCCCGCGAACAAATCGAACCGATCTTAAAACGGTTAGGCGAAGTTGATGACTCGATGTATGAACGCTACCACATTGGTGATAACGTTAGAGTGATTCACGGTACCTTTGAAGGAACCGAAGGAAAGATTCTCTCGATCGATAAAGAATCTGGCGACGTCCAAATTGAAGCAATTTTCTTTGGTCGGCCCACAACAGTTAAAGTTGACTTTGGCGAAATCGAAAAATATTAAGCAAAGATTGAAAACTCGAGTGATAAAAACTCGAGTTTTTGTTTATCCATTTCCTTGAAAACATCGAATAAATAAGGTAATATTGTTATTTGTTGCGGAAGTTTAAATTAATTTCGCTAAATATAAGAAAAATCGAAAAAAAGCAAGATTTCTCTTGCTTTATTATATACGTTAAGTTATAATTTACGCGCATAGTGTGCAAAACGCCTTTTTTGGTGTCCTATGCACTCATATTTGTTTGTGGAAGGGCGGCGATTCGCCCCTTGACCACACACGTAAGTACGACCATTGTAAAGGAGGAAGTCACGTGAGTAAAAAAATCGCAAAAGTAGTTAAATTAGAATTAGTTGGCGGAGAAGCCAAACCCGGACCAAAACTAGCGTCCGCTGGGGTTGTCATGCCTAAATTTTGTTCTGACTTTAACGCAAGAACCGCGGACCGCCGTGGTGAAATCGTTCCTGTAATTATTACAGCGTACGAAGACAAATCATTTGATTTTGTCGTCAAAACAAGCCCAGTTGCTGTCTTATTAAAACAAGCAGCGGGTATTAAGAAAGCCTCAGCTACCCCTAACACACAAGTTGTTGGAACAATTACTGAAGCTCAATTAAAAGAAATTGCTGAATACAAATTACCTGATTTAAACACAGATGATCTTGATGCAGCGATGAGAATTGTTGAAGGCGCGGCCCGTAATATGGGCATTCGCGTCGCCAAATAAGTGGGAGAGAGTCATCTCGCAAGCACCACAAGGAGGAATAAATGAAAAAAAGAGGCAAGAAATATAATGCGGCACTCGCATTAATTGACCAAGAAAAGATTTATACAATTGAAGAAGCTATTCCACTAGCAAAGCAAACAAACGTTGTGAGCTTTGATGGGACATTGGATGTTTCCTTTAATTTAAACGTTGACCCACGTCACGCTGACCAACAAATTCGGGGCACGATGGTGCTTCCACATGGTACTGGTAAAACAGTTCGGGTATTAGTTATTACTAATTCCAAACTTGAAGAAGCAAAAGCTGCTGGTGCGGACTTTGTTGGTGGTGATGAATTACTTGATAAAATTCAAAAAGAAAATTGGTTTGAATTTGACACGATGATTGCAACGCCTGATATGATGGGTAGTGTTGGTAAATTAGGCCGGGTTTTAGGACCAAAAGGTTTAATGCCAAACCCTAAATCTGGCACAGTTACAAACGATGTTGCCAAAGCCGTTGAAGACGCCAAAGCTGGTAAAATTGAATATCGGCTTGATAAAGAAGCTAACATGCACATTTCCTTTGGTCGTCTTAGTTTCCCTGATGAACACTTAGCCGCAAACTTACATGCGATTTGTGATCGGATTTCTAAAGCCCGTCCATCGGTTGCGAAAGGCACATATTTCAAAAATGCTGTCATTCACACAACGATGGGCCCATCGATTAAAATTACTTTCCCATCACGGAGCTAATTAGTCGACATTAATTTATTTTCAAAAGCATTCAATATACCAAAGACAGCAACGGCTAACGCTTAATAAAGTTGCCGAGGTGTAGGATAGTGACTTATTCTCGATTACTCCACTCGGAGTGGCTCATGGATATTGATCGCCTTCGAAAAATATACAAAAATTTTTAAAGGAGGTAGGTTCGATGAATGAAAAGGTCTTGCAACAAAAGCAAACAATCGTTCAAGAGGTTGTAGAAGCAGTAAAAGCTGTTGACGCAGTTATTGTCACGGAATATCGTGGCTTAACCGTTGAACAACTAACTGATTTACGGCGTGAACTCAAAGAAGTTGACGCGAAATTAGTCGTCTACAAAAACTCGCTTGTTTCGCGTGCCCTAACTGAAACTGGTCACGGAGAACAACTTGATGAGTATCTTAAAGGTCCAAACGCTTATGTTTTCTCAAAAGATGTAATCGCCGGCCCAAATGTCTTACGGAAATTTGCCCGTAAAAACGAAGAACTTATCATCAAAGGCGGCCTAATTGAAGGACGCGTCGTTGATGGTGAACAAGTCAAAGAAATTGGCAAATTACCTGGACGTAATGGTTTACTCTCGATGTTCTTATCGGTTCTTAATGCACCAATTCAAAAATTCGCTGCAACTGTTAAAGCGGTTGCCGAACACAAAGAAGCTAGCGCAAGCTAAGACGAGTTTGCTTATAAACGCAAACACACAATGATTAAATAAAATTTGCTCACTCGAGCAAATGCACACCATGCCACAAGGAGGAAATTAAAAATGGCAAAACTTACACACGAAGATATTATCGCGGCATTAAAAGAAATGTCCGTACTCGAATTAAATGATTTAGTAAAAGCAATTGAAGCAGAATTTGGCGTTACCGCCGCTGTCGCCGCCGCAAGCGGACCAGTCGAAGAAGAAGAAGTTGCGGCCAAAGGCCCAAGCGAAGTTAACTTAATTTTAGCTAACTTCGGCGCCACCAAAGTTCAAGTTATTAAAGCCGTCCAAGGTATTACCGGCTTAGGCTTAATGGATGCGAAGAAACTTGTTGACGGAGCACCTGTCGCAATTAAAGAAGGTATTTCACCTGTTGAAGCGGAAGAACACAAGAAAACGCTTGAAGCAGCTGGAGCTACCGTTGAAATTAAATAATAGTCGTTAGACGAACGAAAATTAACCTGCTAACTAAGGCGGGTTTTTCGACTTTATAAGGAGGGGAAAAATGAGCCATTATTTTATAAATGATGAACGTCTTCCCCACGATGAATTTACAATTAATTATTCACTGGGCGGAGTTAACTTTAGCTTAGTGAGTGACCGTGGCGTGTTTTCCAAACAACGCTTAGATCCTGGTTCAGAAGCGCTCTTAAAGGTTCTTCTAACCAGGGGCTTAACCGGTCAAATCCTCGATTTAGGAGCGGGAATTGGAGTAATTGGTATTACTTTAAAAACGCTTCGACCATCCTTACATATCACCATGTTAGAAATCAATGAACGGGCCGTTAATTTAGCGAAACGTAATTGGGAAAATTCTAAGCTAGGTGAGAGCAATATTCTCGTTAGTGATGTCTACGATGCACTAACGAATGAACAATTATTCGATGCGATTGTCGTTAATCCACCGATTCGCGCGGGCAAAAAAGTTGTCTATGCGATGTTAGGCGAAGGACAAAAACATTTGAATAACGGGGGAGCGCTTTACTTTGTGATGCGAAAATCACATGGTGCTAAAAGTGCGCAAGCCTACGTCGAAAGTGTCTATGGCAATTGTCATTTGTTAAAACGTGATGCCGGCTATTACATTTATCAGGCGAATGTAGACAGATAAAAAAATAAAGAAAAGTGAGGCCATGTATGTCAATTGAATTACCAAAGAAGATCTTAAACAACAACCGGTACGATTTCTCGAAAATCTCCGGTTCATTATCACTCCCCAACCTTATCGAGATTCAAACGGACTCGTATCAATGGTTCATAACTGAAGGGATTGATGAAGTCTTAAAAGACGTCTTCCCAATTTCAAACTATGCTGAAACATTGGTCATTGAATATGTTTCCTTCCGCTTTGACAAACCTAAATTTAGTTTTTTAGAATGTAAAGCGCGCGATTTAACATATGATGCTCCATTACGGGCAACGTATCATTTACGGTTTAAAGAAACTGGCGAAATTAAAGAAAGCGAAGTGTTTATGGGTGACTTCCCCTTAATGACACCTTCGGGAACTTTTATTATTAATGGGGCGGAACGGGTTATCGTTTCGCAAATCGTCAGATCTCCCGGTGCTTATATGAAAGCCGAACGCGATAAATCAGGCAAAATGCTTTATGAAGGAGATTTAATTCCTTCCCGTGGTACTTGGCTTGAATTTATGAGCGATAAGCGTGATGTTTTAAACGTAAAAATTGACCGTTCGCGGAAATTATATGCGACAACATTATTAAAAGCGCTTGGTTTAACAACCGATAAATTAATTATTGATTTATTTGATGAACAAGTTGTTAGTCCAAAAAGAAAACGGAAAGGTGATGAACCTGAAGTTTTATCATTATTAGAAAACACCCTTCAAAAAGACGCAGGAACGGGTGGACGGAACCAAAGCGAAGTGCAAACAAACGCTTTAGTTGAAATTTTCCGTAAACTTAAACCTGGTGAACCATTAACCGAAGAAGGTGTTCATAAATTTCTTGAACAAAAATTCTTTGATGACAAACGCTATGACTTAGGTAAAGCGGGGCGTTATAAATTTGCCCAAAAACTTGGTATTTATAACCGGCTTCCTGGCGCAACGTTAGCGGAAAACCTCATTAGTGCAGATGGCGAAATTGTTTATGAAGTTGGTCATACATTCACGAAAGTAGAAGTTGATGAACTTAAAGCAAATCGCTTCTTTGAACAAGGCGCACATATTTATGAACTTCCAATTAACGATCGCTTGGACCCAGGTCATAGCAAAGTTAATATTGTTACGGTTTATACTGATAAAGAAAAAACTAAAACAATTAAAGTTATTGGAACATATTTAAACGAAACAATTACGCGGGTAACAATTCCTGATATGTATGCAACATTCAGTTATTTTTCAACCTTTCCCTTTGGAATTGGCGACACAGATGACATTGACTTTTTAGGCAATCGTCGTGTTCGCTGCGTTGGTGAATTAATTCAAAACGTTTTCCGGATTGGCTTAAGCAAAATGGCTAAAGCTGTGAAGGAAAAAATGTCAATTAGTGAAATTGAATCAATTACCCCCCAATCATTAATTAATATTCGGCCCTTAACCGCGGCAATTCGAGATTTCTTTGCTAAATCACAATTATCGCAATTTATGGACCAAACGAACCCCTTAGCGGAATTAACAAACAAACGGCGGGTATCTGCACTTGGTCCTGGTGGACTTTCACGGGACCGGGCGAGCTTTGATGTTCGTGACGTTCATACCTCGCACTATGGTCGGATTTGTCCAATTGAAACACCAGAAGGACAAAACATTGGGTTAATTAATAACCTTGCGACCTACGCTAAAGTTAACAAATATGGTTTCTTAGAAACGCCTTATCGGAAAGTTGTTAAAGGAACTGGTCAAGTTCTTGATGAAACTGTTTATTTATCTGCAGCAGGCGAAGCGGATGTAATTATTGCCCAAGCCAGTTTAAAAATTGGTGAAGATAACATTATTAGTGACGAAACAATCGTTGCCCGGCATGCGGGTGATAACGTTGTTGTCGATCCTAAACAAGTTGATTATATTGACGTTTCCCCCAAACAAATTGTCTCGGTCGCGGCCGCATCAATTCCTTTCCTTGAAAATGATGACGCGATGAGAGCGTTAATGGGTGCGAACATGCAGCGGCAAGCCTTACCATTAATTAAAACCCAAGCACCATTAATTGGTACGGGGATGGAATGGCAAGTTGCCCGCGATAGTGGTTCCGCTGTTTTAGCAGGTAATGATGGTGTTGTCACTTATGTTGATAGCAAAAAAATCATTGTTGATGAAAATGGTGAAGCTGTTACTTATGGCTTACAAAAATTCTCACGGTCGAACCAAGGCAGTTGCTTTAACCAAAACCCAATTGTTAAAGTTGGTGATGCGGTTAAAAAAGGCTGTGTTATTGCCGATGGTCCCGCGATGGATAATGGTGACCTTGCTTTAGGTCAAAACGTTAGAATCGCCTTTATGACATGGGAAGGATATAACTTTGAAGACGCGATTATCATTTCTGATCGTCTTGTCGAACAAGATCGGTTCACCTCGATTCATATTGAAAAATATGATGTGAAGAGCCGTGATACAAAATTAGGTAAAGAAGAAATTACGCGCGACATTCCAAACATTGGTGAAGACGCCAAACGGTTCCTTGATGAAAACGGAATTATTATCCCCGGCGCTGAAGTTAAGGAAGGTGACATTTTAGTTGGTAAAACCACACCAAAAGGTCAAAGTGAACCTTCACCTGTTGAAAAACTTATGATGGCGATTGCCTCCGATAAAGCCAAAGAAGGAAAAGACACATCCTTACGTGTTCCTCATGGCGGCGCGGGCACAGTCATCGACGTTAAAATTTTCTTACGGTCCGAAGGCGATGAACTTCCACCTGGTGTCAACCAAGTCGTCCGTGTTTATATTGCTCAAAAACGGAAAATTTCCGAAGGGGACAAAATGTCCGGACGCCACGGTAACAAAGGGGTTATTTCCCGCATTTTACCAGCGGCCGATATGCCTTACTTACCTGATGGTACCCCGATTGACATTATGCTTAACCCCTTAGGCGTTCCAAGCCGGATGAATATTGGTCAAATTTTAGAAGTCCATTCCGGGATGGCGTGCTCGAAGTTAGGTATTAAACTCGCCACACCAGTTTTTGATGGTATTACAAATGAAGAAGTGTTTGGCTTAATGAAAGAAGCCGGCATGGCGCATGATGGTAAGACCGTTTTATATGATGGTCGGACGGGTGAAAGATTTGACGAACGGATTAACGTCGGTGTGATGTATATGATTAAACTTGACCACATGGTCGACGATAAACTTCACGCACGGGCGACGGGTCCTTATAGTTTAGTTACCCAACAACCGCTTGGTGGTAAAGCCCAAAACGGTGGTCAAAGATTTGGGGAAATGGAAGTTTGGGCGCTTGAAGCTTATGGCGCCGCCCACACCCTCCAAGAAATTCTTACAATTAAATCCGATGACCGGGTTGGTCGGCGGAGAACATATGAATCAATTATTAAAGGTAAAGCACTACCTAACCCAAGCATTCCTGAATCCTTTAAGGTTTTAACGAAGGAACTTCAAGGGTTAGCAATCGACGTAAGGCTTTATGATGAAGTTGGCGACGAAGTTGACTTAACCGAAATTGCAATTGAAAATATTGAAGAAGAACGGCGGATTCGGAGCTCAATTCGGGCAAAAGATGCACTTGAATATGATGAGCTTCAAGAAAAGTTCGCTGATGACGAACAAATAGAAGATGACAGCGCGGATGATGATTCCGCAGCTGAGTAAGGAGGGACCCTATGTTTGATGTAAATCGTCTAAGTGCGATGAAAGTTGGTTTAGCCTCACCTGATACAATTCGTGAATGGTCAAAAGGTGAAGTTACAAAACCAGAAACGATTAACTATCGGTCACAAAAACCTGAATTCGACGGTCTATTTTGCGAAAAGATTTTTGGCCCAAGCAAAGACTATGAATGTCATTGTGGTAAATACAAACGGGCCCGGAATCGGAACATCACGTGTGAAAAATGTGGTGTTGAAGTTATTTCCAAAGAATCACGACGGGAAAGAATGGGACATATTGAACTTGCTTCACCATGTTCCCATATTTGGTATTTAAAAGGTGTTCCTTCACGGATGGGATTACTTCTTGATGTTTCACCAAAACAACTCGAAGAAGTAATTTATTTCCAAAGCCATATCGTTTTAAATCCTGGCACTTCCAAAGTCTTACAAGAAAAAATGTTTATTGATGAAAGAAGTGGTCGTGATATTTTCGTCAATGTCATTCAAGACCTTCAAGAGGAAGGTATTATTGAAGAAGATACCACGCAGTGGAATGCGAGTGAAAACATAATTAAAAAACTCCAAGATCCACTTAATCCTTTTGAATTTTATACTGTTGCAAAGTTTGTAACATTTTTCACCGGCGCTGAATTTGGCGATGGTGCCGAAGCAATCAAACACTTATTAAAAGAAATCGATCTAGATAAAGAATACGATGCCTTAATTACTTCATTAAAAACTTCAACCGGCCAACGTCGGCAAAAAGAAGTTAAACGGCTTGAAGTTGTTGAAGCGTTCCGTAATAGCAACAACAAACCAGAATGGATGATTCTTGATGTTATCGCCGTCATCCCTCCTGATTTACGTCCAATGTTACAACTTGATGGCGGACGGTTTGCCACGAGTGACTTAAACGATTTATATCGTCGGGTCATTACAAGAAATAACCGGCTCATTAAATTAATTGAAATGAGCGCACCAAGCGTTATCTTAATGAACGAAAAACGGATGTTACAAGAAGCAGTTGACGCGTTAATTGATAACGGCCGTCGGTCAAAACCAGTTACCGGTAGCGGTGGACGCCCATTAAAATCATTAAGCTCGAGCTTAAAAGGTAAACAAGGTCGGTTCCGGCAAAACTTACTCGGTAAACGTGTTGACTATTCCGGCCGTTCCGTTATTGCTGTTGGTCCAAGTTTAAAAATGTATCAATGTGGTGTTCCTGTGGAAATGGCCATTCAATTATTCCGGCCCTTTATTGCGCATGTTTTAATTGAAGAAGGTAAAGCCAATGGACATAAAGCCGCGGATAAACTAATTGATCGTTATGATGAAGCAGTATTCGATGTTATTGAAGATATCATTAGTGATCACCCTGTTTTATTAAACCGGGCACCAACGTTACATAGACTTGGGATCCAAGCCTTCCAACCAGTCTTAGTTTCCGGCCGCGCGATTCGCTTACACCCCTTAGTTTGTGCTGGCTTTAACGCTGACTTTGATGGTGACCAAATGGCGATTCACGTCCCACTAGGAAAACCTGCGCAAGAAGAAGCATTATCATTAATGTTAGCGTCGAACAATATTTTAGGACCAAAAGATGGTCAACCAATTGTTACCCCCTCGCAAGACATGGTCATTGGTAACTACTATATGACGACCGAAAAGAATGTTAAAGATTTCCGGACCCGGAGCGAAGAAGAACGGGAACGTGGTGACTATACAGAAGCGGCGAAATATGAATTATATGCTGCGAGTGAAGGTAAAGTCTTCCGTTCCGTCGAAGAAGTTCGAATTGCTTACGAAACAAAACAAGTTCACATTCATAACCGGATTGCTCTTCCAGGTAGCGCACTTGGCAAAAAGAGCTTTACCCCTGAAATGAATGCGGGTTATTTATTAACAAGCGTTGGGAAAGTCTTATTTAACTTAGTCTTCCCAAGCGACTTCCCGTATATTAATGAAGCGTATAACGAAGATAAACTTAATTATGAATATAACCAAAGTGAATACTTCGTCCCCCGTGGCACGGATATTCGGAAAGCAATTGCCGACACACCGTTACGGAAGCCAATTAAAGTTAAAGATATTTCCGTCTTAGTTGACTTACTCTTTAAACATTATGGCGCTGCCAAAACGAGTGCGGTCCTCGATAAGATTAAAGACCAAGGCTTTGCGTTTGCGACCAAATCTGGTTTAACGATTGCCCTTGAAGATATTAAAATTGTTGGTGGTAAAGATGAAATCATCGCGAAAGGTGATGAAAAAGTCACGCAAATCCAACATGCTTATGATAAAGGTCTCGTCAATGAAGAAGAACGTTATACCGCAGTTATTGATAACTGGAAAGCTGTTTCTGGTGATGTTCGAGAAGCGTTACGGACCCAATTCAATGCCGATAAAACAAACCCACTTTACTTAATGAGTGATAGTGGTGCGCGTGGTAAAGAAAGTAACTTCCTTCAATTAGAAGGGATGAGAGGTTTGATGGCGTCCCCAAGTGGTAAAACGATCGAACTTCCAATTAAATCAAGCTTCCGTGAAGGTCTTACAGTTAGTGAATTCTTTATTGCCTCCCACGGTTCAAGAAAAGGTGGTGCGGATACCGCGCTTAAAACCGCTGACTCTGGGTATTTAACTAGACGGTTAGTCGACGTTGCCCAAGACGTAATTATTCGCGAAGAAGACTGCCATAGTGATCATGGCTTTGTTGTTACCGAAATCCGTGAACGGAAGAAAATCCAAGCGGAAAAACCTGTCGTTTCCTTAAGCGATCGCTTAACGGGTCGGTTTACAATTTATCCAATTATTAATCCTAAAACAGATGAAGTTATGGTTGAAGCAAATACATTAATTACGCAAGAACAAGCACTCGCGGTAGAAGCCGCTGGTGTTGAAAGCGTTGAAGTTCGCTCACTCTTCGGCTGTGAAACGAAAGATGGCGTTTGCCGCCATTGCTATGGTATTAACTTAGCAACAGGCAAATTAGCTGAAATTGGTGACGCGGTTGGCGTTATGGCGGCCCAATCCATTGGGGAACCAGGAACGCAATTAACGATGAGAACATTCCACTCTGGTGGGGTTGCTGGTGGCGAAGACGTTACGCAAGGGTTACCACGTGTTCAAGAATTATTCGAAGCACGTAATCCAAAAGGGGAAGCGATTATTTCTGAAATTGAAGGTGAAATTAAATTCATCGAAACTATTAATAACCGGTCTCGCGTTGTTGTCGCGAATAAACATGAAGAAAAAGAATACTTAACAAACTTTGGCGCGAAACTTCGCGTTGAAGTTGGCGATCATATTCGGAATGGCCAACGGATTACCGAAGGGGCAATTAACCCGAAGAAACTTCTTGAAGTCGCTGATATGACCGCGGTTGAAAACTATATTCTTAATGAAGTTCAAAAAGTTTACCGGACATCCGCGGGTGTTAAAATTTCTGACAAACACTTGGAAGTTATTACCCGGCAAATGTTACGGAAAGTCGTCATTGTTGATGGCGGACATACAAGCTTCTTACCCGGCCAACGTGTACCGTTAATTGCCTTTACGGCAGAAAACCAAGCGGTCCTTGAACGTAGAGAAAATCCTGCTGTTGCCCGTCCAATTATTCTTGGAATTACAAAAGCCGCCTTAGAAACCGAAAGTTTCCTCTCCGCTGCTTCCTTCCAAGAAACAACAAGAGTCTTAACGGACGCTGCAATTAAAGGTAAAGTTGATACACTCCATGGCTTAAAAGAAAACGTTATTACTGGTAAATTAATTCCCGCTGGCCGGACGATTAACCCAACTTATAACGAAGAAGAAACGCTTGAACAATTTGAAGTCGCTAATCGAATTGATGAAATTGGCGAATACTATAAGAGCGATTATCATCAATAGAAGATAACAAGTAAATTAACCACGGTTTGCCGTGGTTTTTTTATTTGCTCGCATGATAAATAATGTGGGCAGTTTGCCGCTAATTTATGTATAATTAACATATGAAAACAAGTAATGGACAAACAAATAAAAGTTCGTGGTATTTAACGGTTGGTAGTTATCTCTCTTTTTTAATTGTGCTTAGTAGTTCACTTGTTATTATGAATGTCCATCTTGGCTTAGGAATTGTACTGGCGGTTATTTTTTCGTTACTTTTTAATATTTTTAACCCCAAACGCCAAATTGGTTTCTTTGTGCCAAATTTATTTTATATTCCGCTTGTGATGCTTATATTAAATGATGCGGCGCTTAGTAATTCAATTAATAATTATCTCGTTGCGCATGGAAAATTAATTATTGCCATTTGGGTTGGAGCGATTATTTATTTCCTTTTAGCCATTATTTATCGTGCGCTGCCCGAAAAAATCGTTAAAAAAATATTTCCTCCCTATTTTATTGGTGCGTTACTCGTTCTCCTTAGTATCGTTATAATTGGGATCTTTGGCTTAAAATTTATTTACGCCCCCTTAGAAAATAGTGGAAAACTTGATTATATTGGTATAACCGCAATTGTTTTTATGGTTGTTATTTTTTATACCGCGAGTAATTTTCCGCTTCATCATTTTATTCGGAACTTTCGCGCGCTTTTTGCCTTTGGTTTTGGTTTCTTTGTATATCTAGTTCACGATTTAATTACGGTAATTTCTAATCTTGGCATGGATGGAACGTTATATTTTCATCTCTTTACGCAAATTAATGCGTACCCAACTTTTTCATTTATAAACTTTATTGAACATTTTGAATTTTATAATTATTTGGCATTTGATTGGACGCTAATTCTTTTAGTTTTACCAATCGCTATTATTTCCTTATTAAATGATACGCAAGACCAAATTATTTTAGAAGATGAAACGGAACGGCATGTTTTACCCATTAAACGAAATACGGCGCAGCTTGATTCGTTAGTCTTCTTAAATGGCGCTTCTAGTTTATCAACGAGTGCCTTAGGAGCTATGCCAGTTAATTTAGTTTTAGCGGATAAAAGTCAACGCAATAAAAAGCACCATCTTTTTATTGATTTAAGTTTAGGCGTTTTATTAGTGCTTGCGCTTATTTTTTCATTCGAGGGGGTTTTTGCAACGATTCCAACACCAATTTATTTTGGGGTTCTTATTATTGAAGCAAGTTTAATCTTAGCACGAGGCGTAAAACTAATTGCGTTTTCGTGGAAAAAGGAAAGCCCACTAGAAACATTACTAGGTAGTAGCCTTGTTCTTATTATTGGTTTAATCTTTGCTTCCGGCTATTTAAGCGAAACATTTTTAGGTTATACATGGATTGATTTAACAATTGGAAATGTTAAATTAAACTTTTTATTACTCGCGGTAAGCGCAGGCCTTGTATTTAATATTATTTATTCGCTTATAAAAATGATGAGTAAGAAGAAGAAAGAAAAGACTGCGACTAATTAAAATACGACTTTTGCGCAAATCAAAAATATGATTATTAATCGTTATCACGCTATAATTTAACATACGAAAATACTGAAAGGAGTTAAGAAAGATGAATAAAAAATTAAAATTTGCTTTGGTTAGTTTAGTTTCGCTTATTACCTTATCGAGTTGTAGTTTACTTTCTTACTTTTTTCAATCCAAGGTTGATCCCTTTGATTATGAATATGAAGGGGGCTATCTCCGCTATGATTCCAACTATGAAAACTATCAAAAACTTCCAACATATAAAGATTTAAATAACGCAAATGGTGGAATGGTGCTTGATAGT
>DIQT01000011.1:38108-70227 GCA_002427365.1 Caryophanales bacterium UBA5455
AGTGCTTGATAGTATCGGTGAACAAAAAATGCTTGTTGTCCCCGTTGAATTTAATGATTATCCGATTTCTCGAAGTAGTAAAGAACCATTAAGAAAAGACATTAATCGTGCTTTTTTTGGTGAAAGCGACGAAACCGGTTGGGAATCCGTTGCCTCTTTTTATCATAAAAGTAGTTATGGTCAATTAATGTTAACTGGTGAAGTTACCGATTGGATTAACTTAGAAAAAGAAACAACATACTTAGCAACCTATGTTGAAACTAATAAAGAAAATCCAAATTATCGGGCGCTTGATGCGACCTATTTTGTTTTAGAAGAAGTATATCGGCAATTACCAAAAAGTTTATTAGAAGAATATGATACGGATAATGATGGTTATATCGATGCAATTTATTTAATTTACAGTGCCCCTAATTATCAACGCGCAGGTCAAGGCGCTTTAGATAAAGATGTTTTTTGGGCGTATTCATTTTGGTATTATGGTAATGATGACGCAATTGATCCAAATAATACTGGCAAACCCCAACCTTATTCCTACGCCTGGTCAAGTTATGACTTTATGTATAACGAATATGGAACAAAAAAGGTTGATGCGCATACGTTTATTCATGAAACGGGGCATATTTTAGGGCTTGATGATTACTATGATTATGGTGGTGAAACTTCCCCGTTAGGTGGGGTTGATATGATGGATAACAACATTATCGATCATAATGCATTTTCTAAAATGAGTTTAGGGTGGATTGATCCGCTTTATGTAACGGGTGACACCGATATTTTTCTTGCCCCCTTTCATAGTAGTGGGGACGCTATTATAATTAACGATTCTTGGAATAAGATGCCATTTGATGAATATATTTTATTAGAATACTATCAACCACTTGGTTTAAACGCCCAAGATTCAATCAAAACAGTCGAAGATTTATTTAATAATCGCTTACGTGGTTTTTCTAAGTATGGAGTTCGTGTCTATCATGTTGATGCCCGCTTAATTAGAAATGCATATTATAAAAAGAATGGTTTAACGTATATGTCAAATTCTAATAATGACTATGTTAATAAAATATCAGCCTCATATGAAGAAGATGGTAATACATATAAAGTTGAAGTCGCTCATTCTAATTCCAAAGATGTTAAACCGCCACGGAATAAAATTAACGAACAATTTTCCTTGATTGCTCTATTAAATGCAAGTGATTATAATTCCTTATCCTATCGCTATAAACCAAAAGGTTCAATTAAGACAATGGCGGATACTTCAAAATATGCGGACAATGCAAGTTTATGGGTTGAAGGCGATTATTTAAAGTTACCATTATTTAATAATGGTGAAGCCGTTGGTTATGAAATTTATTTTGGTCAAATGTTAGCTGACGGTGCCGAAATTCAAATTAGGAGGTTTTAAAATAATGAAGAAAAATAAAGCAATCATTATTTTATCAACGCTCCTAGTTTTAAGTAGCTGTAGCCTTTATAAAATAAATGTAAAACAGTACGAATTTGCCACTGATATAAGTAAACTAGAACCCTTAGAAGGTGACAACTTTTATCAGCAAACATCATTTAGTAGTTCGCTTAAAGATATGCTTGAAACCGCAAATAGCGAAAAAGATAAACGCGTTTTACTACCTTCGCTTGGTGAACAAAATATTTTAGTTTTACCCGTTGACTTTCCCGATTATCCAAAAGAAAAACTTGATAATAATAATGGAAACGACGCTCATAAAATTATTCAAAACGCTTTCTTTGGTACAGAAGAGGTAAACCAATGGGAATCGGTTGCAAGTTTTTATTATCAATCAAGTTATGGTCGACTTAAAATTGGTGGTGAAGTGGCCCCATGGTATCAAGTTAATAATCAAAACATCTTAGACGAATTAGCGTATTGTAATAATCATCGCTGCGCTGATGAAAAGCGAACAAATATTTCTTCAAGTGTTATGCAAGAAGCGTTATCATCTTTTATCGCTTCCGAAGATCTTAATGAATTTAAAGCAAAGTATGATCAAAATAACGATGGCTATGTTGATGCGATTGCGGTAATTTATTCACACCCAATCGGAACAGATGGTAAAGTCGATGGTGATATTGGAGGCCGCGAATCGCTTTTCTGGGCGTATTATACTTACGATAAAATAAATCCAAATGTTGATTTACCGGTTGGAAAACCATATGTTTGGGTAAGTTATGACTTTTTATATCCAAAATATTCTTTGGGCAATAATAAACCAGATGCGCATACATTAATTCATGAAGTCGGTCATTTGCTCGGGTTAGAAGATTATTATAATTCTAACGATAACGGTTATCGGGCAACAGGCGGAATGGATATGATGGATTATTCGCTTGGTGACCACACCGCTTTTTCAAAGTTACTTCTTAACTGGGTTAATCCATATATTATTACCAATGAAGGAGAACTAACATTGCGGCCGTTTAATGAATCAGGTGATTTAGTTTTATTAGGAAGTAACGCCACCGACGCGAATTTATTTAGTGAATATTTGCTCTTAGAATTTTATACACCAACGAAGATGAACTATATGGATAGTCAAATTAATCAAGAAGTAAGATTATTTAATGAATATGGTTTAAAAGTCTACCTTGTTAACGCTACCCGCCGCGGCTTAATTTTAGGAAAAGACGCTTTTAAATATAGTAATAATCGATCATCAAGTAGCGGTAATTTTATATTCTTATATCACCTTTTAGAAAGTAGTGGAAATAAGCGCAGTGCGAATGCGTTCGCAAGTAATAAAACGCTTTATAAAGCGGGCGATGATTTCGGCCAAAAAACGTATCAAGATTTCACCTTTTCTAATGGAAGTTCGCTCGCCTTTTCCTTTAAGATTACGAAGCAAACAAAAACCTCAATTACTTTAAGTTTTAGCAAATGGTCAGAAGCTTAATAAGGTAGTCCACCGCTAAATAAAAAAGAAAATATAATGCTTGACATGCATATTTATAATGTTATAATTTTTAGCGTGTGTGAGATAAAAGCACAATTTTTGTGACGTAGTCACGCCTTTATTTTAAGGGGGTATGACACGCCCGAAGTCGTGTGCTTAGATTTCAAGCAAGAAAAACTCATTTGAAAGGAGAATTTACATATGCCCACAATTCAACAATTAGTGCGGAAAGGTCGCTCAAATTTAACGGTTAAATCCAAATCACCTGCCTTAGGCAAACGTTGGAACTCATTACAAAGAAAAGAAACTGACCAAGATGCTCCACAAAAACGTGGTGTTTGTACTCGTGTTGGCACGATGACGCCGAAAAAACCAAACTCAGCGCTTAGAAAATATGCGCGTGTTCGCTTAAGCAACAACTATGAAGTTAACGCTTATATCGGTGGTGAAGGTCACAACTTGCAAGAACACTCAACTGTCTTAATTAGAGGCGGAAGAGTTAAAGACTTGCCAGGGGTTCGTTATCACGTCGTCCGTGGCACGCTTGACACAGCCGGTATTGAAAAACGGCGTCAAGGACGTTCCCTCTATGGAACGAAAAAGCCAAAACATCACGAAGATTAGTTTTTACGATAAATTTATTCATCCCATATTTAGGGAAATCTCAAGGAGGAAAGAAATATGCCACGTAAAGGAAGTGTCGAAAAACGCGACGTTCTCCCAGATCCAATTTACAATTCAAAATTAGTTACACGCTTAATTAATAAATTGATGTATGATGGCAAACGGGGAACTGCTCAAACAATTTTATATGGTGCTTTTGATCGCATTGAAAAACAAAGTGGTCAACCAGCAATGGACGTCTTTGCTACCGCATTAAATAATATCATGCCTGAAGTTGAATTAAGAGTTCGCCGGGTCGGTGGTCAAAACTATCAAGTACCAACCGAAGTTAACGCGGAAAGAAAAGTCACATTAGGTTTAAGATGGTTAGTTAACTATTCACGTTTAAGAAATGAAAAAACGATGGAAGAACGGTTAGCTGGCGAAATTATTGATGCTGCACAAGGAACAGGAGCATCCGTTAAAAGAAGAGACGATGTACACAAAATGGCTGAAGCAAATAAAGCTTATGCACATTATCGTTATTAATTTGTTGCAGAATGTTAATAAAGGGAAGGAAATGTTATGGGAAAAAGAACTTTTGAATTAGAACATACCCGCAATATCGGTATCATGGCCCATATTGATGCCGGCAAGACAACTGTAACGGAACGTATCTTATACTACACCGGTAAAATTCATAAAGTCGGTGAAACCCACGAAGGGGCAGCGACGATGGACTGGATGGCGCAAGAACAAGAACGCGGCATCACCATTACAAGCGCGGCCACAACCGCAACTTGGGGAAATTACCGGATTAACATTATCGATACACCAGGTCACGTCGACTTCACTGTTGAAGTTGAACGTTCACTCCGGGTACTCGATGGTGCAGTTACGATTCTTGATGCTAAAAGTGGTGTAGAACCACAAACCGAAACGGTTTGGCGCCAAGCGGATAAATATCGTGTCCCGCGAATTGTCTTCGCAAATAAAATGGACGCGACAGGAGCAGACTTTGAAATGTCTGTTCGTTCCATTGGTGAACGGCTCGGGGCAAATGCCGCGGCGGTCCAATACCCCATCGGTGCGGAATCAGCATTTAAAGGAATGATTGACTTAATTGGAATGAAGGCGTTTATTTATACCGATCACTCCATGGAAGAACCAAAAGTCGGTGAAATTCCTGCTGAATACGTTAGCAAAGCAAATGAATACCGGATGTTATTACTTGAACAACTCGCAAACTTCGATGATGAGTTAATGATGCTTGTCTTAGAAGGCGAAGAAGTTCCTGTTGATCTAATTAAGAAAACAATCCGTAAGGCCGTTCTCTTAGGCGAGTTTTATCCCGTCTTCTGTGGATCAGCCTATAAAAACAAAGGTATTCAACCATTATTAGACGGCGTAATCGATTATTTACCAAGTCCATTAGAAATCCCCTCTTCAAAAGCGGAAGATAAAAATGGCAAGGAATATCTCGTTCACGCTGATGATGATGAACCGTTATCGGCGTTAGCGTTCAAGATTGCTACCGACCCCTATATTGGTCGCTTAGCGTATGTTCGGGTTTACGCCGGTGTCTTGAAAAAAGGCTCGTATGTCTTAAATACTACAAAAAATAAACGCGAACGGATTTCCCGTTTGGTGCTCATGCACTCCAACCACCGCGAAGAAGTGGAAGAATTGCATGCTGGTGATATCGGCGCGGTCGTCGGATTTAAAGAAACGGTGACTGGTGATTCAATCTCAAGTCCGGAAGTTCCAATAATTCTTGAAAGAATGGAATTCCCTGACCCAGTTATTGAACAAGCTGTTGAACCAAAAACAAAAGCTGACCAAGAAAAAATGTCCGAAGGATTTGCTAAATTAGCGGAAGAAGACCCAACCTTCAAAATTCGGACTGATAAAGAAACAGGTCAAACAATTATTGCCGGTGTTGGCGAATTACACCTTGATATATTAGTCGATCGGTTACGGAGAGAATTTGGCGTTAACGTCGCTGTTGGTAAACCACAAGTTAACTATCGCGAAACGATTCGTCAAGGCGCGGACTGCGAAGGCCGTTACATCCGTCAATCAGGTGGTCGCGGGCAATATGGGCACGTTAAAATTCACTTTGAACCTAATCCAGGTGGCGGTTATGTCTTCGAAGATAAAATCGTTGGTGGAACAGTGCCTCGTGAATATATTAAGCCGACAAATGACGGCTTACAAGATGCATTGGAACGTGGCTTAATTGCTGGCTATCCAATCATTGACATTAAAGCAACATTGTTTGATGGGTCGTATCACGATGTTGACTCGAGTGAATCTGCTTACAAAATTGCCGCCTCAATGGCGTTACGCGAAGCAGCCACAAAATGTAGTCCGGTAATTCTTGAACCAATTATGAAAGTTGAAATTACCGTACCCGAAAATTATTATGGTGATGTTGTTGGTGACATTTCTCGTCGCCGGGGCATGATGATTGGTGAAGACCAACGTGCCAACGCCAAAATAATTGAAGCGGAAATTCCGCTTGCCGAACTATTCGGCTATGTTACCGATTTACGGTCAATGACCCAAGGACGTGGAACATACGCAATGCAGTTCGATCATTATGGTGAAACCCCACGCTTTATCCAAGAAGAAATTATTTCTAAAACCGGGGGCGCGTCTGCCCGCTAGGCAGAAATAGGCAATTAAGTAACTCATTACTATTGCATTTATTCTAAACTTTGCTATTATGAAATCGTGTAAAAATAAGCGATTTCAGAAGGAGGAAATCACATGGCAAAACAAAAATTTGACAGAAGTAAAGCACACATTAACGTTGGTACAATCGGTCACGTTGACCATGGTAAAACAACCTTAACAGCGGCCATCACCAAAGTCTTAGCAAAAGCTGGTGGTGCAACATTTAAAGATTACGCGGAAATCGATGGAGCTCCCGAAGAAAAAGAACGCGGAATTACAATTAGTACTTCTCACATCGAATACGAAACAGCAAACAGACACTATGCGCACATTGACTGTCCAGGTCACGCGGACTACGTAAAGAACATGATTACTGGTGCCGCTCAAATGGATGGCGCAATTCTCGTCGTTGCCGCAACTGATGGCGTTATGCCACAAACACGCGAACACGTCTTACTTAGTAAACAAGTTGGTGTTCCAAGACTCGTTGTTTTCTTAAACAAAACAGACTTAGTTAATGACCCAGAACTCATTGAACTCGTTGAAATGGAAGTTCGGGACCTCTTAAACGAATATGGTTTTGATGGCGATGGTGCCCCAGTTGTTGCTGGTAGTGCCCGTGCCGCGCTCGAAGGCGACCCTGAAGCTGAAAAACAAATTTTAGCTTTAATGGCTGCTGTCGACGAATATATCCCAGAACCTCTTCGTGATAACGATAAACCATTCTTACTCCCAATTGAAGACGTCATGACCATTACTGGCCGTGGTACCGTCGTTACCGGTCGGGTTGAACGTGGTGTCATCCGCGTTAACGATCCAGTTGAAATCGTTGGCGTTCGTGAAACACAAAAATCCGTCGTTACTGGTCTTGAAATGTTCAAGAAAACCCTCGACTACGCCGAATCCGGCGACAACGTTGGTGCCCTTCTTAGAGGTATCACCCGCGACCAAGTCGAACGTGGTCAAGTCTTAGCGAAACCTGGTTCAGTTAAACCACACTCCAAGTTCACCGCTCAAGTTTACGTCTTAAAGAAAGAAGAAGGCGGCCGTCACACAGCTTTCTTAAGCAACTATCGCCCACAATTCTTCTTCCGTACAACGGACATTACCGGAACCATTACCTTACCAGAAGGTGTTGACATGGTTATGCCTGGTGATAACGTTGAATTAACCGTTCAACTTATTCACCCAGTCGCAATTGAACAAGGTACCAAGTTCTCCATCCGTGAAGGTGGCCGGACTGTTGGTGCTGGTACAATTACCGAAATTATTAAATAAGCATTGCTTAATTAATTAAACGAAATGAAGCCTCTTCAAATGAAGGGGCTTTTTTTGTTCGTTATAATAATGGCTAATAATTACATTTACATTGGTAATTGCATGTAATTATAGATATAATGATAACTAGAATTTTAACGAAGGAAGTAGATTATATATGAGTTTAAAACAAAACCCGACTAACGCTGAACGCGAAACCCCAATTGAAGCGAGTTTTGCCCCCTTACCACGTCCAGGCCGGCGGTGGGGCGCGGCGATAATTGACTTACTATTATTTATTGTGTTATTTTTAGGATCATTTTATGGTGCGGTCCAACCGATTTTAAAAGCCACCGTTGATCTAAGTGAACACCAACAAGCGTATTATCTTGATATACACAATTCGCATTTATATGCGATTTCCGCGTATGTTGATAAAGACGGAAAAGAAATAACTGTTGAAGATGAACCATATGCTCCAACTTATCCTAATGGTGCGGTGGGCTTTAAAGGATATACCACTAAAGCAAAATACGACAAAAGTGAAGCAATTTATCGCTTTTACACGGAATATAAATTAGGCAGAGTTTCAGAAACCGAAGATGACATTAAAATTTTATATTCAAAAACTGGTAAAGAAGTTAGCGAAAAACTCATTAATTTCCGGTTAGATGAAAATGCAATTATCGAAAAACAACTCGATGAATTTGGCCTAGCGGTCGAAGGTGAAGAAAATAACGAAAATACCATCGATCCGATTTATATAACGGTCGAAAAATTTAAAGATGACCCGCTGACATGGTTTAATGAACGGGTATTACAAGTTGGTCAACCCATAAAAGATGGCGAACCATTATTTGTGTGGGCGCTTGAAGATGATGAAGATATTGATGGTCTAGCGGAAAATGAAGAAGTGCCAAGCGAAATAACTTCGGAAGTAACAAGTGAAGAAACACCAGTTGTTAAACAACACTTTTTACCCCAAGGCGTCAAAATTGCTGAAGGTAAAGAAGAAACCGTTGATGCATATTTTGAAAATCTTTATAGCGCAGTTATTAGCAAAGATTTCCAAATGGAAGCTGATTATCAAATTGTTAATCAATATGTTTTTATTGGCACAATTATCGCGCTTTCCTTTAGTTCATTAATTGTTTACTTATTGTTCCCCTTAGTGTTTAAACACGGCGCGACCTTAGGTAAGAAAATGTTAGGATTAGGCGTTGTTAATACATATGGATATAAAGCGAAGTGGTGGCAACATATCGCCCGCTACTTTGGCTTATATTTATTTACCTTACTCCTTGATTTCATTATCATTAGTTATGGTATCTTATCGATGCCGATTATTACGTTCATTTCCTTTACGATGGGAATGTTTGGTAAAAAGAACCGGGCTTTACATGACTTTATTGCGGGAACTCGGCCCGTTAACTTAAAAGAAGCAAAAATTTATAATAGCTATGAAGATGAATTATTAGACAATCCGTTGCCAGAAAAAGAACCGGAAGAACGCCCAAGCGAAAATACGGAATGGGTTAACTTTGAAGACCGCATCGTTGCTCCACCTAGCGCACCAAGTGAAGTTAAGGTAAGCGATGAATCCGCTGACGAATAATTAACAATGAAGCATATTCAACCACCAAAATTAAGTAGACGCATTGTTGCGCTCTTATTTGATTTAATTGTTTTGTTATTAGTGACAGAAGTTACTTATTTTTTAGTGACGACAAAAATCTTAACAAATCATTTAGGTGGTGCCGAACTTAATAACCAAATAACGATTGTTCAAAAAGCAAGCAATCTTTATGGGATTAAAGAAAATGGTCTTTTTGAAGAACCTAATAGTGAAAAAAAGCCGGAAGCATTATATAAATATTATGTGGAGTCTAATTTGGCGCCTAAGCAATATACCGCTGACCTTTATTATGATGAAATTTTAAAGCGGACCGATGATACCGTTTCATTATTTGCGTGGAATGTGACAATATCAAGTGAAACGCCATGGGATATTAAGGTTTTAACGGGCAAAGAAATAGCGGCGGAAGCATTTTATAAAACCGCGTGGCAAAAGGCGGCGCGGGAATTTATCGATTCCGAAACATATAGCCAATATGCTGATCCATTATTAAAACTTGAATCAGAAGGTCATATTATTACAATGGCAATTTTTATTTTCGTTGTCTTTTTACTCATCCCGTCATTTACACCACATGGAGCAACACTTGGCGAATTATTAACCCAAATTGGGCATGTCACGATGTATGGGTATAAAATGAGCAAAGGTCAAAAAGCATATCGCGCGATGACGGGCATCTTAGTTAATTGGATTGGCCTCATCTTTGCGGTCCCAATTGTTTCTCTCGTAATTATGAGCATTCGAAAAGATGGTCGAACATTAACCGATTTAGGTGCTGGATCATTAACCGTTGATATTAAAAATTCGATGATTTTCAATAATATTACGGAAGAAGAGGAGTTTAATGCACTCTTAGCTGATCAAAAAGCCGCAATTGATGACTGGCACGAAGAAAATCTTTTACCTGAAAGTAATGACAAGTGAACCAAAATATAGTATATTTAAGTGCTTGAAAGAAATAAAAATATAAAATTCTTAATTGCGTTTATCAATCTGACCTAGAAGTCTAATTCACTTAAAAACTACTCTTAGAATATATAACAGTTCGTCGATTTATGTTATTATTAAATTACTAAAGTTTGATATTAAAAACAAAAGGTTTTTATTAGGAGGATATAATATGGAAGTTAGGCTAGAAAACCTTACTAAGGTGTTTCCTGGCAAAGGGACGGGCAAAAACAAAGCCCCTGATGTTTACGCTGTCAATGACGTTACTTTAACGGTCGAAGACGGCAAATTACTTGGGTTGTTAGGACCTTCCGGTTGTGGTAAATCTACAACGCTTTATTTAATCGCTGGTTTGCATAAACCATCAGGAGGGAAAGTGTTTTTCGGCGAAACTGACATGACAAATGTCCCACCCGAAAATCGTGGAATTGGCTTAGTTTTCCAAAACTATGCGCTATATCCCCACTTAACGGTTCGCCAAAATATCGGCTTCCCGCTTGATAACGTTCGGCCACGGTTAACTAAGGAAGAAAAAGAAGAAGTAATTCAACAAGTTGCTGCTTTAGTCGACATTCACAATCTACTTGATCGTAAACCAAAAGAACTTTCCGGTGGACAACAACAACGGGTTGCAATTGCGCGTGCGCTTTCTAAACACCCAAAAGTCTTATTACTTGATGAACCATTAAGTAACCTTGACGCTCGGTTACGGTTACAAACACGGGAAGAAATTCGTCGCATTCAACGGGAAGCGAACGTTACAACAATTTTCGTTACGCATGACCAAGAAGAAGCAATGTCAATTTCCGATACCATCGTTGTTATGGATCATGGAATCGTTCAACAAATGGACGCGCCCCAAGTAGTTTACGATGAACCAATTAACTTATTTGTTGCAAAATTCTTAGGTAGCCCCGCGATTAATATTTTTGATGGCGAACTTAAAAATGGTGCGCTTTATATTGATGGCAAAAAATATGATACTGGTAAAGAATATGCCTCAAAAGGTGAATTCTCATTATTAGATAAAGGCATTTTTGCTCATGCGGTTGATCATGGCTTTAAACAATTAGAAGAAGAATATTTTGCAATGCTTGAAGGTCGCGCAACGCGGCATGTTCATGATGCTGAAGCTGATGAAGAAGGAAATGTTCCAACCGAATTAGTTCCATTTGAATTAAACCGTGAAAGTATCTTCGATTATATTTGTGAACATGGTTACACGGGAAAATATGAAGATTTCTCCTTAGCGGTTGATTTACTGCGCGAAGAAAAGAAAAATAATCGCCCAGTTAAAGTTGGAATTCGTCCGGAAGCGTTCTCGAGGGTTCCTGTTGCAACAAAAGGCGTTATTCCTGTTGACATTTTCTTTATTGAACATAAAGGCCGCGATATTTCCATTATCGGTAAGGTCCACGGACAAGAAGGTAAAGACCGTGTCCGCATTATTATTCCTGCAGAAGAACGGGTAAACGTTATTGGCAAAGAAAAAATTGATTTATACGCCAAGAGATTTTACGTATTTGAAAATAGCGGCACGAGAATTAAATAGGGGGGTATGAAAATGGAACATAACAATGACCAATTAAAATACCCAGAAACTGAAGTTACGTTAGATAGCGAAGTAGTTGAAGAACCATTTGTTCATAATGATGGTTCCGCTGCTTCAATCGCTGGAAAAGAATGGAAAACGTTTGAAGTTAAAAAACGTAAATCCAAATTTCAAATGGGACACGGAGGCAAAGCATTAATCGCTTTAGGACCAACGCTTGTCTTTTTAGTGCTCTTTACTTTTTACCCAATTGTTAACACATTCTTAATTAGTTTTATTGAAAACTTCCGGTGGGTAAAGCATTCGGGTTCATTTGCTATTAGTAACTATTTCAACGGTATTGCGGAAATTAAAAACTGGGAAACATCGACACCACCAGATGCGATGGTGTGGAGTTTTAAGAACTTTAAAACGGTATTTGGTGATCCAGACTTTGGAAATGCAATTATAAACACACTAATTATTACTGTTATTTCGGTTCCACTTAGTATTTTTATTTCATTATTACTCGCCGTCTTCTTAAACTCAATTAAGTTTATGCGCGGATTTTATCAAACAATTTTCTTCCTTCCTTACGTAACAAATACGATTGCGATTGGGATGGTATTTAGTATTATGTTTAAGGGGTATACGGTTACTTCTGAAGGTATTTATCAAAGCCAAGGACTTATTAATAAGTTCTTAGGGTGGTTTGGGGTTCGCCCACAAAACTGGGTAACACTAACCGCACCACGATTTAATAGTGGAGTGGCAATTATTGTTTATAACATTTGGAACAGTATTGCGTTTAAAGTTCTCGTCTTTATGAGTGGTTTACAAAGTATTGATAAACAATATTATGACGCTGCTCGAATTGATGGTTCAAATAGATTGACAATCTTTAGAAGAATTACGTTACCACTATTAAGTCCACAAGTTCTTTATATTATGATTACATCGACGATTGGTTCGTTTAAGATGTATACAAGTGTTATTTCGTTATTCTCAAACAGTGAAGCCAACAATGGTGCTGGTAGCTTTGGTGGACCAGTCCACAAGGAATGGTTAACAATCGTCGGTTATATTTATATTAACCGGGCACGAACTGAAACGTTAGCCGTTGCTTCCGCTGGCGCAGTTGTTTTATTAGGCATTATATTAGTTATTACCGCGGTTCAAATGCAAGTAAGCAAGAAACGCGTACATTATTAGGAAAGGAGACAAGACATGGCTAGAGAAAATAATCAAGATATGTATTTCGCCGATAAGCGGTCTCAACAAATTTGGCGAGCAAAACATATTATTTCACGGATCTTTCTGTATTTATTTTTAACATTATTTGCTTTGTTTATTTTGCTACCTTTCTGGTTCATGGTTATTACAAGTTTAAAGCATCCTGATGCATATGACGCTGAACGTATTAATAGTGTCGTAAAACTATGGGCTGACCATCCGACAATTTATAACTTCCAAGTTATTTTTGGGATGCCAATGGAGGGAGAAGTTGCAAGTGTTAACTACAACTTCGGTCAATTCTTCCTTAATACAATTATCTTTGCCCTTATTGCAACGAGTTTAACGGTTGTGTCAA
The DNA here is from genome assembly GCA_002427365.1 of Caryophanales bacterium UBA5455. GTDB lineage: Bacteria > Bacillota_I > Bacilli_A > RFN20 > CAG-826 > UBA5455. The sequence goes on from DIQT01000011.1 coordinate 51,263, forward strand.
CTGTTCTTACCGCTTTTGCCTTTGCAAGGCTCGACTTTAAAGGAAAAGAAGCGCTATTTGCGTTGTTATTGGCAACGATGATGATTCCTGGCGAAATGATGATCATTACCAACTATCAAACGATTGATGGGTGGATGTGGAAAAACACCTTCGCGGGGTTGACGCTGACAAACTTTGTTAGTGTGTTCTATATTTTCTATTTACGACAAGCATTCCAAATGATTCCGAACGAACTTTATTTAGCAAGTAAAGTTGATGGCTATGGTGAATTCCAATATTTATGGAAAGTTATGATTCCAGTGGCAATGCCCACAATTACAACAATTACCATTTTATCCGTCATGGGCGCATGGAACGCTTATATTTGGCCGCGCTTAATCGCCAATGGGACTCACCCCAAATTTGGTAATGATATGCGGCTTGTTAGTAACGGGTTGATGTCGTTATTTAAGAGTGCAGCGGATGGGAAAGATACCATCGTTATTGCTGGCTCCATGGTAGTTACTGCACCTTTACTTTTAATCTTCGTTATCTTCCGACAATACATTATGCGCGGAGTATCTCGGAGTGGGATTAAAGGATAGATAGGTGTTATAATAAATTTAGAAGGAAACAAAATATAGAAAGGAACAAAAATATGAAGATGAAAAAGACAAGACTATTCATTCTAACAGGCGCACTCGCAATGTTATTAGCTGGGTGCGGAGACAATGACAAGCGGACAAAGATTAATTTTTGGGCAGGCTTTGGTACGAAAATTAGTGATAACCTTAAGGCGCAAATTGCCGAATATAACAAAAACGGCAAATATTCTGAAAATTACCGAATTGCTTACGAGAGCGATGGAACTGGTTACGATAACTTATTAGATAAGATTTCACTATCAGTCACAAACTCAACTTATCCACACCTTGCCGTTGGTTATCCTGACCACATGGCGAGTTATATCGCATCAAATATTTTAAAAAACATTGATGGCTATCTTGCTCAAGAAGCAGCGGATGAAAACTCAAAATTTGATATTGATGATTACATTGCAGACTACATGGTTGAAAACACATCACTTGAAACCGATAAAGATGGTAATGATTTAACATGGGGTTTACCCTTAAATAAATCGACGGAAGTTATGGTTGTTAATAAAACACTACTTGGTTTCCTCCAATCAGAAGATTCAACAATTAAAGTTCCTGAAACATGGGCTGAAGTTGAAGAAGTTGGTAAAAAGATTCGTACAGTAATGAATGCAAATTTTAAAACCACACAAACCTTTGATGGTAAAACTTTAGATTTTAACTTCGATGCGTCAGAATTCCGGCCAATTGCCTGGGATTCAACCTCTAACATGTTTATTACGTTAGTTCGTTCATGGGGCGGCGTATATACGTCTGCCGAAAGTTATAAAAAAGGATATTATCAATTTGATTCTGATCCAACCCGCGAAATGTTAACTTATTTTAGAGATTTAGCGGATGATGAAATTATTGGTGTCCCCGGAACTTGGGGTGAAACAAGTTATTGTTCAACTCAATTCCTCGCGCTTAAAACAGTATTTACAATTTCTAGTAGTGCTGGTCTAGACTATAATATTCCAAATAAAGGAGCGTTTGAACTTGAAGTTCATCCAATTCCTTATAAAGACGCAGATTCCAAAGTAGTTATTTCTCAAGGTACGAACATTGTTATGTTTAAACAAGGCACATCCGAAGAACAAGATGTTGCTTGGGACTTCATGAAATATATTACTTCTGAAGTTAATGACGTTTTTGCCTCACAAAACGCGTATTTCCCTGTAACGACTACCATGCTTAATTCTGATTTATATAAGAATTTCCTTGCTAGTGGTAAAGGCGAAAATGTTACGGCAAAAGAAAAAGCTTATGTTGATGCCGCCGGCGTTAACGCTGATATTTATTCTGATGAATCGTGGAATAAATTCGTTGACCCAGGCTTCTTAGGAAGTAGCACAATCCGCTCAGCAGTTGGTACAATTATTCCTAACCTTTTCGTTACTGAAAAAGATAGCAAACCAATGACCATCCAAGAAGCGATTGATGCAGCGACAAGCAGTTTATCTAAATATAAACCTAAATAATTAGGAAAAAATAATAAAGGAGCAAAGTATGAAAAAAATTAAATCATTTTTACTTGCGACTGTTGCGGTCATAACTCTTTCAAGTTGTGGTGGTAGTGTTGCGAGCGAAGAAGAACTTACTGACGAACGGTTACAACAAATTGTCGATAGTGCAATTGGTAACTACTCAATTATGACGATGGATAGTTTCCCCGTTACTGAAGAAAGTGGCGAAGAAATTAGTTTAATCGGTGATGAAAACAACTTTGTTGTCTTATCAACAAGTTTCTTAGTTGAAGGCAAATATCAAGTAGCCATTAGTTGGACACCAAATATGCGTAATGCGTTTAAATTTTCAACATTAGAATCAGGCCACATTGAAGCCAAGCCAAATTATCCTGAAGTTGGAATGCCTGACCGGGCCTATTCATTAACGGCGACGGCAAAGTTTAGAGGTGTTGAAAGCGATCCAAAGACGTACTTATTCCGCGTTGTTGCCCCAACAAAAGTTGCCAACAAAATTTCATTATTAGAAGCCCATACCGCGACTTCTGGACAAATTATTTGGATTGAAGGCCAAGTAACAAGAATTTTATTAGGCGACTACAACTCCGCCTACATTCTAGATGAAAATGGAGTTGGCTTCTCCTTATATCACATTGACTTCTCCTCAGAAGGTAAAGTTGACACGGGGACGGATAAACGCCTTATTCAAATTGGCGATTATGTTAAAGTAGTTGGTCCAAAAGGCGCTTATAATGAACAACAACAAGTTGGAAACATTACGCTTCTTGAACTTACAGAAAAACCTGCTGATTTCCCAGAAACACTTCCTGTTCACGAATTAACCGAAGACTTCTTCAAAATGAAAGATAAAGTTCTTCCAGGGTTTGAAGAAAGTGGATATGATGGACAAAGTTCACTTGTTAAAGTTGAAGGACTTAAGTTCGATCACTGGGAAGACCGTAATGGTGAAGTAATAGATAACGCTGCTGCATTAAAGGTCGTTGGCACGAAAAATCACTTAAACGCTGTCGCGCTTTTAGGTGAAACCGAAGTATTGATTTCCTTTAACTACCACATGGGAACCGACTGCCAAAGAGAATTTATTAATTTCTTAGTTAATCTTAAGGCAGGTGAAACCTTCAATTATAAAGGGGTCCTTGGAATGTATAGCGGTCTTAACTTACAACCAATGGCAAGTGGCGACTTATACAAATAAAGGTCGACACAAAAAATAAAATTTAGGGGCAACTCCGGTTGCCTCTTTTTTTGTTTTCTACTTGTCGAATCGTGTAAAAAGGGTTAAAATATAGCGATGTGAACCGTTAGCTCAGTTGGCAGAGCAATTGACTCTTAATCAATGGGTCGCGGGTTCGAATCCCTCACGGTTCACCATTATAAAATTAAGTCCCATCTGAACTTAGGTGGGATTTTTTATTATTTTAAATGGTATAATTTAACTACCGACCATTTATCTTATAAAGCGCTTATTAGTTAATTAACTTTGGAGGCTAAGTCATTGAAATTTTCCCGTTATGTTTTTAGAACAGTTAATTATTTAAACAAACATCACCTTAATTCGCCGCGCGTTAAAGGTTTTATTGGTGAAAACCTTGTTAATAGTGTTTTACTTAATGAACCATATAAATTACATAACGTTATTATTACTGGTAATAAAAAAGCCCAAATCGATCATATTTTAATAAGCAATAAAGGAATTATTGTTATTGAAACAAAAAACTATCAAGGCTTAATTAACGGTAAAGTAAACGAAAAATATTGGATTCAATATCTTAATAAAAAACAATACGTGTTTTTAAATCCAATACGTCAAAATAATTATCATCTTAATGTCCTCGTGGAACGATACCCTAACTATAAAAAGTTCTTTCATTCCGTTATTGTTTTTACGAGAAATGCGCAAGTGATTATAGATGACAAAACAAAAACGATTTATGTCGATGAATTAGCAAAATATCTTGAAAATACTCCCGATACCGGTTTGACTTTAGCGGAACAAAAAGAGTTATTTGACTCCTTGAGCGCATTTAAACAAGAATAAATTAAAATCGCGCCCGATCGATGATAGATTAAATTGTGTTTAATAAACTAGTTCATAATTATTTGCTAAAATAAGTAGAAGAGAGGGTTAAAATGTTTAAAGAAACAATTGAAAAATATATTCCCCAAAATGAACAAGAAGTAAATGATAAGGAAGCAATGCTAACATTCCTTTTACGAAACGAGGATTCACTAGAGCGAAAGAATAAGATTGCCCATTTTACAAATAGTGCGATTATCGTTAACCAAAGGAAAGATAAAGTGCTTTTTGTTAATCATTTAATTTATAAGTCGTGGGGCTGGGTCGGTGGTCATAATGATGGTAATCCTGATTTTCTTGATGTTGTCTTACGGGAAGCGAAAGAAGAAACAGGACTGGAACACGTTTATCCTCTAATTAAGGAACCGGTCGCGCTTGATAACATATTTGTTCCTAACCACATTAAAAATGGTGCGTTTGTTGGCGACCATATTCATATGAACTTAGCGTATTTACTTGTCGCGGATGAACACGAACCGCTTAAAATTAATGCAAATGAAAATAGCGGGGTGGCGTGGTTCCCAATTGAAGAGATTTTTAATGTTATTAATGAAGAGCGAATGGTGCCGATTTATCAAAAAATGTTAAGCGCTCTCCAAAAACTTATTTAATTTTCCTTTTTTACATATTTCTTTGTATAATTAAGAATAGAGGTGAAACTCCATGGCACAACTTAAAATTACTAAAGCTCGGCGATATCTCGCTAGTTTAAAGCGTTCAAAAAATAAATTTGAAACGCGCGAAACGCTTTCGCTTGAATTAGGTTATTATCCTGATGTAATTTCTGAAGATTTAGCGTTTCTTGATCCAATGGTCCGCTTAGATTATGATTATAATTTGTTATTATTAATTCCCGCTTTAGAAGCGTATGTAGAAAATTTAGCAAAAGAAAGAAAGAAGACAGTGCCGGAACGGCTTAAGAAAAAAGACACGGATGCGTATGATGGGATTGGGGACTTCGTCTATAAAGAAATGACAATTGGTAAATCGGGTCTAATTAATCGGAACGCCAATCTAAGTGATAAGAAACTAAGAATCTTAATTCGCTTAATTAATATGGAGTTAAAACGGCGGAAAGACGAATAAAAAAACAATTTTGAAAATATCTAACAGGCGTTAAGAAAATCTTAGCGCCTTTTTTTATATTTTATTAGCAAATATCGGCATAAACATTAAGGAAGTAGTGTATATTATTTGACAAATAAGGTATAATAATATTGATTTAGAAAGTGAGGAAAAATGATGCCCAAAAACAAAAAATCATTTATTACTGTCGATGGAAATAACGCGGCAGCCCTAGCAAGTTATAACTTTAGCGAAGTTGCAGCGATTTATCCAATTACACCTTCATCACCAATGGCGGAATATGTTGACTTATATTCCAGCCAAGGAAAATTAAATTATTTTGGTGATAAAGTTAAAGTTGTCGAATTACAATCTGAAGGTGGTGCCGCGGGCGCTGTTCATGGTGCGCTTCAAACCGGTACATACGCAACAACGTATACTGCCTCTCAAGGATTGTTATTAATGTTACCAAACATTTACAAATGGGTTGGTGAACAATTACCAGCGGTCATTCACGTTGCCGCGAGAAGCATTGCGACCCGTTCCCTTTCGATTTTTGGTGATCACCAAGATATTTATGCAGTCCGGCAAACCGGCGCAACAATTATTTCGTCACACTCGGTACAAGAAGTTGCCGACTTAGCTCCATTAGTGCATTTAGTCGCAATGGATGCGCGCATTCCTGTTATCCATTTCTTTGATGGATTTAGAACATCACATGAAATTCAACGGATTGAAATTCAAGATGATGCCGTTTGGAAAGATTTACTTCCCAATGAACAAATTGAAACATTCCGGAAATGGGGATTAAATCCTCATGGTAACGCAGTCACCCGTGGTGGTGCCGAAAACGATGACATTTATTTCACTGGTCGCGAAGCGGCGAATACGCATAACGCAAACGTTTTACCAGTTGTTAAAAAATATTTTGCCGAAGTTAGCAAAATTACGGGCCGTGAATATGCCCCATTTGTTTACTATGGCCATAAGGAAGCGGACCGCGTTATTATTGCGATGGGTTCCGTTACCGATCCAATTGAAGAAGTTGTTAACGATTTAACCGCTAAAGGCGAAAAAGTCGGCGTTGTTAAAGTTTACTTATATCGCCCCTTTAGCGCTGTTGATTTAGTTAGCGTAATTCCAGCAAGTGTTAAGAAAATTGCTGTTTTAGACCGGACCAAAGAAATTGGCGCAACCGGCGAACCACTTTATCTTGACGTCGTTGCTGCTTTAGCGCAAACTGGTCGGAAAATCGATACCGTCGTTGGTGGCCGTTATGGCTTAAGCTCACGCGATACCCAACCAAAACATATTAAAGGCGTTTATGATTTCTTAAATGATAAACCATGGCATAGTTTCTCCGTTGGTATTATCGATGACGTTACCCACTTAAGCGTTCCATGGGATGATGAATATCATGTTGCTGGTAATTACCGCGCTTGTTTATTCTATGGCTTAGGAAGCGATGGCACCGTTGGTGCGAATAAATCTTCGATTAAGATTATTGGTGACTCCACTGGTAAATATGCACAAGCCTACTTCGCCTATGATAGCCGTAAATCAGGCGGAACAACTCGTTCCTATCTCCGCTTTGGTGATACCCCAATTAAAGCATCTTACTACGTTGAAAATGCAGACTTTATTTCTTGCTCACTTGATAGTTATATCGTCCAATATGACATGATTAAAAACCTTAAACGGGGCGGAACATTCCTTCTTAACACCGAAATGAGCGAAGAAGAACTTCTTGCGTTAATTCCTAACCGGGTTAAATATCAATTAGCGACTAAAAAGGCCAAATTCTATATTATTCCTGCGAACAAAATTGCGGAAGAAAATGGCATGGGCCGCTACACAAATACGATCTTACAAGCTGCTTTCTTCTATCTTAACCAAGACATTATGCCTTATGAAGATGCGCTCGTCGCAATGAAAGAAGCTGCGTATAAAACATACATCCGTAAGGGTGAAGAAGTTGTTAAATCTAACCAACGGGCGATTGAAGCCGGTGCGGCGGGTGTTAAAGAAGTCGCAGTTGACCCAAGCTGGGCCAACTTAGCGCCAATTCGCGAACGGCGCGTAATTGGTGATGATTACTTTGATACATTTGTCACCCCAATTGATAGCTTAGATGGTTATGATCTACCAACATCCCGCTTCTTAAAAGATGGTTTAGAAGACGGCACAATGCGTAATGATATTACGTTTAAACAAAAACGGAAAATTGCCCCCCGGGTCCCACACTGGATTAAAGAAAATTGTATTCAATGTAATACTTGTTCCTTTGTTTGCCCCCACGCAACAATTCGTCCATTCTTAATTACTGATGAAGAACTCGCGGCCCTACCAGAAATCGCACATGATGACACGATTCCCGCGATGGGACCAAAAGTTAAAGAATATCACTTCCGGATTACCATTTCGACCGAAAACTGTGTTGGCTGTGGCTTATGCGCTGTCACCTGTCCGGGTAAGAAAGGCGAAAAAGCCTTAGTCATGGTTGATGCGAAAGATGAATACAAATACGAAGCCGTCGCTGATGCCTTATATCCTCATGGTCCATACCGTGATGAATTCTTCCCCAAGAACTCCATTAAAGGATTAGGCTTTGTTAGACCTTACCACGAAGTTAGTGGCTCTTGCGGTGGCTGTGGTGAAACACCATATTATATTCTTGCTTCAAGATTATTTGGTAAAGATATGTTAATCGCCAACGCTACAGGTTGTACATCAATTTATTGTGGTTCGACACCCGGCACACCATTTATTACTGATGAAAATAATGAAGGTGTGGCATGGGCGAACTCCTTATTTGAAGATAACGCTGAATTTGGTTTTGGAATGCGCGTTGCGACTGACCATAAACTAAATACAATTATTAAAATTCTTAAAGACGCACAACCAAAAGTCGAACCAGAATTAGCGGAAGTTATCGATCGCTACCTCGCTAGCATTAATGACCGCGAACAATGCCGCTTAGTAATTCCTGAACTCGTTGCTGGTGTTAAAGCATCCAAAGTTGAAGAAGTTAAAGAAGTTCTTAACTATGAACGTGATTTACTTAATAAATCAGTTTGGATTATCGGTGGTGATGGTTGGGCCTATGACATTGGTTATGGCGGACTTGATCACGTCTTAGCTAGTGGCGCAAACGTTAACATTCTTGTTCTTGATACCGAAGTTTATTCTAACACCGGTGGTCAAGCTTCTAAATCAACGCAAACTGGCGCGATTGCGAAATTCGCCGCGTCTGGTAAAGAAGGCGTGAAGAAGAACTTATCCTTAATGGCGATGGCGTATGGTGATGTTTATGTCGCACAAGTTAGCTTAGGCGCTAACCCAATGAAGACAATCCAAGCATTCAAAGAAGCCGAAAGCTATAACGGTGTTTCCTTAATCGTTGCCTACTCACCATGTATTGAACACGGTATTAAAGGTGGGTTATCGAACCATAACACCGTGCAAAAGAAAGCTGTCGCAAGTGGTTATTGGCCAATCTTCCGGTATGATCCACGCTTAGAAGAAGCTGGTGAATCACCATTAACGATTGACATGCAAGAACCTGACTACGGCTTATTCCGTGACTTCGTCATGGGTGAAACACGGTACAATCAATTACCACGCGTTAACCCCGACAATGCTGAATTCTTATTAAATAAATCCTTAGAAGAAGCGAAAAAACGCTTAGTTCGGATTAAAAAGTTTGCCTAGTTTCTAAATTAATAAAAGCCGTTAGTTAATAAACTAGCGGCTTTTTACTAGCAAAAAAGCCATCAAACGATGGCTTTTCTTTTAAAAATGGTCGGAACGATGGGATTTGAACCCACGACCCCTACCACCCCAAGGTAGTGCGCTACCAAACTGCGCTACGTCCCGCTATTAGCCTTTATATTATAGCGAAATTATCGCTTTTTGCAATATAAACCACCAGAAGAATGTTCTTTAGCGTTAATTTACAAAACAGTGCCTATATAGTGTAAAATTACACCCGAGGATGCAAGTGATGAAAAAAGATTTTATTGTAATTAAAGGTGCGCGTGACAACAACTTAAAAAACATTGATGTTGTCGTACCAAAAAACAAATTAGTTGTTTTTACAGGCGTAAGTGGCTCGGGTAAATCAACATTAGCGTTTGATACATTATATAACGAAGGCCGTAGGCGCTATGTTGAAAGTTTATCTTCCTATGCCCGGCAATTTTTAGGTGGCATTGAAAAACCGGATGTTGATAGTATTGAAGGTCTTTCCCCCGCGATTGCGATTGAACAAAAGACAACATCAAATAATCCTCGTTCAACCGTTGGAACAACAACGGAAATTTATGATTATTTACGGTTATTATATGCGCGTGTTGGTACTCCCTATTGTCCAAATCATCACATTCCGATTAAAGCGTTTAGTGTTCCGCAAATTACTGACCTTATTTATGAACATCCAGATAATTCGCGTCTCCAAATTTTAGCGCCGATCGTCCGTGATGAAAAAGGCACACATAAAGAAACACTGGCCAAAATTCGGGCCCAAGGGTTTGAACGGTTACGCGTTGATGGTAAACAAGTTCGAATTAGTGAACTAGAACCATTAGAAAAAAATACGCGGCACACAATTGAAATTATTGTTGACCGGATTGCTTTAAAAGAAAGTGCTAAAAGTCGAATTTATGATGCCTTAATGCTCGCACTTGATTGGGGAAGAGGGTATGTACGGGTTATTATTAATAACGAAGAACGCTTCTTTTCGACACATCACGCTTGCCCGTTTTGTGGCTTTAGTGTTCCTAAACTTGAACCGCGGCTCTTTTCGTTTAATGCTCCGTTAGGTTGCTGTCCGGATTGTAATGGTTTAGGTGTTAAACAAGAACTTGACCCAGAACTATTAATTCCTGATGATAGTTTAACACTTAATGAAGGGGCGATTGAATATTATAAAAACATTGTTGGTTCGCAAAATCTTGAATGGCAAGATTTTATGAAATTAACCGACTTATACGGGATTAACCGTGATGTTCCTTATAAAAATTTAAGCACAAAAGATAAAGATATCATTTTAAATGGGTCACCCAAACAACATAGTTATGTTATTAAAAGTTCCTCAGGCAATTTAAATCACCGGAATGGTTATATTGAAGGTGTTAAAACACGGGTGGAACGGCTCTATCACGATACAACAAGTGAATTTATGCGGACGTATTACGCGAAATTTTTACGGGACAAAGAATGTACGACATGTCATGGTTCGCGACTTAATGAACAAGCAATGAGCGTGCAAATTGCTGGTAAAAACATTTATGAAGTAACAAAGTTATCAATTAAAAAAGCACATGAATTTATTTTAGATTGTGAAGCAAGCTTTACCCCGATGGAAAAAGAAATTGCCCGGCTTATTTTAATTGAATTAAAACAACGCTTTGAATTTCTTCTTAATGTTGGTCTTGATTATTTAACGCTCGACCGGCTAGCGGGAACGTTATCTGGTGGGGAAGCGCAACGGATTCGTCTTGCCACCCAAATCGGTTCAAAATTAAATGGGGTTTTGTATGTGTTAGATGAACCTTCGATTGGTTTACATCAAAAAGATAATACTCAACTTATTAACACATTAAAAGACATGGTTAACCTAGGCAATACACTTGTCGTTGTTGAACATGATGAAGATACAATTTTAGCGGCGGACCATATTATTGATATTGGTCCAGGCGCTGGTGTGCATGGAGGAGAAATTGTCGCAAGTGGAACAGCGGAAGACATTAAAAACGAACCAAAGTCCATTACCGGTCAATATTTAAGTGGGAAAAAATTTATTCCTTTACCTCCGGCGAGATTAAAAGGTAACGGTCAAGCGCTTGTTGTAAAAGGCGCTAGACAAAATAACTTAAAAAACATCGATGTTTCATTTCCGCTTGGCAAATTTATTTGTGTAACTGGGGTTAGTGGCTCAGGTAAATCAAGTTTAGTTAATGAAATTTTATATAAAGCAGTGAAAAAAGCACTATATAATAGTCGCGATGAACAAGGCGATTTCGATTCAATTGAAGGGTTAGAATATATTGATAAAGTTATTGATATTTCCCAAGATCCAATTGGCCGAACACCGCGGTCAAATCCGGCAACATATACGAAGACGTTTGATGAAATTCGTGAGTTATTTGCAAATACAATTGAAGCAAAATCACGGGGTTTTGATAAGGGAACATTCTCTTTTAACGTTAAAGGGGGTCGGTGTGAAGTTTGTGAAGGGGCGGGCGTAACGCGCATTCCAATGAACTTTTTACCAGACGTTTATGTCCGCTGTCATGCGTGTGATGGGAAACGCTATAATAACGAAACACTTCAAGTTACATATAAAGGCAAAACGATTTATGATGTTTTAGAAATGACCGTTGAAGCTGCGGGGGAGTTTTTTGAAAACCAACCACGTGTTGCGCAAAAAATCAAAACGCTTAATGATGTTGGGCTTGGCTATATTAAATTAGGTCAATCCGCGACAACGTTATCAGGTGGTGAAGCGCAACGGGTAAAACTCGCTAATGAATTACAAAAGCGGCCCACAGGCAAGAGTTTATATTTACTTGATGAACCAACAACGGGGTTACACGCTAGTGACATCGCGCGGCTATTAGTTGTATTACAAGATATCGTTAATAATGGTGATACCGTCATTGTTATTGAACATAATTTAGATGTTATTAAAGTAGCGGACTGGATTATCGATTTAGGACCAGATGGCGGCGATGGTGGAGGCTATTTAGTTGCCGAAGGAACACCCGAACAAATTGCTGCAAATCCTAAATCATATACGGGTCAATATTTAGGCCCCGTTTTAAAGCGGACGAGGGAGTTAATGCAAGCGTAAAGTTTTGTTAAATAGTAGCCATTATGCTACACTTTTCATAGATTATTGAAATGGAGATTGAAAATTATGGGTGGATTAGTTTTATTAATAATCGGTGCGATTATGACTGTAGCCGGATTTGGTGGGTTTGTTTATACATTTCGTGTAATGAGTAAACCAAAAGAAGAACTTGTTTTAACTTGGAAAAGTAAAATAACGTTAGCCCATATTATTGGCACCGCGTTAATGGCGGTTGGTTTAACACTTGTTTATTCAGGTGTTATTATTTGGCAAAAGTTACCATCTTTGCCAGGTTATCAAGCGATGACAATTCTTAGTGGCTTATTGTTAGGGCTAAGTTTTGGCACGTTTGTTGGATCGTTATTAATCTTTTACTTTTTCCCAAACCCGAGTGAAAAAGTTATAAAACTTACCCGCTTATTAGCGATATTTGGTGGTCTTGCCACGCTTGGTTTTATCTTTATGTCGCTTGATGGGTTTACGTATTTAGATGCGATTTCATATCCATTAGTTAATAAAATTCCTTTTGGTAATGATAAAGGAATCGCTTTTTATGCATTATTTATTATTTTGGGCGCTTTAACAACATGGTTTATTGTTGAACAATATTACTTTCGGAAGTATGGTAAAAAAGGTTTAATTGAAAACTTATTTTATGTTGGTTTCTTAGCTGGTGTTCTTGGCGCGCGTATTTGGTTCGTTGTTGGCGATTGGAATGTTCGCTTCGCAAGTAACCCAATCGATGCTTTTAAAATATGGGAAGGTGGCTTAACGATTATTGGTGGGCTCCTTTTTGGCGGACTTGCGGGTATTACCTTCTGGGCAACAAAACGGAAAGAATATCCTCGTGCAGAAATTTTGGACGTTGTTTTACCAGCGGTTTTAATTGCCCAAGCAATTGGCCGGTGGGGAAATTTCTTTAATCAAGAAGTTTATGGTGCGGCAACGGAAGTCTGGACGTTCTTACCAAAATTTATTCAAGATCAAATGATAATTTATTCGAGAATTGATGGTTTAACATCGTTTCGTGTTCCTTTATTCTTAATTGAAAGTTTAATTAATATTGCTGGTTACTTCGTTATTCGCTACGCAATTGGTCGCGGGTTAAAGAAATGGACTCTTCCTGGTGATCAAGGGTTCGCTTACTTTTTATGGTATGGTGTGACGCGGGCGATTATGGAACCTTTACGTAATCCTGACTATAACATGGGCACAACCGGTAAATGGTCATCAATTCAAGCATATATTTGGATTGGCTTTGCGCTTATTGCAATTATCGCGAATCATTTAGTTGAACATTTTGCGCATGATAAATGGTATAAAGTTATGGTTGCGCCTAATTATGGCCGGCCGGTAAAAACCGAAGCAACAATTGCTATAAAAGAAGAAGTTGACGAAGAAAAAGTTGAAGTCGAAAATAACAGTGAAGAAAACACCTGTAATGAGGAAGAAAACAAACATGAGTAAACCGTATAAAGTCTTACTGTTTGATATGGATGGTACGCTGGCGGATACGGATTTAATGATTGTCGCCACCTTTATTGATATGTTTCGAAAATTTCGACCCGATTTTCCAATTACGTTAAAGGAAATCGTTTATTTTTCTGGCCCGCCGATTCTTGAAACTTTAGAACGTTATTTTCCTGATCATGAAATTGATTTTATTTGGGGAGAATATATGAAAATATCGCGAGCGTATTATAAAGATTATATTCGTAATTTTCCCGGTGCGCATGATGCGATTAATCATTTAAAACTAGCGGGGTATCGTTTAGGAATTATTACGTCCAAAGTATATGATGCGACAATTGAAAGTTTAGAATTATTAGGCTTTGATCCAAATATGTTTGAAGTAATTATCGGTGCAGATAATGTCAAACACGCTAAGCCGAATGCAGAACCAATGCAAAAAGCGCTCGAATATCTTAAAGTTAAACCAGCCGATGTTCTTTACATCGGTGATAACGGTTTAGATTATGTCTTTGCCTTTAATTCTGGTGTTGATAGTGCGTTAGTATCGTGGACATTACGAGCACTTGACCCAAAGTTAACACCAACATATATTTTTAATTCATATGCTGAACTAGAGGAGGAGTTATTATGAAAAAAGCAACCGTAGCAATTATCGGAGGTGGCCCAGCCGGGGTTGCTGCTACAATATATTTAAAAAGAGCACTTGTCGATGTGATTTTAATTGAAAAGGGTGCACCGGGTGGAAAAATTAATTTCACCGCGGAAATTCAAAACTATCCTGGCTTTGAAATTATTAATGGTCCGGATTTAGCGTTTAAACTATTCGAACAAGTTAGTGCGTTTGATGTTCCATTTACATATGGTGATGTGGAAAAAGTTATTCCCTTAGAAAATTCGTTTTTAATTAAAACCGATGATGGTGATATTGAAGCGGATTTTGTCATTTACGCAACCGGAACAAAAGAACGCGAACTTAATGTTCCAGGCGAACAAAAATATAATGGCCGTGGTGTGAGTTTTTGTGCGGTTTGTGATGGTCCTTTTTATAAAGGTGAAACGGTCGTCGTTGTTGGGGGCGGCAACTCCGCTTTCCAAGAAGCGTTATATTTAGCGGGCTTTGCCAAAGAAGTATATTTAATTCACCGCTCGCAAAACTTCCGGGCTGATCCGGTCATGGTGGAAAAAGCCAGACACACAAGTAACATTCATATTATTCTTGATAGTGAAGTAATTGAAGTTTTAGGTGATGAACAAATTATGACGGGCGTCGAAGTTAATAACCGGGTTACCAAAGAAAAACAAGTTATTAAAGCGAAAGCGTTATTCCCATATATTGGTCAATTACCAATGACCGATCCACTTCGTGACTTAGACGTTCTTGATGAACGTGGTTATATTAAAGTTGATGCGAATATGGAAACATCTGTTCGTAATTTATTTGGGGCTGGGGATGTTACCGCTAAAGGGTTACGGCAAATTGTTACCGCTACAAATGATGGAGCAATTGCTGCGATTGAAATTTCTCATCGGGTTGCTTAATCGAATATTTTAATGATAAATCCGATAATATTCGCTATAATTAAATTAGTAAATCGGGGTAAATAAAAGATGAAGAAACTAATTATTTTATCTGGAATTAGTGGCGCTGGTCGTTCAACAGCGGCAACTATTTTAGAAGAAGAAAAATTTCAAATTATTGATAATTTACCAAGCGAACTAGTTAATGAACTTGTTAATTTAATTATTCTTGATACGACTTCGCGGTATGATCGAACAGCAATTACGGTTAATATTTTAGACCTCGAATCGCTTTTAAATAAACTATTGTTACATAAAGATAAGATTGATGTTAAATTAATTTTATTAACAGCAAACCAAGATGATATTTTGTCCCGCTATAAATTAACGCGTCACGTTCACCCCTTGCAAGCATATGGATATTCGTTAGAAGAAGCACTCCAGCGGGAACGCAAGGCGGAAAGTCGTTTACGCGACCGCGCTTATTACTTTTTTGATACTTCAGCTGTAAGCGTTTCAATGTTACGCAAATTTATTTTTGAAATTATTTCCGAAAGCGACGCAAAACTTCATTTAACAACGGTTGGCTTCACTTCTTTTGGGTTTAAACATGGGTTGCCCCTTGATGCTGATGTTGTTTTTGACGTTCGGATGATTCCTAACCCCTATTACATTGATGAATTACGGCCATTAACCGGCCTTGATGAACCAGTGATTAAATTTTTAAACGAACAAGAGATTGCTAAAGAAACACTACAGCAAATTAATAGTTATCTTGAATTTTATTTAGAAAGTTATATTGCTGAAGCGCGGGGACTTATTTCCATTGCGATTGGTTGTAGTGGTGGTCAACATCGCTCCGTTTATATCGCTGAAGAGTTAACAAAACATTTTAAAACAAAAGGTTATCGCACAGCGGTCTTCCATCGCGACAAGCTAAAATCACGAGGGTTTTAAGTGCCAACAAAGATTTCTTTTTCACGATATGTCAAAGAAGATATCGTTCGAAGTAAAAGTGAAGGTGAAGTTCAATACACCGATGCAAGAAAGCGGGCAATGCTTTCGGCTTTTGTTCGTCTAAATGGAACAATTTCGGTTGGAACGGAAGGAACGCGCCTCTTATTACGTTCAGAAAACGCGAAAGTTGTGCGCTTTTTTTATAATTTAGTTAAAGAACTTTACGATATTGATGCAAGTTTTTCCTATCAAAAACAAATGCGGTTTAATAAGAAAACATATTATACAATAATTATTGAAGCAAAAGCTGATGAAATTTTAGATGATTTAAAAGTATCACTTCTTGGGGGTGCAATCGATCGGAAAATCGTATATAGCGATGATACCGCTGCTGGTTATGCGGCCGGTGCCTTTTTAGCAACCGGAAGCGTTAATTCTCCTCTATCAAGTAATTATCATTTAGAAATTTCCACGGAAGATGAAGTACTTGCGAATAAACTATGTAAACTAATTGAACGGTTTCGGCACGCGAACTTCACCCCAAGAGTTATTAAACGGCGGGAACGCTATGTTGTTTATTTAAAACGAAGTGATCATATTGGTGAGTTTTTAATTTTTATTGGGGCAACTGCGGCTTCATTAGAATTCGAAAAAATTCGGATTGACCGCGACATGCAAAGCGCCGCCAACCGCTTAGCGTTATGCGATGAAGCAAACTATCAAAAAACATTAAAAAGTTCGGAACAACAAATTGCTGATATCAAATTAGTGTCCCAAGTTCATGGTCTTAACCATTTTGAAAACCCGAAAATGAAGCCGTTATGTGAATTACGGCTCGCAAATGAAGATATGAGCATGAATGAATTAGCAATTGCGTTAAGTGAACAACTAAATCTTGATCCACCGATAACAAAAAGTAATATTGCCCATTTGTTTCGGCAATTAAATAAATTAGCAACCTCCTATCGAAAGGGTGATAAGTATGATTAGCATCAGTGAACAACTTGGCGTCAGGATTCGATATTTCCGGCGCGAGAAAAAGCTTTCTCAAGAAGAGTTGGCCTTTCGGGCAAACCTAAATGTTACGTATTTAAGCGATTTAGAAAATGGTCGTCGGAACCCAAGTTTAAAGGTTTTGAATCGGTTAGCGAACGCCTTTAATCTTACACTTTCCGAGTTATTCAAAGGAATTATCGATATTAATCGGTAAAAAAATGCCTTATTCTATTTTATGAGCGTTTTTGTTAAGTAAAAGTAACTTTTCTTCGCACAAAAAGTTGTTTTTGCTTGTCTTGTTGTAGAAACAAAATATGAAATTGTTGTATAATAATAACGCAGTAAAAAAGGAGGACAAATACATGTCAGTAAAAATTGCAATTAATGGATTTGGCCGGATTGGTCGTTTAGCGTTCCGCCGGGCCGTCGAAACAGGTGATTTTGAAGTCGTCGCAATTAACGACCTTACAAGCGCCGCAAACTTAGCTTACTTATTAAAATATGATTCCGCTCACGGAACATTCTATCCAAACGAAATCAGCGTTGGAAAAGATGGAGATTCAATTATCTTCCGCGGGAAAGAAGTTAAAGTTTATGCCGAAAAAGATGCCGCAAATATTAATTGGGCACAACACGGTGCTGAAATCGTCTTAGAATGTACTGGTCACTATAACACAACCGAAAAAGCTAGTGTTCATATTACTCATGGTGGCGCAAAAGGCGTTATCATTAGTGCTCCAGCCAAAGATAAAGAAACCCCAACATTCGTTTATGGTGTTAACCACAAAGGTTTAACCAAAGAAATGAAAGTTGTTAGTGGCGCAAGCTGTACAACAAACTGCTTAGCTCCAGTTCTTAAAGTTTTAAATGACAACTTAGGCTTAGTTGGTGGCTTCATGACCACAATTCACGCCTATACAAACAACCAATCAGTCTTAGACTTACCTGGTAAAGATGCTCGCCGTGGCCGTGCCGCAGCGCAAAACTTAGTCCCAACAACAACTGGTGCCGCAAAAGCAATCGGTTTAGTTATTCCTGAAATCGCAGGAAAAATTACCGGTGGAGCAGTTCGTGTTCCAGTCCTTGATGGTTCATTAGTTGACTTAAGCTTAGAATTCAACAAGAAAACCACTGTTGAAGAAATTAACGCAATGGTCAAAGCCGCTGCTGAAGGCGCTCTTAAAGATGCATTAGCATATACCGAAGACCCAATTGTCAGTAGCGACATTATCACCTCAACAAACGGCAGTATCTTTGATGCTACTCAAACAATGGTTTTAAACGTTGGTGATAAACAATATGTTAAAGTTGTTGCCTGGTATGATAACGAATACGGTTACACTTGCCAAATGCTTCGCTTAGCGAAACACATGGTTGATCTTGGCGTATAAGTTAGGAAAGTAAATTATTAAGCGCCCGATCTAATCAGGCGCTTTTTTAAAGAAAAAAGGAGAAAAATATGAAAACTGTACGTGATTTAAATGTTGCAGGGAAACGCGTTTTAGTGCGTGTTGATTTTAACGTTCCTTTAAAAGATGGCGTCATTCGTGATGATAACCGGATGGTCGCCGCCTTACCAACAGTTAAAGAATTGTTAAACAAAGGAGCAAGTGTTGTTGTTTTTTCGCACTTAGGAAAAATCAAACACAAAAAAGGTCCAGAAGAAGTTGAAGCCGCCAAAGAAAAAAATAACATGCAATTTTTAGTTGCTCACCTTGGTGAATTACTCCCAGGTGTTAACGTTAAATTTTCCGAAGCTTTACGGGGCGAAGAACTCGTTAAAGCGGCGAAGAGCTTAAAACCTGGCGAAGTCTTATTATTACAAAATACCCGCTATGAACCCGGCGAAGAAAAAAATGACCCTGAATTAGCGAAAGAATGGGCAAGCATCGCGGATGCTTATGTCATGGATGCTTTTGGTAGTT
>DIQT01000011.1:70388-73518 GCA_002427365.1 Caryophanales bacterium UBA5455
TCGCACCGGGCCCACGCCTCAACAGTTGGTGTTCCAGAAGTTTTAAAAGCTGAAGGAAAACCTGTTGCAATTGGTTACTTAGTCGAAAAAGAAGTCGAAGCTTTATCACGCTGCGTTGATGTTAAAGATAGCGACCGTCCATATATCGCAATTTTAGGCGGTTTAAAAGTTTCTGATAAGATTCAAGTTATTGATAGCTTATTAAAGAAATGCGACAAAATCTTAATTGGTGGCGCGATGACTTATACATTCAAAAAAGCCTTAGGCGAAGAAGTTGGTATTTCACCAGTTGAAGATGATCAACTTGATTATGCAAGAAATTGCTTAAAAGAAGCGAATGGCCGGATTGTCTTGCCAGTTGATAACGTTGTTACTAACGGCTTTAAAGATTGGACAATTAAGAAAACCGTCACTTCGATTGAACCCGGCTTTGAAGGAATGGATATCGGACCAAAAACGATTGAACTTTTCCAAAATGAAATTAAAAACGCGAAGATGGTGTTTTGGAATGGACCAATGGGCGTTTTTGAACAAGAAGAATTCGCAACCGGCACTGTTGAAGTTGCGCGGGCGATTGCCAAATTACCAAATGCCTTTACCGTTATTGGTGGGGGCGACTCCGCAGCCGCTGCTGCTCAATTTGGTTTTAAAGATGATTTCTCCCACGTTTCCACGGGTGGAGGAGCAAGCTTAGAAATGATTGAACGCGATGGCCGCTTACCAGGCATCGATGTGATTAGAGACTAACGATGAGACGGAAACTCTTAATGGGCAATTGGAAAATGAATAAAACAATTGCCGAAGCAAAACAATTTGCGCTTGCTTCCAAAAAACTTTCCGCCTACGCTAGTAAAAACAATGTTGATATTGGTGTTGCGCCGGTTTACTTAGGGTTAAGCGCTGTTAAAGAAGCAAACCCTGATTTACTTGTCGCTGCTCAAAACGTCTCACAATTTCCTAAAGGAGCTTACACGGGCGAAATCTCAATTCCGATGCTTCAAGAACTAGGGATTGATTGGGTTTTAATCGGTCACTCCGAACGTCGGAGTTATTATGGCGAAACGAATGAAGCGTGTAACGCAAAAATTCACGCCTTAATTGAAAATAACATTACACCACTATATTGTGTTGGGGAAACCTTAAGCGAATTTGATGCCGGCTTAACAAAAGAAGTTGTTAAACGGCAAATCGAAGTTGGCTTAGCGGGTTTAACCGCAAGTGATGTTAATAACCTTGTTGTTGCCTATGAACCAGTTTGGTCAATTGGCACCGGCAAAAATGCAAGTAAAGAAATCGCTGAAGATGTATGTCATTATATCCGCGGATTATTATTTGATTTATTTGGTGACGTCGCTAATAAGATTCGAATTCTTTATGGCGGATCCGTTAAACCAAACAACATTAAAGAATATTTATCAGCGGAAGATATTGATGGTGCCTTAGTTGGCGGAGCTTCTCTTGACGTTAATAGTTATGAAGAACTTGTTCGGAATATCGTTGAATGAAATTAGTTAAATGGAAAGCCTATCGTTCATGATAGGCTTTTTTTTGCTTAAAAATACTAATTTGTCCTAAAGCGCGATAGATTATGAGTAAGTTGTTTGGAGATTAGAAAACAATGTCGTATTCTTTTAACAAATAGGAGGAAATAACTATGGAAATTTATGTCGACACAAGTACACAAACAAAAGCTAAAAATCGGTTACTATCGGGAGTTTTAGGCTGGGTATTTATCGGATTGTTAATTACAATCGTCTCCGCTTATGCGGTTGCCTTTGGCTTAATCGCGGGACTTAAGTCAAATGGGTTAGTGAGTATTGATCAAATCGTTAGTGCGTATCAATGGTTAATGATTTTGTCGTTGGTTGTTCATTTAGTTTTAACAATTACGATGAACGTTATGTTCGTTCGGAATAAAAGCGATAAGAACCTTGTTGTTCCTTATATTATATATACAGCGAATTTTGGGATTATGCTATCTCCCTATGTCTTAGTAACAGACGCGGCAACCTTAGGAATTGGTTTAGGAATAGCGTTATTATTATTTGGTGTTATGTATTTAGTCGCTCGTTATACCAAAGCAAACTTACGCCCAATGGGAATGATTGGTGGATCACTATTTATGGGATTATTTTTAATCTCGCTAATTGTGATGTTTATTCCTGACACAACCACTCTTTCTTGGATCTTAAGTTTAGGTTCCTTTGCGGCAATTATGATGATTACGATGTACGACTTATGGATTGTTGTTAAAGCCGACCAACACGTTCCAGCAGAAGCGGCAACGAAAAACTTAAAAATTGGTTTAGCGTTACGGATTTATATCGACTTCATTTATATCTTAATTAGAATCATTCAATTTATTGCAGTTGCTATAAATCGGAACTAACCGCGAAAACAAAATCCTTCAAAATAGCGCTTCCTAATCTTAGGGGCGCTTTTGTTATTAAAAAAGAGAAATTCAATCCATTAAAATAATTAACATCTTATTATATATAAAGGATGAGTAAGCAAAAAACTTGAAGTAAACCTTCTTTAAGCTTATATTAATTAGCGAAGTTGGGTTTATTTATGAGCTTCTAACACGTTTATTTGGTTTTTTAAAACGGGAAAAAAATAAAAAACAAAAAAGTGTGAGTTTTTGAGCAAAAAGACTTGCGTTAACATTTCGATTAATGTATAGTTATTCACGCTACCCCAAAAGGGAGCAAATCTTATATGAGAATATAAGAAATGAGCGATTGAAAAGTTATAAAAAACAATCAAAATCGCTTGACAGTGATATACCGAAATGGTAGTATTGATAAGCACACAATTTGTGTGCTGATTTTTATGGCGAGAGCCATGAAGAGCACTGATCTTTGAAAACTAAATAGAAGTACAAACAAAACTAACGTCAATTTTTTATAAACAAAAAACAATAAAACCAGTATGAACAAGATCCAGAACTAAATTTTTAACAAATTAAAATTTAAAATAATAATTTATTGAGAGTTTGATCCTGGCTCAGGATGAACGCTGGCGGCATGCCTAATACATGCAAGTCGAACGAAGAAATGTTTGCTTGAAGGTGCTTGCACCGGATAGTTGCTTTTCTTAGTGGCGAACGGGTGAGTAACACGTAGGTAAC
>DIQT01000011.1:73682-73849 GCA_002427365.1 Caryophanales bacterium UBA5455
ACGGGTGAGTAACACGTAGGTAACCTGCCTAGTAGTTGGGAATAACAATGGGAAACCGTTGCTAATACCGAATATGAATTCGAAGGGCATCCTTTGAATTTGAAAGGGGCTTTCAAGCCTCGCTATTAGATGGACCTGCGGCGCATTAGCTAGTTGGTGAGATAACA
>DIQT01000011.1:74097-74262 GCA_002427365.1 Caryophanales bacterium UBA5455
CAGTAGGGAATTTTCGGCAATGGGGGGAACCCTGACCGAGCAATGCCGCGTGAGTTATGAAGGTCTTATGGATCGTAAGGCTCTGTTGTAGGGGATGAAACGTCTAGGGAGGAAATGTCCTAGACTTGACAGTACCTTACCAGAAAGCCACGGCTAACTACGTGC
>DIQT01000011.1:74502-74654 GCA_002427365.1 Caryophanales bacterium UBA5455
TATCCGGAATTATTGGGCGTAAAGCGTGAGCAGGCGGCCGTTTAAGTTTGAAGTCAAATCCAGGGGCTTAACCCTTGTTCGCTTTAAAAACTGAATGGCTAGAGTACGAGAGAGGTATGCGGAATTCCAAGTGTAGCGGTGAAATGCGTAGA
>DIQT01000011.1:74908-75028 GCA_002427365.1 Caryophanales bacterium UBA5455
AGGATTAGATACCCTAGTAGTCCACGCTGTAAACGTTGAGAACTAAGTGTCGGGGAGACCCGGTGCTGAAGCTAACGCATTAAGTTCTCCGCCTGAGGAGTACGCACGCAAGTGTGAAAC
>DIQT01000021.1 GCA_002427365.1 Caryophanales bacterium UBA5455
CATATTTAAACACTTTTAAAAAGTATTTTTGTAACTTTAAGCGTGGAAAATTCCAAAAATAGGAAAAAACATGTTTCCTAAGTATTTTGTCACTTTAAATTATTCAACTAACGACTAGATTAAGGCAGTCGCTAGTAAAGAAAAAATCAAGAATTTTAGTACAGCTTATAAATATACTAGACGTTGTTTTCGCGGAGTTTAAACCGTTTTTTAACCATAAATTGGGTCCTACCGCCATTTTTATACTAGAAAAAATAAAACCGCAGAGAACATTGCAAAACTTAAATTAAGAGAAATCAAGGAAATTGAAAGTTTCGCAAAAAGGGTCTTAGATACAAACCATATTAGTAAACTTGTGCAATTAGCAAAAAATACGGTTGGTTCATCTACAAGCGTAAATGCCATAGAATTTAATATATCTTTGGACAATCATCGGTTGATTGCAAGCCAAATTGAAATAGTTGAATTATGAAGAATTTAACTCTTTTTTGTAATGATTATAAATATTTATACTATTTTACTTGTTTATTTATAGTAAATTATTGCTCGTATTATTAAATTCAGTTTTTGCTTTTTTAAACGTGGTTTTATTTAAGTTAAACGAATTGTTGTTTCTTCGTCAAAGAGATAAACCTTATCCATATCGATCGCGATATTTAGATTATCCCCACTCGCAATAATATTTTCCGCTTTAATCCGGGCAACAAACGGCGTGCTTCCAAGGTTAAAGAGCAGATTATATTCCGTTCCTAGTAGTTCAGCAATATCAATTTTAACATTAAGCGCTCCCGTCGTACTAATGTCAATACTATCAGGACGAATGCCAAGGACAAGTTGTTTACCAAATGCTTTGTGTTTCGCCACAAGTTTAACCTGTTTTTCGTTTAATACTAATTCCACTCCATCAGGCGTCACAAAAGTTCCGTCCTTTAAAACCTTTCCCTTTAAGAAGTTGATGGCAGGAGTCCCAATAAAACCGGCGACAAAGAGGTTGTTAGGGGCATCAAATACTTCTTTTGGGGTGCCAATTTGTTGAATAATACCGTTATCCATAATGACAATTCGGTCAGCCATCGTCATTGCTTCAACTTGATCATGCGTAACATACACAATCGTCTTTTGAATTTCTTGATGTAGTTTATTAATTTCAGCCCTCATTTGGACACGTAGCTTAGCGTCAAGATTACTCAGTGGTTCATCCATTAAAAATACACGTGCATCGCGCACAATCGCCCGTCCTAGTGCAACCCGTTGGCGTTGACCGCCCGACAATTGCTTAGGTTTACGTTCTAAGTAGTCAGTTAAACCAAGTAATTTCGCAGTATGTTCAACCCGTTCTTTAATTTCATCTTTGGGCATCTTCTTCAGTTTTAAACTATAGGCCATATTTTGATAAACGCTCATATGGGGGTAGAGCGCATAGTTTTGGAAAACCATCGCAATATTACGCTCCCGCCCTGGAATGTCATTCATAAGTTCTTCATCAAAGTACAGTTCCCCACTTGTAATATCTTCAAGCCCTGCAATCATTCGTAAGGTTGTCGACTTGCCACAGCCTGAAGGGCCAACTAAAACCAAAAATTCCTTGTCCCGAATTTCGAGGTTAATACTTTTCACAACTTCTTCTTTGTTACCGGGATAAATTTTTACAACATCTTTTAAGATTATTTTTGCCATAACATTCTCCTATTCTTTGACGGCTCCCGCCGAGAGTCCCGCGACTAAAAACTTTGCAAGTGCAAAATATAAAATAATAATGGGTACCGCAATAAACAAACTGCCAGCTGCAAAGCGACTAAACTCATCATCACCAAGACTCATTAATCCGACCGCAACCGTATAGAGGTTTTTTTGTTTAAGCAGGAGTTGCGGTAAGATAAAGTCACTCCACGGCCATGTAAAGCTAGTTAACGCAGTATAGACAATCATCGGTTTAGAAAGCGGCAAAATGATGTCAACGAAAATCCGGGATTTTGACGCTCCGTCCAGTGTTGCTGCTTCGTCCACACTCATCGGAATCGTATCAAAAAATCCTTTTTGGACCATAAACCCCATCGGTGCACCTGCTGAATAAATAAGAATGAGGCCCCAATGGTTATTAATTAAATTAAATTGGGTCATTAAAATATAAACTGCAATCATCCCCATAAACGAGGGGAACATCCCAAGAACCAGCGTTGTTTTCATCAGACTTTTCCGCGACTTAAATTTAAAACGTGAGAATACGTATGCGGTAAGCGTTACAAGGATAGTTCCAAAAAGCATACTCATCACACTAATGAATAAGGTATTTAAAAACCATTGCGGGTAGTCATAGAGTAATGTATCGGTGAAGAGCATTTTAAAGGTTGTAAAACTGTAACTTGTCGGGAAAAAACCGTTGAATGAATAAATCGAACCACTTGCCGAGAAAGAGGCCAGTAGTAGCCATAAAACGGGAAAGAAAAAGACGAAAGAGACAATTAAAATAATTAAATAAGTGATAAGTTTATCAGACAATCCCCGGAAAAAGCGTTTAAATTTCATTTATATTGACCCTCCTCTTTATAGGCTGGTGATAGTATGTACACCGTTAGGGAAATAATGCTTGTAATAATAAAGATAATTAACGAAATTGCCGCACCAATTGAGTAATATGAATTATCAATTGAAAGCTTATAAAGCCAGTTAATTAGTAAATCTGTATCACTAGCGAGAAAATAGCCATCAAGCGTTAATCCTCCCCGTAGAAAGTAGAAAATACCAAAATTATTAAAGTTCCCAATGAACTGTGTAATTAAGACGGGAGTGGTGGCAAAGATTACAAAAGGTAAGGTTAAGTCTTTAAACTTATGCCAAGATTTCGCCCCATCAAGCTCGGCTGCTTCATAAACGTCACGATTAAGGTTTGATAATATGCCGGTCGCTAAAAGCATGGAAGAGGGAACCGTAATCCACGCATTAACAGCTAAACCAATAAACCGCGCTTTCCATTTCGCGTCGATATCAAGAAAACCAATTGCCGTACCACCACTACTCGTAATCATTTGATTAATCGGCCCTCCGTATGAAAACATAAATTTAAAGGCAAGGAGGGTAATAAAACCAGGAACGGCGTAAGCAATGATGGGAAATGCGCGCCAAAAGGCCTTACCTTTGACCACTTTTTTACTATACAAAAGGGCAAGGCTAAGTCCCAAAAAGTAATTTATAAAGGTTGACAGAATCGCCCACAAAAAGTTCCATCCGAGGATTTTGAAAAAAGTTTTTGCAAAATTACCAAGGAGTAGCAATTGTTTGAAGTTACTAAGCCCAACCCAGGAGACTAAATCGCCGGCAAGAGCGATATCGCCACCATAATTCGTGAAGCCAATCAAAATCATAAAGACGATTGGCAAAACATTAAAGATGGCAACGCCAAGGAAAGGAATAAACAAAGCGCTAATATAAAACTTTTGATCAAAGAAGGCCCTTACTTCTTCTTTAAATGATTTGGGTTTTTTGCCCGCTTCAAGTAAAAGTTGACTATTATAAGCATCTTTAATGTTTGCCACGTAAATAAAAACATACAAAATAAGGAAAATGAAGGCAAGTAAACCTAGAATTAGCATAACAACCGAATTGTCACCAACAATGCCCATCCATGGATCTGATGGTACGACCCCAAGCGTAAAAAGCCCGACTAAATCCTGGGCACCTTTAAAAATGAAATAAAAAATTGCCCCGATTTGAATAAAGATATAAATTAGACCCTTAACATATTGTCTATTTAAGATTTGTCCTAAGCCCATAAAGACGAAACTAGCGAGTGTTTTATTGTTTGCCGTTTTTATTAGTATTTTAGCCTTTTCTCCCTTATCCACCATTTTATTCTTGACATTAGTAAAGAAGGTTTTGAATGGATTTGTTCTAATTTGTTGTTCTTTTTCCATATACTTCTCCCTATCCTAAGGTATGAATTGCATCATAAATTTGGGTATCGACCCGTTTAAGACCATTTAGAAAATCGTCATCGGTTACGTATTTATATGGTTGCCCTTGTCCGGGACGAAATGGATCTTTCGCAATGTCTTGAAATAGCGTTTCAAGCGGGGTCCAAATTTGACCAACGGCACGGTTAGAAGGCATGATATAAATATTGCCTTCCGCTAAGTTTTGATTAATAAGGAGCGAAAGCCCTTTGACTTCTTCGGCTACGTCAACTCGCGCTGGTGCGATCCCCAAAAGTTCTTGACGGCGTTTAATCATTTCATATTTGGTCGCATAGTCAATGAAGGCGAGCGACGCATTTGGGTATTTAGTATAACTACTCATTGAGTAACCGTGCACTCCGCCCATCATATTAGCATCAATCAACTCATTCTCGAAGTCCATTATTTTATCGTTTAAATTGCCACTTTTTGGTAATTTTGGCACCACTGTGACCCCTAAATTTTCGCTTGGAACACCATGAGAAGAAAATTCACTAAGAAACATCGTATGGACGTCTGGGGTCGTAATCGTCGCAAAGAAGTTTCCTTTGGCTAGTTCGCTATAAGCAATCGGGGTAATCGTATAGTCAATGCTCCGTTCGTCCATAATACTAGCAAGGTCTTTAATCATTTTTGCGCCTTTGCCAGCGTCACCGTTTGAAAAGCCAATATCCTTGGTATCTTGATCATTATTTCCAAAGACATAACCGCCATACGAAAAAAGATAACCAGCTGAAAAGTAAGGGTCGGCCAAGGCTTTCATGTAACCAAATTTCTTGGGGTCGCTAGTATGGAGTTCTTGTGAAAATTCATAAAGCGCATTAAAACTTTCGAGCATATCGGGTATCCCATTATTATTAACATCATATTTTACAGCAAAGTCAACAGGGATTAAGTCTTTCCGGTAAAACATTAATGGTCCTTGAATATTCACTGGAACCCCGAAGGTATAGGATTTACCACCAACATTTGCTCTAAATGGATGCCATGCGTTATCACTTACTTGAGCCGTCGTATCTAAGTCATCAACCGGGAGTGGCTGAATATGTTTCCCTTCAACATAGCGCATTAAGCGGTCATTAGCTTGATAAAGGACATCAGGACCATGGCCATAGGGACCGTCTTTTTCTAAATCACTATATTGATCCATATTCGCATCGCGAGCTGTAATGTTATAGTCTTTATATTCTTCATTGAAAGCAGTAAGTAGTTCATTAAGGTAACCTTGCTTGATGGCGGTATCGTTTTCTAAAACATAAATTGTCGCCCCATGTTCAAGTTCGCCAGTAAATTTCTCAAACCCGGAGCCACCCACACGGGGTTTTAACCCAATCGTTAAAATAAGCGTAAATAAAAGAAGGAAGTGTGCAATAATAATAATTACTTTTTTCATACGTTTTCCTCCATAATCACATAGCCGTTACTGTGCAATACACCATCTTGATAGTTGTTACTAATTAAAACGTTTTGCGCATTTAAAGTGACTTTTTTACCGCGATTCACATATAGCGAAGTTGTTTCGCCTTTGAACTTACGGGTAATGATAAAGATATCTCGATCATAATCTAACGATAATGTTCCCTCTATTACACTTTGGCGCTTCCGGAGCCGGATGAGTTGTTGGAGATTTTTAAAATAGCGGCCTTCCCTATCAATATTTTCCCATTCCATCGCGCGCCGGTTATCGGGATCATAACCACCATTCATCGGTATTTCCACCCCGTAATATAAACTAGGAATGCCAAGACACATAAACATAATGGCTAGGGCTTGTTCAAGTTTATCGCGGTTCTTATCGACTTCCGTAAAAAAGCGATGAGTATCATGTGATTCCAGTAAATTAAGCATTTCTTTGTTCACAAGATTTGTGTTGCGGACTAAAAGATTATTCAGGCGATAAACGATTTCTTCACTATTAATGGTATTAAAGGCTAGATAGTCAAGCATTGCTTTCGTGAAACTGTAATTCATAATGCTATCAAACTGATCACCTTGTAAAAACGGATACGCATTATGCCAGTTTTCGCCTAAAATAATAAGTTCATTACTGATTTTCTTTAATTCTTCCCGAAATTTTCGCCAGAAGAAATGGGAAACTTCATCACTAACATCTAACCGGTAACCATCAATTTTATATACTTCAACGTAATGCTTAGCGACACTTAATAAGTAAGCGATAACTTCTTCATTTGAGGTATTTAATTTTGGCATATTTTTCGCAACCCCGAAATGCTCGTAGTTAACTTCTTCTAAATTCACATACGAACCATTAATGATAAACCATTCAAAATATTTAGACTTATCACCGTTTTCAATAACATCTTTAAAAAACGGATGTTCAACACTCACATGATTAAAGACTGCATCGAGAATTACTTTAATGCCTTGGTCGTGAGCGGCTTCTATTAAAAGTTTAAACTCCTTATTTGAACCAAACATTTGATCAATATTAAAGTAATCAATAATATCGTATTTGTGATTGGATGGCGCACTAAAAATCGGGGTCAAATATATTGTGTTGATGCCCAACTTTACTAAATAAGGTAGTTTTTGCCGAATACCTTTGAGGTCACCGCCGGCAAATTGGTGTTGATTTTTCGGAATTTCGTCCCACGCCATATTAATGTAATCTTTGTCTTTTTCTCCGCGATAAAAGCGGTCAACAAAAATTTGATAAACCACTGCTTCTTTCCACCAGTGGACGGGCTTTGGTAAATCAATTTCATTAATATAGGGAAGTTGAAAGCAATTATAAAATGCAAATTTAAAGTCATAGTTTTCCAGTAAACCATCCTCCGTATAATAATAATTATGATTGTTGTGGTTAAGACGAAATACATAAGTAAATGCTGTTTTTTGAAGATTAATACTTGTTTCGTAATATGCATACAGATTATCAACGTAGGCTAAGGTCATCGTTTGTTCGTGCTGTGTTACGTAAAAATCATATTTCCAGCCATAGACCACGACAATTTGTGAAAAAGTATCACTTTTATCAACCCTTAAACGTAAGGTAACCGTTGTTAAATTTTCGGGAAAGCAGTAATTACTACTAGCCGCGTGATAGATTGCACTTTTATTCATGATTTTACCTCACTATTTTGATATAATAATATTATTATGAATAAAACAAAGAAACCGACAATTAGAGATGTTGCTAAAGCCGCAGGGGTCAGTGTTGCGACGGTTTCGTATGTTATTAACGACAAGAAGTCCGAAAGTATAAGCGAACAAACAATTAAGAAAGTTAAGCAATCGATTAACCTTTTAGGGTTTGTCCCTAATCAAGCTGCCCGTAGTTTAACAAAGCGGCAGACATTCAATGTGGCATTTATTTCAAGTCCCGAATTAACCTACCTACAAAAACTTGATTTAATGAACTTTTTAGAGCCCTTTTCTGCTTATTTACTAACCCGCGGGTACAATTTACTTTATATTTATCAAACCAATATTGAAGAAATTAAAGATGTTGATGCGATCATCTGCTACAATATGGAAAAAGAACAATTCTATGCGTTAGGGGATGTTAACATTGTCCCGATGATTGCGATTGACATGGTCTTAAATGACCCCATATTTTACCAAATTAATAAAGATTATGAGGCGATTTATAATTACGCCGCAACGGAATTTGGCCACGATAATTACACCCTTATCACCATTAAACCACATCATAGTGCCGTCACCCTCATGATGAATGAGGTTTTTAAAAATATCATTTATGTTTCATTACTGGAAGATGTAATCGATATTATAAATAATAACCGTAATCTAAATATCTTATTAATTGATCCAACGTTATTTAATGTTTTCAAGGCAATTAGTCCAAAGACGAACGTTGTCTATTATAATTTACGGTTTAATGAACGTTACGAGAAGATTTTCGACACTATTCAGGCCGCGATTAACCGCTCTGAGAATCTCGAACACTTCATTAAGATATAGTTAGAAAGTACCCGGAGGCGAAAGCCCCCGGGTTTTTAAAATGATTAATTATGCAGTAACAGTGTAGAAACTCACAACTGGCGCAATTAAAACGCTAATATCAATGACAATTTTGTATGTGCCTAATTCACTAGCGACAATATTTTTGCCACCTTCTTTGGCCGTAAATAATGCGTTTGCATCGCCAGCGCCACCAACAAAATCGTGATTAACGAATATGCCATAGCCTTCCGTTGCTCCACTTTCAAAGATTTCTAAACCAAACTCAACTGGTTCCGTAATGACGAGGGTGAATTCATAAAGTTTTGAATTTGTGTCATCCATTGCAAAACGATAGTCCGCACTAAATTCGTGCTTCCACTCATTGATGCCCGCACCCTTAATGTAAATATCATATGTTACGGTCGCATCAGTTATTTTAATACTCCGTGTATATGCGTTATATGTAATCTTATAGGTGCCCGCTTCGAGTGCTTTAACATTTTTGTTAGTTGCACTTACTGGCGCAAAAAGACTATTTGGAACAAGATACGTATAGTTAAACGTGCCAAGTTGAGCCCATTCTTCACTCCCCCATTCGCCCCGGCCTTCAGCACCCTTTACTAGGGCTTCAACGATAAATTCTTCGTCTGCCGCTAAGTCAACAACAAGTTCATATTCAAATGTTGCTTTATAATCATTATCTTTAACATTAACAAGTCGGTAATCAGCATTAACCGAATCGGCGGTAATTTGGTTCCATTTATCCTCACCAAAGGTTCCGGCTAAGTAGAAGTCAGCGTCGTAAATAAGTTTACTTTGGTCAGTTTCATCAGCGCTTCTTGTAACACTTAAGACTTCTGTTTTCGCATTATAACTAAATGAATAAGTCCCATCGTCAACTACGACGAGATTTTGACCACCACCAGCGGTAAATAATGGTTTTGAGGCTTCGTCTAAGTTTGTATACCGTAAGTAGGAGGTGCCCGCACTTACAACGTCACCAACCGTGTTTGTTGATGTGAAAAGGAATTCTTCACCCTTAACTAAATAAAGATCTTGGGTATAAATATCGTTTTCGCCACGTTTCATTTTTGTTAAGTTATTATAGACATCTTTCCAGTCTGTAATCTTTGCGCCCTTAATGTAGTAATCGGTGACTGCTTCTTGGACAACCATCGGATCACCATTCCGCACGAATGAGATTCGATCAAACACACCAATATTATAAATTTCTTTTGTTTCTTCGGTATAGTTTGGTTGATCAACATCGTAATAATCATCGCCTGGGGAGGTCGTTAAAGTAATCGTATAGTTCCCCGCGAGTTCAACTTTAATGTTGCGGCCTTTCGCAGTAACTTCACCTAATCCACCTGAGCCAGAAAAGGCAACCGTACCATCTGGTAACTTGGTTGTTTCAAGATAACCGTATCCCCGTTTGTGAATCCAGTCTGGGCCACCAAATTGCCACTCATCACCAACAAGTAAATCAGTTGTGATTTTAAATTCGTTTTTCCCCTCGGTTTTGACAAGTTTCATTGTCGGAGTAATCTTTGTACCCCATTGGGATTCGACTAGTAAGTTTGACTTACCACTGCCAAGAATGTACCAATCACGCGCGTCTTCGACAAACTGACTGAATGCACCAAAGACGGTTGTTTCTTCTTTGATGACTTTTTCAAAGTCAAAGTCATGACTAAAGGTTGGGGTGGCATACCAGCCCCGGAATTCAAAACCAGACTTGGTTTCTAAATCGGTTGGTCTACTTACCTTCGCGCCATCATCAACTTTGACGGTTCTTAAAACGGTTTCGCCATCTTTAAAGTGAACACTATGTTGCACAACTTTTGGTTTACAACTGGCTAGACCTGCACTTAAGAACGTAACTGCTAATAAGATTTTTAGCTTTTTCATCCTGTTTCTCCTTTTTTTATATTGTTTGGCATTATGCCTTGAAACCATAATTATAAATAAAGTCCGAATCGATAGTTTTTTGACAATTAGTTTTAGTGTTTGTTCAACACTTAAACGGTTAAGTTGATTTTATTTTAGCAGACTTTTAATTGATGTCAACATTTTACTTAAACATTTAAGTAAATTTTTTAAAAAATAGAAGGTTTTACAAACTACCCCAAATTACCCCAAAAGGTATAGCGGTTTTCCACGTAGGTATATCATTTACCCATTGGAGACGTCATACACCAGTATTATTTATAGCAAATTATCGATGGTATTATTTTTTCATGTTTTTCTTGAATAATATTATTGCCACAATTGTTAGTACAATTATATATCCACTGACGACCAGGAGCGGTTTTAATATCAAATTATACTACCAGCCAAAACATACTTTATTAAATCGACAGCGTGAGCAAAGGGAAGAATATAACCAATTACTTTAAATGCACCGCCAATTAAATCTAGACTAAACCACATTCCACTTAAGAATGCTACCACTTGTACCAATATTGAAACAATTGGTCCTACCTGTTGGTCTTTTAATATACTTCCAAATAATAATCCAAAACTCACAAAGAGTAGCGAAACGATAATTAAAAAAGTTAGACTAATTAGAATATTAAGATTAATTTTAAGACCGACGGTAAAACCTACAAGGTATAGAATAATTGATTGAATAAGAGCAATAATTAAAATTGGTATCGTATAACCTAAAATTTAATTATGTGCTTTTAAGGGTGAAACAAACATCCGTGATAAGAAATTGCTTCCTCTATCATTTGCAAGGAGCATTCCTGAAAACATCGTTAGTGAATTCAAATGATTATGGTACATCTTTTTAGCTTATTGAGATTTCTTACAGCGAAAAAATAGCAATATTTAATGAAGTAATTGGATGGCGAAAAACGAAAATAGAACAATAAGTGTCGCAACCGCCATCTCTTTCCAAGTATGTCGTTTAAGTGTAAGGGATGACCAAAAGACAACCGCATACATTAATAGGCAAGGAATGATCACATAATAGTGCGGTAAGTAATAAGAAAAAAATGCAAGTGGGCCAGTAATACTAGTCATATGGCCGCTTGCTTTAAATTTTAAAACGTTTGTAATTAATAGTAAAAACGCACTAACAAAGTAGGATTGGAAAATAATAACCGCGACTTCACTCATTTCGACAACAAACGATAAAATAAACCCAATGAGATACCCAACAAAAGTAAAAATAAATGAGGTTTTGCGAGTTGTTTTCCGTCTCGTTTCGACATTTTTATCAAAAAGAAAAGAAAGCGGATACGCTAACAAGCATACTAAGCCTAGTAAGCAAACAACGTAAATTGCATCAATTAACGTAATAAACTTTGTTAACCATAAGATAAGCGCTAAAAAAGAAACAACAAGAGGCGGGATCGTAATGACTCGAATAATTTTTGCAAACTTATTGTTCATCGCGCGGCACCCCAAAGAAAAAGATGGCAATTGTGCCTGGACCCGTATGCGCACCAATCGTTGTTCCAACATAATTAATGACAACTTCTTTTACGTTTGGATAGCGCTTTTTAATTATAGTTTCTAACGTTTTAGCTTCATCTAATACGTCAGCGTGGACAATATAAATCTTCCCAGCATAATTAAAATGATTATCGATAAGTTCTTTCATTACTGCTAACATTTTAAGTTGGACACGTTTCTTCCCAACAACTTTATAGCGAGGGATTAATTCGCCAAATTCATTAACATAAAGTAATGGATTAATATTAAATAAGTTACCCATAAAGCCGCTTAGTTTTGTAAGGCGGCCACCACGGACATAATAAGATAAATCAGTTGTATAAAACCAGTGGTTAAGCCGTAATTTATTTTCTTCAACCCACGTATAAAGTTCATCAAGTGTTTTACCTTCATCGCGTAAATCAGCAATCGTATCCATAAGCATCCCATAACCCCCGGAGGCCGCGAGACTATCAACCACAATAATTGTGCGGTCGGGATACAATTTACTTAATTCATTACGCGCAATTTGAGCGCTATTAAATTCACCTGATAACGCACTTGAAAGTGAAACATGAACAATATCTTTTCCTTCTTCAAGAAACTTCATGAAATATTGTTTAAATTTTTCGCTATTTGGTTGCGATGTTTTAGAAGGTATGCCTAACGCCATTTTTTTATAAAAGGCTGGATAACTCATCGACTCACCTAAATCATCGATATATTCTTTCCCGTGGAGGCTAAAGTAATAGCTTATATAATGAATGTCACGCCGCTTGAAATGGTCTAGACTTAAGTCGGCGGTTGAACATGCGCTAATAATATAATTTTGCATAATATCAAATCTCCTATTTGCGCATTCATTCTAAAACGGAGGATAAAGTGAGTAAACCTACACATAAATCAATTTTTGTAGAGTTTTATTTTTTACTCTACTAATAGTAGAATTCATCGAAATGTGGTATATTTACAGTATGAAACAAATCCATTCTGATGTTAAAGAGCACATCGCCGCTAATATTAGTTATTACCGCCAACAGTTAAATATGACGCAGTTAGAACTTGCTGAAAAACTTAACTATAGCGATAAACTTGTTTCAAGTTGGGAACGCGGAGAACGGGTTCCGGATATTTTTACGTTAAAAGAATTATCTCGCATTTTTGGCGTTTCGATTGATACACTAACGGAAAAGAAAAAAGTGAAAATTAATCGCCAAATTAATATACAACTTATGGCGACACTTTATTCACTTATTCCCTGGCTTGTCATCGCAATTATCTTTTTTGTTTTTAAAATTGCTGAAGTTTCTTTCCCATTATGGAAACTAGTTATTTATGCTTTGACCGCATCGAGCCTAACTTTATATATTTTTAATTTAGTTTTTAAGAAGATTTGGTTTATTTATGCCTATTTAACAGTGTTTATTTGGACACTCGCCTTATCACTATTTATAAGTTTTGGTCTTGATCCTGTTTACTTTATTAGTGCGGCCCCAATTTATTTATTTTCGATGTTTTTAATGTACTATTTAATTCATCTTAAACTAAAATAGTTTCAAATCTCTCATCATTTTAATTTGATTGTAACCTTAAATTGGGTTGCTTTTTTATTTTTGCACCCTTTTCAATGTTTTTGTATTTTAAACATCATGAAAACTAAAATTTATAAAAAATATTTTTCATTTAAAATTATTTATCAAAGCTAATCTTATTAAGATGACTTTATCTTAAATTCCATTAAGACTGGGTTATGGTCACTATAAACAAAACCGTATCCATACCGCGGATCCGTTTCAAGTAAATTTTCTTGTTGGTAAACACTACCAGCACTATCAAGCGTTTCGATACTTACGACTTCAATGTTATCACTAACAAGAAATCCATCAATTGTAACCATAAAGTTATCAATAATACCGTTTTCATTTTTATCGAGAAAGTTAATCGAAGCATCACGACATGTTGGGTAATTTGTTGGCCCATGGGCAGTTATATCAGTATCTTTAAAGTCGTATTGATATACTTCTTCTTCACCCCATAAGTTTGTTACGGTTTGGCCGTCTAAACTTGGATTAAGCCGCAAATAATTGTACCAATCGGTATTTAGCCCATCGGTTTCTTGAGCGTTAAAGAAATTGTTTTTATATTCGGTACTTGTTAAAGGATTATCAATAACTAAGTCATGGTTAAAGTCGCCACCAATAATTACGAAGTTATCTTCGCCATCAATATCACGGGCTAATTTATATGCTTCTTTTAGTTGTTGAAGTTGGACTTTCCGCACAACACCATTTTCATCATAAGCAGACATATGGACATTAAAGATATATAGCTTTTGCGTTGATCCTTCAATCGCAATTTCACTAACGGTGAAGGAGCGATCTAAGTCAAAAAACTTTCCAAAGAAACTATCCGTAATTTTAAATTCATACCGGTTAGCGTCGGCAATTTTATATTTTGAATAGGTTGATATTCCTGAATTTGATTTACCAATTGGTTCATTAAAGGGATAGGCTAAATAAGCAGAATGATAATTAACGCCATAGACACTTGCGTATCCCGCATGTTTTTCATTACCAATTTCAACTTGGTTTACTTTATACGATCTTGTTGATGATGTATCAACTTCTTGATAAAGCGCAAAATCTAAATCAGTAACTTTTAAAATCGTATCATACGCGCCATTTGTGTTAAATAACGCGCGTTCTTTACTTAAAGCATGAGCGTGCTTACCGGTTGTTTGCTTTCTTCCTTGGCTAGCAACATATTCTTCTTTAAAAACGGAACTATCCATAAAGAAACTATAATCGCGTTCATAGGCCCCAAAGCCAATATTATAGGTAGTGATTTTGAAACTTTTACTATCGATGTCACTACTCTTAATTGTTGCGGTTTGGTTATTATTTACTTCTAAGGCGATATCACCAATACGACTATATGAACCAATAACATAACCTAAATAAGAAATCGCGACGAGAATTACAACAAGTAAGACACTACCAACACTAATGAGGGTAATCTTTAAAGGCTTTTTCATTTTCTTTTTGCTCATAACAATACTCCTATTTAATTATTATAAATATATTTTGTTTACTACCATTAATGATAGATTTCTATTTTTAATTATATGATGATGAGGCGAGAAATACACTATTTATAATTAATTTTATAAAAGAAAAACTTAAAAGTTAAGTGACAGACTGATTGCAAAAAGAAATTTACCAATAAAAATAAATACCGTTTACAATTTACTTAGGCCCTCCTTGCTAGAAAGGAGGTTTTTTGAATTGGTAACCTAAGTTAAGTGTATTCTAAAAAATCGCGATACAAATATTATTAGAAAGAAATTTATCATTTAGTTAAATTGCGCAAGAAATGGAGCGCTCCATCTTTTCGATTACACGTGAGTTTCAACGTAATGCAAGATTTAAGTATATAAATAACGATAAGTGTTTAAAACCATTAATGGTTTGCAACAAATGCAAAAAGCGTAGTTATTGCAGATGTATTCAAACTTTTTATGACTATTACACCAAGAAAAAACTTGAAGGTAAACACCATCGTGTAGCAATGACTCACTTAGCTAAAAAACTAATAAGAATAATATTTCATTTAGAGATGTAAATGTCAATTAGAATATGTCGTTTTTTAGCGGTTAGAAATGTAGGTTAATGACGGGGATTAGTCCTCGTCATTTTCTAACAGTAGTTTTCCTTTAATGCGATAAGATTGACCGGTAATTTTAATAATGTGTGAATGATGAACCAATCGGTCGATAATTGCGTTTGCAATCGTATAATCACCAAACACTTCGCCCCATTTTGATAACGGCGGATTTG
>DIQT01000012.1:0-6063 GCA_002427365.1 Caryophanales bacterium UBA5455
GGATTTTACTTTGTCAATTATCAGTATAAGATGACAAGACGATTTTCCTTGCAAAAACCACTGTGTAATGGTATATTATTCAAGCCTTAGAATCTTGGGGATGTCATGGTTTCGACAGGGATTCGGTTTGGCATTAGTTGCAGCCGTGTGGTGACGTAATCACTAACAAACAAGTATCTGGCAACAGTACACAAAATTACGCATTCGCTTAATTAATAGCGCTACAAGGTAGGGCCTAACGGGCCAGGCGTCGCTCCCAACGGATTTAGTCTTTCTCGCGTTGATCAGAGTGTCATAACAAAAGGCTAAGCGGATGATGACGGTTAAGCGTCATTCGTCGAAAACTAATTAACCTCGCTCGTGACTGTTTGTCGTTTACATCACACGAGTTAAATAAACAAAACGAATAAGCTGTAGACACTAGTGTGGAACTATCTTTGGACCGGAGTTCGACTCTCCGCATCTCCACCAAGAAAAGCTCAAATTGATAGTAACCTATCAATAAAGAATATGGGTACCGTGATTGGTGCCTTTTTGTTTGCGGTTATTTATGTTTAACCTGACTAGATGAATATATTATTATTTTGATTTATTAGTATAGGAAAGACTAATAGGAGAAGTGTAACACTAAATAAAAGCAAAAAATATATAGTAGATTTTCTAAATAAAACATCCTTAATTGTAAATATTAGTTTGAATAAAATGTAAAAAATAATATATCTTAAGTAGTTATATTTTTAAATAAACAAAATGATTAAATTTCGTAAAATAAAAAGCCAATCAAAAAGGCAAGTATAAAATTATGTAGTGTTCATGCGGTTTTTTCTATAAGAATAAGATTAACTTAAATTTGAGAAAAGATAATTAGATATTTTGAAAAACTTAGTCATAATGCTACAAAACACTACTTAACCAAAAAATAATGAAAATGTGTGAAAATTGGAGAGCATTTATATTTGACTTAATTTACAAACCATATATAATATACCTACCTCATTACAGGAAAATAATGAGGTTTTTAATAACGAATCCAAAGTTATAAAAACTGGAAATGAGCAAGAGACAAAGGGGAGGGGGGGGTATACTTGTATAAAGGAAAGAAACTATATCCAAAAAAGATAATTCTAGTTGGATTACTGTTAATGTTTATGACATTAACGCTCGCGCTAACTGGATCTTATTATGCGGAAGTTATTAAAATCCGCGACACTCTGTATATCGTCCAAGTTCTTCAAGGTAAAGGCAACGCTAAAATAAGTGGTGTTGTTACCCAAAAAGAGCCTAACCAAAAGTTAGTCCCGAAGAACTTCGCTGTTGGTGAAAATGAAACCGACGAACTTGAATTGAATGTGAAAGTCACTTGGGATGGCATGTCCTTACTAAATGGTATCACCTACAATGTCGAGTTGAGTGTTGAAAACATTCTCATCAATGGTAAGAAGGACGAACATAACTTAGTTTATACGGAAATCGAAGTAGCGGGCGAAAAAGTCGAAGACGGAAGTGTGAAGTTTAATTTAGGAAATGAAGAAGTAAACGTGAGATTATTATTCTTCCTAAGAGAGCCAGAAAACAAAAATGTTTATAATCTGGTAGCGGGCTCAAAAGTCACATTTGGTATCAATCTCATAGCCGAACAGAATTAATTATCCAGACATTAATTCACTTACATGTTAATTTCAAAAATTATATAGGAGGAAAATATAAACATGAAAAGAAAATCAAACAAAAAACTTACTATTGCCTTATTAGCCTTATTAGGCGTCGTTAGCGCTGGTGGAACATTTGCTTACTGGCAAGGCGCTATTCTAGATGCAGGCACAACCGGAAGTAACGTCGTTACTATTGGTACAGCTGCAAATGTTGAAACAAAAGTTACTATTTCTACAGTTGCTGGAGCCTCATATACCTTAGTTCCTAAAGGATTTGCAGAAGCAACTGACGAAGTCGAATTCGTTGAATTTGATTATGTAGTTACATGGGATAACACAAATGGTAAATATGAGGGTTCTATAGGCACAGGTGTATTAACCGCTACTGCCACTCCTTCTAACACCTTAGTTAAGGTTACAGTTTCATATTCAGACTCCGACGCCGACGGTAAAGGTGTTATTGCGTTACATGGCACAAACACAGTTACCTTTAAATTCACTTTAGATGTACCTGCTGACAAAGCGGCGTATGACGCAATTGCGGGAACCAACGTTAACGTAGCGTTAAACTTTAGTGTTAAGGCTGACGAATTATTTTAAAAAATAAATATTTAGATTATTTGAAGCAAAGTGAGTATTGTTTGAATTCAAGCAAATGAACTTACTAAAAGGTAGAATAAAATTAATAAGAGACCTAGGAAATATTCTTAGGTCTTTTTTACTTCGTTTAGAGTATGTGGCAAATAAACACTGCCCATAATAATTTTACAGGGATAGCATGATGGCAACTATAAACGATTTTTGTGCTAATTTTAATGTGTTTGGTAATAGTTTAAAGGTAGTCACGACAATAATGAAAAAATTGCTAGTTATATTGCTACTTTTATTAAACTCCTAAACTTTTTAAAGGTATTCAATAACAAAGATGGGGATGCTCATCTTTTTTATACAACGCTTTTGCGCTCAAAACATGAAAAAATAGCATAAAAAGTTGCAGATATATATTTCCTTATCTTTGCATAAGGGGCTTAATTTGAAATATACTTAAAAAAATAGCAAGACACCTACGAATTTCATTCATTTACTTGTTAAAATCAATGAAAATCGGTATACTTATTAAGACAATTAATTAAATATGAGAGGAAACTTATATGGCTGGCTTTAAAGACAAAAAGAGTTCGAATAAGATAGACATTCAACACCTTCTTTTACAAATTGTTTTGATTGCAGTAATTGTTGCGATTCTATTTTTGATGATTACATTTCTCTATATTCCTAGCTTATCTTATAAAATTTTTGGTGTTGCGAGTTTTTCTACCTTTACAGGTATGGATTCAACCTTTTCAGTAAATAGTTTAGTGGTAACGAAAAAGACGCCGTTTGAAGAATTAGTAGCCGGGCAACACATTATCTTTAATGTAACTGGATATGGCAAGAATGCTGATGGGTTAAAATCCTATACAATTGCGACAAAACTAGTTGGCGAAGATGGGGCAATCTCATATATCGTCTCTTCTGGTGGCGCACAACAACAATGGCCAGTTACCGAAAGTATGTATTTAGGTGAAGCAACTTATAGTGTTAAGGGACTAGGCATGATTACGGGATTCTTCGGATCATGGGTTGGTCTTGTCTTCTTAGTTATTATCGTTGTCGTTGTCGCGTTAATTATTTATGTTGTTAAGAAACCCGAAAAGGTCGTGCCAGAAAGCGTTGGACCAGTTATCGACGCGGAAGTTGTTGAAACTGAAGAAAAAGTAAATGAAGAAGAAAAATAAATAAAAGTTATTTTAGGGGAAATAATTGTGGCGAAAAATAAAGTGAAAAAGTCATACGCACCTCGGCAAAATAAAATAATTGCCGCGGTTTTAGATGTGGGTTTAGCGATTGCTTTTTTAATTTCTGTTCATGCGGTCGCAACACCTTTAATTGGTTTTGGTTTATGTGGTGTAACGCACCTTCAAGCCGTTGAATTAATAGAAACCGCCGAATCAGGTGTTTATCATGGACAAGGCGTTATTGTTAGCGCAAAACGGTTAAAAGAAGAAAAAATCGAAGAAAATGTTAAGGTGCTAGTAACACGTGAAACATTTAATAAAACGCAAGGATATGAACTTGGTGAAGAAGAATATGAAAGGTTATATTTAAAAGCAGAAATTATTACTGTTAAGGAAGATAATACATTTACGCTTAGTTTCTTTCCAAATATTGAAGCAACAAACTATGATTACTCATTAGAAGATATTGAATATTATTTTGTTCGTAATGCGAATGGGTTTGGTAAATATTTATATAACCGACAAGGAGATATTGCCCACTTATTTATTTCTTTTACATTAATTACGATGATGATTTATTTTGCGAACTACGGACTAATCTTACGGTTCAATCCATATAACTCAATTGAAAAAGCTAACAAGTATACAGAAAAACGTATTTTTGGGGATGAATTTACCAAAGATGAATAATGAAGTTAATGTCGTTGAAGAAAAAAAAGTAGTTATTGGAACCGAAAAAAAGCAATCAAAAACAAAGAAAATTATAAAATTAGTTTTTAAAATATTAGGTTACATTTTTTTAATCTACTTTGGTGCGTACATTTTAATCGATGCTTTTTTTCCTAAGTCAACCTTAGGAATTTTTGGCTATAAAAGTTATGTTGTTCGGTCTTATTCAATGACTCCGATGTATAACCGCGGTGATATTGTTTTCTTAACGTATAAAGATCAAGATAAGATTGTGGAAGGTGATGTTATTACTTTTCAAGCAATTGGTCGCGCTCTTACAACGGATGATAAACAAGTTAAGCTTGATAGTGAATTTACCCACCATGTTGCGGAAATTGACAAAAGCGGTGAAGTGTATTTCTTTCGGACAATGCCTCATGAAGCTGGCAACTGGGATAAACATTTAGCGCACCTTGAAGATGAAACATTACCCGATGGAACATACGACAAATGGTATGTAACAATCGCCGAAGATGATGATGAATTAACGGATTGGGTATCTTTTGATGCCGTTGTTGGTGTTGTTAGTGGATCATTACCGTATGTTGGTAAAGTAAGTTTATTTCTTACGGAAAAAGCGGGGTTTAATGATCCAATCATGTTTGGCTTAGTCGTTATTAATATTGTGATTGTTTATTTAATTATTAAATTAATTGTGGGCGAAATTAAAGAACGAAAAGAAATAGCCATAGAAGGCGAAGGAAGCGAAGCGCTAGATACCGTCGTGGAAGTCGTTGAACCACCAAAAGAAGAAGAAATAAAGCCGCTAGTTGAAGCAAATGACACTAAAAGCGAAGATAACGAAGAACAATAAATAAGTATCTAATTTAGCCGCCTTTTGTCGCGATTAAATTTAAATTATTGAAGAAAGACGTGTAATTTCAAGTTATAATTAAGCTAATGCTTAGTTAAACTACTAATTATGTTGAAAAACATTAAATAATCCCTTAAAATGTTATACTAATTATTAGAAGTGGAGGAAGAATAGTTAAGTAACTATTTTAGAAACGCAATGAAAAAAAATGGTAATCGGCTTGTCCTTATAATTTTAATTCTTACCTTAATCGGTTCTTTAGGATCAGTAATTTTTATTACGGTTTTTTACTTCCTCGCCCGTGATGTTGTTAAACCAGAAGACTTAACGCTTGGTGTTCGCTCCGCAGCCCTATTTATTTCGATTGCAACGTTTGTTTCAAGTACATTATTTAGTTTATTAATTTATTGGAATAATAGAACAAATATGTTAATTAATGATGACGCCAACATCCGCGCGGAAAAAGAACGGAACATGGTGTTTGCCTCGACGAACTATTCAATTATTGAATGTATGGACCGGATGTTAATTTATCCAGAAAGTAGCAACTATATTAATGAATTTGTCATTAATGGGGAAGCCGCTTATCATATGTTCTTAAATGGTGTTGATGAAAAAGACGTAGCCATTCATCCTGAAAACTATTTATTTGTTTCCGTTAAAATTCCTTTCCAAGTCATTGAAGGAAAATATGTTTCTTCAATTTCCTTTGATGAACTTCGCTTTACGCGTGGTGATAAAAAGTTCCGGTTCTTCCCTGGTGAACCTTTAAAAGAATCGCAATCATATTTACTTTATAACGAAGTAACGCAACGAAGAAATTTAATTATTAATTTAGTTTCTCCCCGCGAAGTTGAATTTTATAATCCGGAAGCAATTAATAATTTCTCAAAAATTCATATGCATTTAAACATAACAAGTTTACTTAGTGTTCGGGT
This sequence comes from Caryophanales bacterium UBA5455, assembly GCA_002427365.1. Lineage (GTDB taxonomy): Bacteria > Bacillota_I > Bacilli_A > RFN20 > CAG-826 > UBA5455. The sequence continues at coordinate 5,912 of DIQT01000012.1, forward strand.
TAAAGGTGCACTTGATTTATTCTTCACGAACCCTCTCCAGATTGAAGGAAACCTCACTAATACATATCGGATTACATCAAGTAACTTTGATTTAATCGGAATGCCGGAAATTTCAAATCGACCAAATAAATAATCGAAGACCCGCGTAAGCG
>DIQT01000012.1:6234-13344 GCA_002427365.1 Caryophanales bacterium UBA5455
GTTTTTAAATAATAAAGTAAAATAAGTTAATCATTATCATTATTTAATTTATAATATAGTGTATATTTATGTTTATTCATAAACGAATTGAAGGATATAACAATGAAACAAAGTAAAATGATTCCGCTTCTCCTTGGTCTAACACTAACCCTTACCGGATGCGAGTTTTCGTTTGGCCCATTTAACCCAAATTCTGATAACTCAAGTAGTGAGATTGACGCTTCAAATGGGGAAAATAATCAAAATAGTGAAACGTTGCCTAAGAAGGAAATGGGCGCGCTTCCAACTCTTGAACCAGCGGCGAGTGTTCATGAAGGAGCGGGCTACCATAAAGTAAATAACTTTACTTTTACAGCAGCTGACTATCATGCAGCAACGGAAGAATATTTTTTACCTTCAATTGGAACCCAAAAAGTTTTAGTTATTCCGGTTGAATTTAAAAACGCTAAAGCGGAAAACATTAATAAGAACTTAACGCGTAATCAAGTTCACGATAAGATTCATAATGCTTTCTTTGGTAGTAGCGAAGATACTGAATGGGAATCATTAAGAAGTTACTATTATAAAAGTAGCGGGGGTTCTTTAATTATTGAAGGCGAAGTCGCGCCCTTTTATCAAACTGGTATTTCCACAACAACATTTGAACAATTATCACAAGTGCGTGATCCAGAAAATGCTGAATATTATGATCCAACATGGACAATTCTAGAAAACGCAATTGAAGATATAAAAGCCAAGGGCACAATCGATTTACGCGAATTTGATCAAAATAAAGACGGCTTTATTGATGCGGTCTTTATGGTGTATATGGCGAATTATAGTACAAGCGAAGGTTCTTCCTTATGGGCGTATCAATTCTTTGATTATGATTCATATTATATGGAAGATGATGATGTTAATTCACCCGCTCCCTTTAACTATGCCTGGGCAAGTATTTATTTCATGTTTGAAGGGTATGGCGATTATAAAATTGACGCGCATACATACATTCATGAATCCGGTCATATTCTTGGCTTAGATGACTACTATACATATACAGAAGATGATTGGGGTGCGTTAGGCGGCGTTGATATGATGGATTATAATATCGGTGATCATAACGGATATTCAAAGATGGCGCTTGATTGGAAACTTCCATATTACATTGATGGAACAGAAAGTGTTACGGAAATGACGTTAGTGCCCGGTGACCTCGTTGTGATTAATGATAGTTGGAATAAGACAGCGTTTGATGAATATTTATTAATAGAGTTTTATACCCCAACGGGATTAAACGTTAAGGACCTTAATGGCTATCCTAGTAACGGACTTTCAACGTTTACTGAGGCCGGCTTAAAACTTTATCACGTTGATTCACGGTTAGGAAAATACGATAACCAAACGGGCGAATTAGTTAGTTATACAAAAACCTTAAATGTTGGTAATAATTATTATCCATATATCGCGATGAGTAATTCTAGTGACCCCGAAAAAGAAGATGATTATAAATTAATTCATCTAATTGAACCTAATGGTGGCAATCGCTTAGTTAATAATCCAGGTGTCTATGCGGATGATTCCTTCCTCTTCTACGCGGGTGATAAGTTTATCCCTTCGCAATACGATAAGAAGAATAGTGGCTTCGTTAGAAATAATGGTATTCGCTTCAATGATGGAACAAGAATTAATTATGAAATTAGTGTTACAAGTGTTAATCCAAGTGAAGCAAAAGTTACAATAACTAAAATTTAAGGAAAAGAAAAAAGGCAGCAGTTATTAACCGTTGCCTTTTTTATTTGCTTTAACTTCGCTTTAAAAGAATGTGGCGCGAGCTTGTTGTTTGACTTCCGCACTTGTGGAGAACGGAATTCTTGTTGTGTAGCCAGCCCGAGCAGCGACGATCTTTTTGGTTGGCCAAGTAACGACGGCGCGGTTCCATTGCGCTACGGTGTCGTTATAAACTTCACGAGCGGCGGTAATTTCGCGTTGGAGGTAGTTATTTTGTTGCATTGCGCTAGCGATTTGGGCGTGGGCCTTTAAATCAGGATACGCTTCAAAGGCGACGTTAATGCGTGAGAAGGCGCTATCAAGTTCAGTGGAAACTTCATTACGTTGTCCATCACTTTGGGGCGCGCCACCACCGCGGTAAGCGGCAATCGCAGTCATTGTATCTTTGTCTAAGTCAACTGCTTTGGTAACTAAGCCAACAACGTTTTGCAAAATGACAACCCGTTGTTCAAGATAGTTATCGATTTGGGAAGCATCACGTTGTAACCGTTGTTGAAGTTGTTGGAGGTAGTTTTTCGCTTTGATTTTCTTAACTAAGAAAACGATACCAGGAATAATTCCTAAAACCCACAACATGACTTCAAAGATTGTTGAGCCAACACCAACTTTAATTTCGATTTGACGTTCGATTACGTTTACATCACGACCCTCAGCTCTTACTGGTCCCGTGATTTCATCTAATTCATTTGCCATAGATTATTCTCCTTTATCATTATGGTTAAATTTTATCATCACTTGGCTTTTTTAGCATCGAGTATACTCTTCGTTCTTCGTTAGAGAGTCTACCCGCGACTAACATGCCAATTAACGATTTAGAATATTGGGCGTGTCCATCATCGACTAATTTCTTAAACGCATCCGCCCAGGATGAGTTTGGATCAAGTCCTTTTCTAAAGTCTTGATATGTTGTATTTTCTTCAGCAACTTTAACAATTGCGTTTGTGGTATTACTAACAGCAATATATTCTATCCAATGAACCGGGACTTGATGGGTATAACCATCACCACCATGAACAGGAACATAATCGGTTCGTGGTTCACCTCTAAAGCCATAAGCGGTAATTTCAATTTCATCAATGTTATCACCGGAACTAACAACACGTGTTTTTAAGATGTTTTCCGTAATTGATTCAGGGTGACGAAGTAAGTCGATATCGAAGCGGTTCGCTATTTCTTCATGTTCCCACATCGCCGCATAGGATGGATAAATATCACGGTAAATATATTCTTGTGGTTCATATTGTTGATATAACGGAATTGAGATGAGCGGCGCCATCGTGAAGAAGATTTGTTTGAAGTAATTGTTATTATAGTTATTGAAGATAGCCCGTGATACGGATAAATCGTAATGGATATATCGTTCGGGATTATCAGCAATATCTGCACCGCGTAAGTGGTTTGGTCGGACAAAGTTTAAGTTGCGCCGTTTCCAAAAGTCGAAGTCATCGCCATAGCCAACGGTGTCATCACGTAATAAGCTTGTAAGTTGCCGCTGCGCTAATGCGGTGAAAAGAAGTCGATATTGTTGTTCATCATCTCTGTCAAAGGCGCCCCAAACGGCTTCAAATTCAAGGTTACTAATTGGATTAAATGTTCCACCTTTCCGGGTACTCTTTTCTGCTTCTTTTTCAATTTCTTTTTCCATCTTTTTAATGAAGTGTCGATATTCTTTTTCATTCTTTTGATGGATGTTACCGGCATGACGCGAGAAGTTTAATCGTTCCGCAGCTTCATTACCATAAATTAAATATGTATCAGTGCTATAAATAGGAATTGGTTTTGTAACGGACGCTGTTAAGGTTTGGCTTCTCGTTCTTGTATACGCTTTGCCATCGGAATAATATGTTTCGACCCACGTAATAACTAAACTACCTGTATATGTTTTAGATCCAACATCTTGACTTAAGACCCGGTTAATAACAAACGGGTTACCAACGATTTCGCCGGTATGAACAATTAAGACGGATTCGTTTCTTCCATATTCACCTAAGTTATATTTACTAACTAAATAGTCCCATCGTTTAATATTGAAATACCGATCCATTTTAATTAATGGAACAGTCTTTTCAAATAGTTCATTTGATATACCATAGTCATAATAGGAATTAAGCGGATATAGTTGCGCGTATGCTTCATCAATTAAGTTGTTTTTAATTTTAACTAAGTCCGCAATCCGTTCATTAATTCGCTTAATCATTGTATTAGACACTTTTACAATCACAACAATTAATGAAATAAAGATGATCAGCGCAAGCACGAAGACAAGAATGTTAACCCATAACTCAAGTCCTAACACAGGTTCATAAAATTGAAAACCAAAAATCGCTGCAACTAAACCAAAAACAATAGTTAGGAAAATTAAAAAGCCACGAATTCCCTTTTGTTTTTTTAAAAGCTTTTCTTCCCGTTCAATCTTCGCGATTGTGTTATTTATTTTTTTTACCGTTTCTTTGTTTGCGTCTTCATCAACCCCCGTTGTCTTGACCAAATCTTCAAAATAGTTTTTTGTGTTCTCGGCGTGTAATTGCTTTAACTCACTTTTGTAAAGCTTAACAGGCTCAAACAATTGATTATCGTTTGTCATTTTCTCCCTTTCTATTTTGCGTGGAAATTATGTATTTTCCTTTCGATAAGTATAGTATAACCTTAACAACTTATTTTATTCAAGTAGAAATATATCGTTTCATAAGCAAAACACGAATAGAACGCTTCTATTTACCCTTAAGAAACTGATAAATTTTGGTATAATAAAAGGTGTTCTAAGATGGATGAGTTTATTAGAAGCCTCAATCATAAGTTCTTATTTATGAAAGGTCAAAGGAGGAAAAATTATGCGTTACTTTGGAAGTGTTGTCCGCGGTGTGCGGATGCCAATAATTCATTCGGGTGATAATTTAGCGGAAGTTGTTAGTGAAACAATCTTTCGCGCTGTTGATAATGGAGCGCTCGAAGTAAAAGACCACGATGTTATCGCGTTAACGGAGTCAATTGTGGCACGTGCGGAAGGTAATTATGCTTCAACCGAAGCAATTAAAATTGATGTGCGGAACAAGTTTCCGTCTGGCCCGGTCGGCTTTGTTTTCCCGATTTTAAGTCGAAACCGCATGCTTGGTGTTTTAAGCGCGATTGCGGAAGGCGTTGACGAATTAATTGTTCAATTATCTTATCCCCGTGACGAAGTTGGTAATAGTTTTGTCGATGATTTAGCGCTTCGACATCAAGAAATTAATATAAGCACTGATGAATTTTCAGAAGAAGAATTTCGTGCCTTATTTGGTGAGAAACTCCTTCATCCAATTACGAAGATGGATTATCCTCAAATGTATCGAAAGGCTGCTAGAAACATCAAAGTTATCTTTTCGAATAACCCGTTAACAATTTTAAAATATACGAACCAAGTAATTGTCGCAGATATTCATACGCGCTTTCAAACAAAAGAAGTTTTACGCTCAAATGGAGGTGAAATTATCTTAGGATTAGATGATTTACTTACTAGTTCCATTAATGGAAGTGGGTATCACCCAACATATGGTTTATTAGGATCGAACTTCGCAAGTGAAGGGTTATTAAAACTTTTCCCACGTGATGGTCAAAAAGTAGTCGAAGATATTCAACAACGGTTTTATAAGAAGTATGGCAAAATCGTGGAAGTATTAGTATTTGGTGATGGGGCGTTTAAAGATCCCGTTTCTAAAATTTGGGAACTTGCAGACCCTGTTGTCGCTCCCTTTTATACACCTGGCTTAGAAGGATCGCCGCATGAAAGTAAATTTAAACTAATTGCAGATACCACGCTTAAAGATAAACGCGGGGTTGAAGCCGAAGAAAAAATGAAACAATATATTAAAAAACACCAGCAAAAGCCCGCTAGTGATTTAGGAACAACACCAAGACACTTAACGGATTTGCTAGGTTCTCTTGCGGATTTAACTTCCGGAAGTGGTGATAAAGGAACCCCAGTTGTATATATTCAAGGCTATTTTGATTCGTACGCTGATGAATAAAAAAAATAACGGCGAGTAATTATTCGCCGTTTTTCTTTAAACTTAATAAATCTTGTTTAACTAAGATTTCAACAATTTTATCCGCAACCTCAGGTTGGAATAAGATGTTTTGGTGGTTATATAATGTATCAAATGTTTCATAAAAGATTTTATATGTTGCGGAATCTTCTTTTTCTTTGGGAATTGGAAGGTGTTTAATCGCTTGGAAGCCGCTATTAATAATATCAAACGTTAAATCATCAACGGAAACTTTATTCCGCAGATCTTTTAGAATATAACGGAAATTAAATTCGGGTAATTTACATTCACTACAGTTTAAACACCTCGTTGAAGCATTGATGAGTTTCCGGTTATCTTCAAGGCAAGGAAGCGAAACTTCACTAAAGATATGCCGTTCATCATAATCAATATCTTGTTGTTCACTAACGGTAACAAGGCCATCATATGCTCTTCGCCAGTTAAAGACCGAGCCATTAAAAATACCCGCTACCCCACAAATGACGTCTAAACGTGGACGGTTTTCCATTTCTTTGAAGCGGTCTTTAATTAAATTCGTTAATTTATTATCACCAAAAATAAATACACCTTGAAGAAGCTCTTCAAGTGTCGTGTGACTTATCTTGCCAAACGTAAACGAAGCAAAGTGTTCAAGAATTGCAATGCTTTTCTTACTTAACTTCGCTAACACTAATGTTTCTTTAATTGATTGAACATCACGGTATGGTGTACTTATTGAGATAACTTGATCAATAATGCCATCAAGATACGTTGTTGCTAATAAATTAACAAGTCCGCCTTGAGAATGACCAATTAAAACAAAGGGACGTTTATCGTGGAGGAAGGGAACAAGGTGTTCAATTAAATAGCGTAAGCGACTTACTTGAAGATTAACATCGCTACTTCCAGTCGCCCCACATAAGCGTAACCGACATAAGATTGCTTTTGTTGGATTAGCTAAACTTAGTTCAACTACGTTATTAATATTATGTTCAATTTCTTTACCCGCTTTAATACTTGTAAAGGTTTTTTCTTCACTAAGGAGTAACCCGTTTAAATTTAAAAATGGCGCTTCAAAAAACGCATCTGCGTAATTACTAACTAAGAGGTCGCTCATTTTCATAAACGCGTCTTCCGTAGCGATATAGCCGTGTGTAAAGAAAATAATTGGTGGGAGTTCTTTTTTCATAGTTATATTATTGCAAGATTAATAAAAAAGATAAAGAAAACAAGTAAAAAAAAGATTAAAAAAATGATGGATTGCTCCATCATCCGTTTTTTGTCTTTATTTAATAGCTATTCAATAAGTTCTTGTTCGACATAACCTTCATCGGTAATCTTT